>JASJAS010000015.1 GCA_030066875.1 Acidimicrobiia bacterium | reverse complement strand
CACCCCTGTCTTGACTTCTACTCGGGTGGTGCGTCGTTGAATTCGATAACCAGCTCGCCTGAGAGAATCTTGTCCCTGGCTTCATCCACCGCGGCCTGAACATCAGCCGGCACGGTGTCGCTGATGGCACCGATGTCGGCGCCACCTTCAGGCATGAAGAACATGATCCGCTCCATGGGAGCATCGTACGCCGCACCTTCGGTTACATGCGCGTACCACTCGTCCACGAGCGTCATGAACGCCGGATCCCACTTCGCCACCGGGCTCGTCAATACGAGCGATGGATCGAGCGCGATCTGGTCTGAGAAGTGCCCGAACGAATACACGCCGTCGGCCTCTTGTACTGCTTCGAGAGGTCCGAACCGCTCCATGTACACCATGTCCGAGCCTGCCGCGATCTGCGCCACCGCTGATTCCTTGGCGGTCGCCGGATCGAACCAGCTCTCGATGTAGTTGACGGTCACCTCGATGTCAGGATTGACGGACCTGGCCCCCTCGACCCAGGCGTTCAACGGGCCGTTCACGTTCGGGAACGGGAACGCCGCAACACCGCTGATGGTGTTGGTCTCGGTCATCATCCCTGCGACTATGCCGGCCAGGTACGCAGGCTCATGCACCCAAACGTCGAGCCAGTACCCATTACCGCCGACCGGGTCGTTGCCGGAGCCGGAGAAGGCAAACACGATGTCGGGGAACTCATCCTTCACGGCGGCAACACCATCCGAGTAGGCACTGTGAGCCAGGATGATTTGGTACTTGCCCGACGCCGCCAGATCGCGAATGATCCGCTCGCCGTCGGCATAGGCGATGTTCTCAAACACCTCGAGGCCGATATCCAGCCCGTGTGGCTTTTCCTCGGTGACACGACCGATCGAATCGATCATCGTCGAATACCAGGGCTCCTCGGCAACACCGAGCAGAATCATCCCGACGTTGAGTTCCGACGGAGCATCGGCCATCGCCTCAGTCGTCTCGGTTGCCTCGGTCGTCTCCGGCGCCGCAGTCGTTTCCGGCGCAGCTGTGGTTTCCGCCGCGGCTGTAGTTTCCGGCGCAGCCGTGGTTTCGTCAGCGCTATCGCTGTCGTCACCGCAGGCCGTCGCCAGCATCGCCAGCGCTAGCAGTAACACAAGAGCCCGAATTGCTTTCTTCACTTCCAATCCTCCAATGTGTCCGTTGCATATGACAGAGGCTCCGGCGAGGGCCAACTTGCAGCCTTCCGCCTGAACCTCCTTTGTCCCTATTCGCTTGTGCGTGATCGGTAAAGAGGTCTGGTGATCTGTGCTGATCCGAAGCTTTGTTGAAGTGGAAACCTAGCCATCAAACATTGATGTGCCAAATACTTGTCTGCCAATATATGGGGCGGAAAGTACGCTCGTTCTCCCCTCCCACGCATCAGGAAGCAACCGCAATCGCAATGACACCACCGACCACCAGCACGGCCCCAATCACCATGCGCAAAGTGATACGTTCGATGTTGTGCAAGAGCATCCATGACAACGCAACCACGGCCAGAGGTTGTGCCGCGATGATAGGGCCAATGGCGGATACCGCGCCCGTCTCGAGGGCCTCGAATACCGCAAGCAGCCCTCCCGCGAAACATACACCTGCTACCACCAACCAGCTCCAACCTTGACCGACGTGGATGCGCTCTCGCATCCGGGGCACGACCAACGCCCCGACGGAAATCAGGGTGAGCATTCCGGCTACGGCGACCAGTGCTCCAAATGCTGGGTTCGGGGTCTCATCGAGGCCCGTCTTCCGCAGCAGGTCGGATGCCGCAAACGCAATCCCGGCAATCGCCGGCAGTGCCAGCACCACCCAAGCTGCCCGGGGCGGCGCTTGGACTGCGGGGTTGGAAGCCCCGCTGGGTGCGGCTGGTCGATCAAAGAGCAGAACCCACACCCCCGCCACGACGGTCACCGCACCGACGACCTGCACTGCGTTGACCGACTCGGAAAGAACGATGATTCCGCCTAACACCGCGACCAACGGATACGCAGCCGTTTGGATTGGTATCGCAATGGAGGGACCCAACCGGTCGACCGCCCCGAGCATCGTGAAGCGGCCAATTCCGTCGCCGACCAAGCCGGCAGCGACAAAGAAGAGGACAGATCGGAAAGTGACACTGTCGGGAATGCTGAAAGCCGTTGCCGCGGCCAAGAGCACTGCAGCCACCCCGGAGGAGACGAGTAGCGCCGATACCGCGTTGGTGTTCTGCATTCCGCGTTTTGCGGTGACGCTACCGGCTGCAAACAGAAAGGCAGCGACCGAAGCGAAGAGAATCACCATGCGGCAACCTAGCTTTCTCGTTCAGACGGCAACGGGTGACGCGAGCCAACGTTCCGTTCCTGCACACCGGCGAACGCTCTACAACCCAGCGGGACCCAGGCGGGCGTCACTCGATGCCTGTCAAAACAGCCCCACTACGTTGCCCTGCTCATCGACGTCAACATTCATGTAGGCGGGCTTGGTCCCCAGCCCCGGCATCGTACGCATCGCTCCGATGATTGGGTAGATGAAGCCGGCGCCAACCGAAGCGCGCACCTCACGCACCGGCATGATGTAGCCGGTCGGCGCACCCTTCAAGGAAGGATCGTGGCTGATGCTGAGGTGGGTCTTGGCCATGCAGATGGGCAGATAGCCAAAACCGTTCTTCTCGTAACTGGCGATCTGCTTCTTTGCCTTGGCACTCAGCTCTATCCCCGCAGCACCGTAGATCTCGGTTGCGATCGTAGTGATCTTCTCCTCGATGCTCTGATTGAGCGGGTAGAGGAAGTCGAAGTTGGTGTCCTCCTCGCAGGCTGCGACGACTGCTTCGGCAAGTTCGGTACACCCTGGTCCCCCGCCTCCCCACGGGTCTGCCGTGACGGCGGCGAAAGCACCCGCCTTGAGCGCCAGTTCCTTCACGAGATCGACCTCCGCCGCCGTGTCGGTAGCAAAGGTGTTGACTGCCACGACAACCGGTACCCCGAACTTGCGGGCATTGCCGATGTGCGCTTCGAGGTTGGACATGCCGGCGTGGAGCAACGACAGGTTCTCCTCTTTGTAGACCTTGTCCAGCGGCTTGCCGGGAACCACCTTGGGTCCGCCGCCGTGAGTCTTCAGAGCTCGCACGGTGGCGACGAGCACGATGCAGTCGGGCACCAGCCCCGAGACCCGGCACTTGATGTTGAGGAACTTCTCCATCCCGATATCGGCACCAAAGCCGGATTCGGTCACGACATAGTCGCCCAGCCGAAGCGCAACCCGGTCGGCCAGGATCGACGAATTGCCGTGGGCGATGTTGGCAAACGGACCCGCATGGACGAATGCCGCTTGCCCCTCCAGGGTCTGCATGAGATTGGGATGCAATGCATCCTTCATCAACACCGTTACTGCACCGGCCACGCTGAGATCCTCCAACGTGATGGGGTCGCCGGAGCGGCTGGGGCCGATGACGATCCTGCCGCATCGCTCGCGCAGATTGCGCAACGCAGATGCGTAACTGTCGCCGTCTACGAGGGCGAGGATCGCCATGAGCTCGCTGGCAACCGTGATGTCGAACCCCGTCTCGCGGGGGCGACCGTCGATCTTCCCTCCGAGACCAACGATGATGTTGCGCAGGGCCCGGTCGTTGACGTCGACCACGCGGTTCCAGGTCTGCTCGTAGAGGTCGATGTCCAACCGTTTGAGGCCGAGTTCCTCGAGCCTCGCGTCGCTGTGGGCGCGCTCGTGATAGCGCCGCGCACTGATGGCAGCCGATACGAGGTTGTGGGCAACAGAGATGGCATGGATATCGCCCGTGAGATGAAGGTTGAAATCTTCCATCGGTATCACTTGGCTGTAGCCACCCCCGGCGGCACCGCCCTTGATACCAAAGGTGGGGCCCATGCTCGGCTGGCGAATCGAGGCGATAGCGTTCTTCCCGATCGCTCCCAAGCCTTGCGTCAGGCCGATTCCGGTTGTCGTCTTGCCCTCGCCCAGGGGCGTCGGGGTGATGGCGGTGACATCGACATACTTGCCGAGAGGGCGATCGACCAGCTTGGGCAGGATGTCCAGGTGGACCTTCGCCTTGGTAGATCCGTAGGGAATGAGGTCATCCGGACCGATCCCGATGCTCTCGGCAATCTCAGCTATGGGCCTGATGGTGGCGGATTGGGCGATCTCAAGATCTGACGGGACGGGGGCTTTGGGTGACATGTGATCTCCTTGCCGGGTTCTCGCGTTCTTTGTTCCCGCCACCGGGCGTGACGTAGTACACCGGAGGCGGGTCAATCAGGTCCAAGAGTTCATACATGGTCGGTGTCAACGGAAGATCGCGCGCCTTGTCGATCGGGACGAAGATGGCATCCGCTGCGTCGCTGCCCGCAGCGAGCTCACCGCCTACCAGCGACGCCTGGAAGTCGATGAGCACGTTGTGATGCGACGGCGCACCGGGCTCGCCACTGATGGTTTCGCCGACCCAGATGACGTCGCCGATTTCGGCAACTAGGCCCGTCTCTTCCCGAACTTCACGCGCGGCCGCGGAGCGCAAGGATTCTCCCCACCTCACTTTGCCGCCGGGTACGGCCCAGTAGCCGCGAAACGGCTCTTTGGACCTCTGCACCAGGAGCAAGGAACCACGATCGATGACCACGACGCCGACAGCAGGACGAGGGAAGGAGGGTGTCTCAACGTGCGAACTCATGCTGCCGTTCTCCCAGACCGACCAGGACTCTGTATTGATCATATCAATATGGGATTCCGAGTCAAACTCTGCCGCGACTTGTGAGGCCACCACGGTTACGGATCAATCGCCGAAGAATCCGCCGTGACTGCCGGCTGTAGACTCGGAGCACGTCGCACCGCCCCTTCAGGAGCTTGATATGTCGATGACACCGCGAGAGAGGGTGCTAGCAACGATCGATCACCGGGAGCCGGACCGAGTACCCATTGTTCTCGGCGTCAGTAACGCAACCGGTATCAAGATGCGGACGTACCGGGAGATCAAGCAACTCGTCGGCATCGTCGCCGAGGATCGGTACCTGTACGACTGGCCGGAACTGGGGACAGCCGACCCCGATGAGGCGACTCTGCAGCGACTGGGTACCGACGTCCGGGGTGTGTGGGATTTGGAGCCCGACTGGGTCCTCGAGCGGAATCGAGCTCGCGAGCCTCACAGTGACTACATCAACTCGTGGGGGTCAGGGGCGAAGGAGATCACACCAGGAGAGTGGTTCCCGATGGTCGAGCCGCTGAAGGCGGCAACCAGCATCGCGGAGATCGAGGACTACCCGTGGCCGGACATGCACGACCCCACGCGAGTCGCACACGTAGGGGAACGCGCCGCGAGGCTCGCCTTGGAGAACCAATACGCGATCATGGCCACGCCTTGGCTGCTGTTTCCGCTAGAACGCGCCTTTGCGATGCAGGGCATGGACACGTTCCTCATGAACATGGCGATGTACCCCGACTTCGCAGAGGCGCTGTTGTGGCGCATCGAGGAGCTTTGCAAGGAACTCATGCTCCACTTCCTCGAAGAGCTGGGCGACAACGTCGACATCATCAAGATAGGTGACGACCTGGGCACCCAGGAGAGCTTGCTCATGTCTCCTGCCATGTACCGCCAAATGCTCAAACCGGTTCACGCCGACTACATCCAGTTCATCAAACAGCACACCCGCGCCCAGGTCATGTTCCACACCGACGGAGATGTCTTTCCTCTTATCGACGACTTCATCGAGATGGGGGTCGACATCCTCAATCCGATCCAGACCTCGGCAGGCAAGATGTCCAACCTGACCGAACTCAAGCAGCGCTTTGGTGACGACATCATCTTCTGCGGCGGAATGGACACCGCAAGGGTTCTGCCTCAGGGAACCCCCGAAGAGGTTCGCCAGGAAACAAGACGAATCATCGAGGCGCTGGGACAAGACGGGGGCCTCATGATCGGAGCCGTGCACACGGTGATGAACGACGTGCCGGCAGAGAACGTACTGGCCATGGTCGATGCGGTCGAAGAGTTCGGCCATTACCCGCTCGAACTGTGAACGGAGCAACATTGAGTAGTCGTGAAGACATCCTCGCCCGTATCCATGACTGCGTCCTAGACGGCGACCCCACCGGGGCGACAGAAGGAACCCGAGCCGGGCTCGAGGCGGACATAGAAGCCATGGCCCTTGTCTACGAAAGCATGGTGCCGGCATTGCGCGAGGTGGGTCGCCGCTTCGAGGCGGGCGAGTACTTCCTTCCCGAGATGTTGATGTCCGCCAATGCGATGCAGGCATGTATGGACCTCGTGCGCCCGCTCCTGGCCGACTCAGCCAGGAAACCGATCGGTACCTTCGTGATGGGCACCGTCGCCGGCGACATCCACGATATCGGGAAGAACCTGTGCAACGCCATGCTGGAAAGCACCGGATTCAAAGTCATCGACCTCGGCGTCAACGTGCCCGCCGACGCGTTCGTGGAGGCGATCACGGCCCACGAGCCCGATGCGGTCGGCATGAGCGCCTTTCTCACCACAACCATGCGCGAGATCGGCCGCAACATCGGCGCTATTGAAGATGCAGGTCTCCGCGACCGGGTGAAGATTCTTGTTGGCGGTGCTCTCCTGGACCAGGCGTACGCCGACGAGGTCGGGGCAGACGGTTATGCCCCAGATGCCAATTCGGCGGCACGCCTGACAAAGGAAGTACTGGGTATCGACGACTGATTCGACCTGCTGGTCGACTTCGCGAGCATTAAGCGTTGCCCCCGACCACCTCGGACGGCTACAGTGCTGCGTCGATGTATGAAGTTGCCGTAACCCGGAACGTTGCCGTCCTGGGGGGCGGCTTTTTTTCTGTCCGGATTCGGCCGGTCACAAGGCGGTTGCTGGCCGCCTAAAAGAGGAACAAGGAGCAAGTGGGATGACAACGCGGCGGATGACAGAGCACCTCCCTTTCGGCGAGAAACGGGATCCGCGATTCTTCGGTCAAGACATACTCTCGGTCTCACAGTTTGATCGAGAAGACCTGGAGACGATCTTCGAGGTCGCTCATGAGATGTACGGAATGGTCGAACGCATCGGTACCTTCGACCTGCTCAAGGGCAAGGTCTTGACCAATCTGTTCTACGAACCGTCGACCCGAACCTCATCGTCATTCGTGGCTGCAATCGAGCGCCTCGGGGGCAGCGTCGTCCAGATCAACAACGTCACCTACTCCTCGGTGTCGAAGGGCGAGACGCTCGAGGACACGGTTCGCACCATGGAGTCCTACACCGACGCCATCGTGCTGCGACACCCCGAGGAGGGCGCCGCCGCCCGCGCCGCAGCCGCTGCCGCAAAACCAGTCATCAACGCAGGCGACGGCCCCGGCGAGCACCCCACTCAAGCCCTACTGGACGCGTACACCATCCGCGAGGAGATGGGAGGGATGGACGGCCTCACCGTCACCATGCTCGGAGACCTGAGGTACGGCCGCACCGTCCACTCGCTCGCCAAGCTGCTCACACTCTTCGACGTCAAGATCAACTACGTCTCGCCCGACATCCTGCAGATGCCGGAAATGCTGATGAAGGAGATCGACGCGGCCGGTATCGACCAATACGAAACCGAGAACCTCGACGAAGTACTCAGCGCCACGGACGTTCTCTATGTCACCCGGATCCAGAAGGAGCGTTTCGACGTTCCCGGCGAATACGACATGGTCAAGGACTCGTACGTGATCACGCCAGACACCCTCGCCGGCGCCAAGGAGCGCATGATCGTCATGCATCCCTTGCCGCGTGTCGGTGAGATATCGACCGCCGTCGACAATGACCCCCGTGCCGCGTACTTCCGCCAAATGGAATACGGGATGTATGTCCGCATGGCACTGCTCGCACTGGTGCTGGGTCGAGCGTAGGGATCGGTCGCCACCTCTCCCCGGCGGGTAATCTTCAGACCTTCTCGATGCGTACTGCGGTTGCTTTGAACTCGGCAGTGCCCGCCTTGGGATCCCAGAAGTCATTGGTGAGCACGTTCACGTCTGTCTCGTCGGGGAAGTGCAGCGACATGAACGCAAGCCCGGGGCGGAGGCTGTCGTGGAAGCGCACCGGCGCCTCGATACTGCCGCGACGCGACGTGATTCGAACGGTCTCCCCTTCGAGCACCCCGTAGCTGGCACCATCTTCTGGTGCAAGCTCGATAACGCCGCCCAGACGCTTCGGAGGCTCGTACCCTCCACTCTGAACACCGGTGTTGTACGAGTCGAGCTTCCTTCCCGTCGTGAGCCGCATCGGGTACTCCTCGGTTAGCTCATCTAGCGGAGGCACGAACTCTGTCGGCGTGAAGGGCGCCGGCTCCCGTGGCAGAGGCTCTTCCCACAACCAAGCATGCAAGAACTGGGTTCCAGGATGGTCCTCGCTCGGGCAGGGCCACTGCAGACCACCCAGCTCTTCGAGACGGCGATATGACATACCGGCGTGCATCGGGGAGACGGCTCGCACCTCTTCCCAGACCTGCTCTGCAGACAGAACCGGCCACTCGTGCCCCATACGTCGGGCAAGAAGCGGCAGGATTTCGATGTCGTCCTTGGCCTCGCCGGGAGGATCGAGCGCTTTCCGCACCCGTTGGGTGCGCCGTTCCGATGAAGTGACCGTCCCGTCGCATTCCGCCCAGCTTGCGGAAGCCGGAAGCACGACGTCGGCCAGCTCCGCCGTCCTGGTCAGGAAAATGTCCTGAGCAACCATGAAGTCGAGACCCTCGAGACACCGCACTGCCCGCTGGCTGTCCGCCTCGGATTGGGCCGGGTTCTCCCCCAACACGTACAGCGCCTTCAGATCGCCGCGCTCCATCGCGTCGAACATCAGCGAGATGTGCCAACCATTCTGATCAGGCATGTCGACGTTCCATATGGCGTTGAACTTCGCGAGGTGCTCCGGATCCTCGACGTTCTGATAACCGGGAAGCTTGTTGGGCAGACCGCCTACGTCGGCGCCACCCTGTACGTTGTTCTGACCCCGGATGGGCACCAGCCCCGACCCGTAACGCCCCACGTGACCGGTGAGCAGGGCCAAGTTGATGAGCGAGAAGACATTGTCAGTGGCGTTGTGGTGCTCTGTGATGCCGAGTGTCCAGCACAGCTGAGCTGTCGAAGCTGTCGCATAGTCGTGGGCCAGCTGGCGAATGACGCCGGCCGGGATGCCGGTGATCTGCTCGCCCCGCTCCAGGGTGTATGAATCCACGAGGGCGGCGTACTCATCGAAACCCGAGGTGGAGTGGCGGATGAAGTCTTGGTTGGTGAGCCCGGCCGCGATGATCTCACGGCCCATCGCATTGGCGAGAGCGATGTCAGAGCCGACGTCGATCCCGAGCCACACATCGGCGAACTGGGCTGATGTCGTCCGCCGCGGGTCGATCGCATACATCTTGGCGCCGTTGCGTACGCCCTTCAGTAGGTGATGGAAGAAGATCGGGTGCGCTTCCCGCGCGTTCGAACCCCACAGCAGGATGAGTTCTGCCGTCTCGATCTCTTCATATGAGGAGGTGCCGCCCCCTGCTCCTAACACAGTCGCCAGACCGACGACGGAGGGAGCGTGTCAAGTGCGGTTGCAGCTATCGACGTTGTGCGATGCCATCACAACGCGGGTGAACTTCTGCGCCAGATAGTTCGTCTCGTTTGTGGCCTTCGAACAACTGAACATGCCGAACTCGCTACCTCGATACTCTGCCAGCCCAGCGGCCACAGCATCGAGTGCTTCGTCCCACGTCGCCCGCTGCAAATCCCCGTTCCGCCTCACCAGGGGATGGGTCAATCTCTTGTACATCTCACCTCCCTCCTGCGTAGCGAGCATACACGCACGCTCCTCGAGCGGGCACCGCCGGCCGGACGCTCTACCCCAGGGTCTTCCGCAACCAATTAGGGTGTTGCCCGCGAGGGAGGTCTGGTATCGAGCTACACCTGACGGCCGATGTGGCGACGGCACCCGAGCGGGCTGCGGTGGATGCGCTGCTCGGCGAACCCGTTTCGGCCTGGGAGGGTGGCGAGCGATCCGAACTAGACGGACGCGTTGCGTTTGGCGGCTTCCACGCCGCTGCAGAGAAGCGCCACCTGCTTCTTCCCGCTCTCTGGGTGCTGCAGGACGAGATCGGATTCGTCAGCCACGGCGCCCTCAACTACGTGTCGGAGAGGTTGAGCGTGCCACCGGCCGATGCACACGGGGTGGCTTCGTTCTACTCGTTGATCGCCACCGAGGAACAACCGGGGCGGATCGCCCACGTGTGCGATGACATTGCATGTCGCAACCTCGGAGCCAAGGAGATCCTCGACGAGCTCGGTTCACGCGAGGACGTCCGCCCCAGCCCGTGCCTTGGTCAATGCGACAACGCCCCGGCCGTGTTCCTCCAGCTGGCGGGCCAGACGGACTTGGTCACAGCGCCGGCAAACGCCGATGCCGTCCTCGACCTGCTGAGTGCCGACGGCGACCCGCTCCCCATTCCGAGTCAGCCGGCCGCGGACGGTCAAACCCAAATCATGCAGCGGGTCGGCATCATCGACCCAACCAGTATCGACGCCTATCTGGATGCCGGTGGGTATCTGGCGCTCGAACGCGCCATTCGCATTGGCGCCCCAGCCGTCATCGAAGAGGTGACCAAATCGAACATCCGGGGACGCGGTGGAGCTGCTTTCCCGGCCGGGATCAAGTGGGCCGCGGTAGCCAACGAGGCCGCCGACACCAAGTACGTTGTGTGCAACGCAGACGAGTCCGAGCCGGGCACGTTCAAGGACCGCATCCTCATCGAGTCCGACCCGTTTCCGATCGTCGAGGCGATGACGATCGCTGGGCTAGCGGTGGGCGCCGAACAAGGCTGGTTCTACGTCCGTGGAGAGTATCCGCTCGCACAAGCACGATTTGAGGCTGCTGCAGCCCAGGCGAGGTCGAGAGGCTATCTCGGCTCCAATGTCATAGGGACGGAGTTCAACTTCGACATCGAGGTCCGACGCGGCGCCGGAGCCTACATCTGTGGTGAGGAGACCGCGCTCTTCAACTCGATCGAGGGTTACCGCGGGGAGCCGCGCCAGAAGCCGCCTTTTCCCACGCAGGCCGGACTGTTCGGCAAGCCCACGTTGATCAACAACGTCGAGACCCTGGCAAACATCCTGCCAATCATCCGAGAGGGCGGTGCCGCGTTTGCCGACACCGGTACACCCGAGTCAACCGGAACCAAGATCTTCTGCTTGTCCGGACACGTTGCCAAGCCGGGTGCATATGAGGTCGAGTTTGGAGCAACACTGCGAGAGCTCATCGAATCCGCGGGAGGGACTACCGGCAAGTTCCGTGCTGCACTGGTAGGTGGAGCAGCCGGGACGTTCCTGACGCAGGATCAGCTCGACTTGTCGCTGACCTTTGAAGCCACCGCCGCTGCCGGCGCTTCGCTCGGTTCTGGCGTCGTGATGGTTTTCAACTCGGACACCGACTTCACAGACCTCCTGGTGAGGATCGGTGCCTTCTTCAGAGACGAATCGTGTGGTCAGTGTGTTCCGTGTCGAGTGGGCACGATGCGCCAGGAGGAATCGCTGATTCGCCTCGCCGCGGGAGGGACGGATGAGACACGGATACTCGAAGACCTCGCGCTGGTAATGAGCGACTCGTCTATCTGTGGCTTCGGCCACGCTGCATCGTGGGCGGTCCAATCCGCCATCAGGCAGGGTCTGATCGGGGAGACGACGTGACGTCGACAGCCCTCCCTGAGCCACGTCCCCTGGTCGACCTCACCGTCGACGGCACATCGGTCAGCGCTCCTGTCGGCAGCACAATCCTCGATGCCTGCCGGGGCGCGGCAATCGACATTCCAACGCTTTGCTATCTCGATGGCATCACGCCGGCAAACGCTTGCCGCGTCTGCATGGTCGAGGTGGAGGGGTCGCGCACACTCGTTCCTGCATGCTCCCGCGAGGTCAGTGATGGGCTCAACGTCGTCACCGAGAACGACCGCGTGGCCAGCAACCGTCGGCTGGTATTCGAGTTGCTGGCTTCATCGGTCGACATGTCGCTGGTCGATGATGTGACCGTTCGGTGGATGGACCGCTACGGCGTCGACCCCCAGCGTTTCGGCCCTGAAGCGGCTACGGTCGATCAGCCGGTGAAGGTCCAAGACGATCTCTACATCCGCGACTATGCGAAGTGCATCCTGTGCTACAAATGCGTTGCCGCTTGCGGCGAGGAAGCGCAGAACACATTTGCCATCTCAGCCGCAGATCGCGGCTTTGAGAGCACAATCTCGACTGAGTTCGACATCGCGCTCCCGGAATCCGCCTGCGTCTACTGCGGCAATTGTGTTGCAGTCTGCCCGACAGGGGCCTTGATGGTGAAGACGGAATACGACATGCGGCGCGCCGGCTCGTGGGACGAGGGCAGCCAGACTGTGGTCACGACGATCTGTCCGTACTGCGGGGTGGGCTGCAATCTCGAGCTCCATGTCCAAGACAACGAGATCGTGAAGGTGATGTCGCCCCGCGACCATCCGGTAACCGAGGGCCACCTATGTATAAAGGGTCGCTTCGGATACCAACATGTCCAGAATCGTTGAGTCGTCGAATACGTCGAGGCGGCCGAACCGCCCGCTCTAAGGTCTCTTTCTGATGAGTGGATCGACAGAGCGCTTGGTAACCAGATTCGAGAATGGTGAACCGAAGACGGCAACCGACGCTCTCGTCGTCGAAGAACCCGTCGAGTTTCGGCTGAATGACGTGCCGATCGCCGTACTGATGCGCACGCCCGGAGACGACGAAGCGCTGGCTCGCGGCTTCGTGCTGAGTGAGTCCATCGTCCTGCATCCAGACGAGTTCACAACGATCCAACCCGCCGGTGCAGATGGCGACGACCGGTGGGACATCGTTCTCCGCCCCGATGTTGTCGTGAACGCGGAGCAGTTTCGACGCAACACCTACACCACGTCGTCCTGCGGCGTCTGCGGCAAGGCGTCGATCGACGCGGTGCGCATCGCCGCCCCCGCCGCGGCTTCGGGGCCCGAGGTGGACCGGGCAACGGTGGTCCGGCTACCCGACATGATGCGAAAGAGACAGGCCGAGTTCGATAGAACTGGTGGCATCCACGCGGCAGCCGCATTCTCTGCGGACGGGGAGCTCCTGGCAATCCGCGAGGACGTCGGCAGACACAATGCAGTCGACAAGCTGATTGGAGAAATGGCAAGCCGGCGCTGGCCGCTCCATGGCGTCATCCTCGTCGTATCGGGGCGGATCAGCTTCGAGATCGTTCAAAAGGCCGCGGTCGTGGGCATACCGATTGTTTGCGGCGTTTCCGCTGCCTCGTCGCTCGCCGCAGAACTCGGCGCCGAACTCGGCATGACGGTCATTGGGTTTGTTCGGGACGGAACCTTCAACGTCTATAGCGGTGCAGAGCGGGTCATTTCGTTCTAGTCGGTGACAACCTGCAAGGCTGTTGCGATGCGCCGCCCCCCGGGACCATTGCTGATCGTGTCCGCCACAATCCTGTGGGGAACAACAGGTACGGCTCAGGAACTAGCCCCGGAGGCGGCGACCCCGTTGACCGTTGGATCGCTCCGCCTCTTGATCGGAGCGGCGACTCTATTCCTCGTGGCGGCAGCCGGTGGCCACCTAAGCCGTCTCTCCGGGATGCGCCGGCCGGCGACGTTCGTGGCCGCCATCGGAATTGCCGCCTACCAGCCGTTCTTCTTTCTCGCCGTCGATCGCACCGGCGTTGTGCTCGGGACGATCGTCGCTATCGGCAGTGCCCCGGTGGTTGCCGGCCTGTTGGCCTGGGGATACGACAGGGTTCCTCCGTCGCGCCGGTGGGTGGGAGCGACCGGGACCGCCCTGGCGGGCGTTGCGTTGCTGGTGGCCGCCGGGAGAGATATTGGGATAAGCGCCGACGGGGTGCTGTTCGCCGTCGCCGCAGGGACGGCATACGCGTTCTACGTGATCGCCGCCAGGCAGTTCTCCAGGGAAGGCAACGTCGTCGGGTCCACCGCTGTCTTCTTCGGCATCGCCGCAGTGCTCCTCTTGCCGCTGCTTGGGACCGACGATCTCGATTGGATCGCAGAACGATCGGGTTGGATCGCGATGCTGCATCTGGGCATCCTCGCCACGGCAGCCGCCTACCTCCTGTTCGCCTCCGGGCTGAAGACCACGAGATCGACAACGGCTACGACCCTCAGCTTGGGTGAGCCGGCCACGGCCGCGATGCTCGGTGTAATTGTCATCGGCGAGCGCCCTCCCCTCCTCGGCTGGATTGGGTTCGCGCTCTTGCTGCTCGCCCTGCTGGTCATCGCCACCGAGGGCCGATCCCACCGGCTGGCGCCGCGCCGCAGCCCGCCGGTATGACTACCGTGGGCACCCATGAAGTCGCACTTCATAGACGTCGGGGGACCGATCCACTTCCAGGAGCTGGAGGGTGATGGTTCGCCCCTGGTACTGGTCCACGGTATCGGGGCGTCCTACCTCACGTGGCAGCCGGTGGTCGACCTGCTCGCGGAGAACCACCGAGTTCTCGTACCCGATCTGATCGGCTTCGGTTTCAGTCCGCCGCATGGGCGGAAGACCTCCGTCCAGCGCAATGCGGAGTTCCTCATTGAGTTCTCCGAGACCATGACCGACGAACCGGTCACCTTTGTGGGCAACTCGATGGGGGGGCTGGTTTCGATGCTTGCCGCCGTCAAGCGACCCGAGGTGGTCACGAGTCTGATCCTGGTCAATCCTGCTTTGCCGGTTGTCAGCCTCCGCTCGATATCGCGTGATAGCCAGCGGCTGGTGCTGCCACTGCTCCCCGGGCTCGGTAATACGGCTGCCCGCTACTACTACCACGAACGCTCCCCAGAAGATGAGGTGGACGACACACTGGAGTTGGTGCTCAGCCGGGGAGCGCCGGTCGACCCGCTGTACCGGGCGGCCGCAATCGAAATGGCCCGCGCCCGCCGCGAGATGGAATGGAGTATCGACGCCTTCACCGACGCCGCGCGTTCCATCGCCCTCGAGCTGAGATCACGCAGGAAGTTCAGCCGCCTGCTGCATCAGGTTTCCCAGCCGACGCTCCTGATACACGGCACCGAGGATCGGGTCGTTCCGGCGGACTCGGCGCGCTGGGCAGCTCACCAGCGGCCCGACTGGGACTTCGAAATGATCGAGAACATGGGTCACACCCCCCAGATCGAAGACCCCAAGTTCTTTGTCGCCCTCGTGGAAGACTGGCTCGCCGCCAACAACCTCACCTAGAAGACCGCCCCACTCCGTTCTTGCGGATTTCGACGGCCCTATTCCCAGCGCAGATCCGCAAGAACGTGGGAGGGAGCGGTGTGGACTTCACTCCCACAGCGCTTCGAGCACACCGGCGACCGTATCCCTCCCCCGATTGACGTCAGCGGCAGTGCCGTCTTCCTCCGGAACACCGGCAACGACCGGATCGAAGTGCTCGGACGCCGGGGTGAGAAAGCGGCTCGGGACGGCGTAGCTGTGGCGACCATCCGTCCCGAAACGACGGTGATAGAAGCGCTGCGGAAACGAGACGGTGAGCTGATCCTTCGCCCGCGTCAAGGCGACGTAGAGCAAGCGACGTTCTTCCTCGACGCCCCCCGGCTCGTTCAGCGCCATGTCCGACGGAATGTTGCCGTCGGCGGCATGAATCACGAAGACGACCGGCCATTCGCCACCCTTCGCTGAGTGGATCGTGCTGAGAATCAAGTAGTCATCGTCGAGTGACGGAGGCCCGACATCAGTCGTTGATTGGGGTGGGTCGAGCGTCAGCTCGGCAAGGAATCGGCTGCGATCGCTGTAGGCACCGGCGATGTCACGCAGCTGCTCGAGGTCGGCCAGTCGCACGGCGCCATCGTCATAGTTGCGCTCGATCACCGTCTGCAGGAATGGCAGGAGCCGCTCGATCTGCAGTCCCGGGTCGCGCTGCTCGGCGGCACAGTCGGCCAGAGCTTCCTGCAGTTCGATGAGCACCGGCCGAGCCTCGGCGACAACCGGAAACGACGCCTCGCAGAACTGTCGCAGCGGTGGTTCGTTCGAACCAGTGAGGTCGCCGAGAATCCGACGGGCGGTAGCCGGCCCGATCCCCGGGATCAACTGGAGTACCCGATGCCAGGCGAGTTCGTCCCGGGAGTTGTCGAGAATGCGCAGCGTTGCCATCAGGTCCTTGACGTGGGCAGCTTCGAGGAAACGAAGGCCGCCGTACTTCGCATACGGGATCTGGCGTCGGCTCAACTCGATCTCGAGACCGTCGCTGTGATGCCCAGTGCGGAACAGGACCGCCTGGTCGCGCAGCGGGATGCCCAGCTCCCTCATCTCGAGAACCCTGTCGCAGATGTATTCGGCCTGGGCAGCTTCGTCGGTGCATGTCACCATTCGGGGTCGGGCGCCGTTGGGTCGGTTGGACCAGAGGCGTTTTGGGAAGGTGTCGGTTGCAGCTGCGATCACCGCGTTGGCGGCATGCAGGACTTGTGGCGTCGACCGGTAGTTCTGTTCGAGCTTTACGACCGTCGCAGTTGGGAAGACCTCGGGGAACTCGGTCATGTTCTCGACGGTGGCCGCCCGGAACGAGTAGATCGACTGGGCGTCATCTCCGACAACAGTCACGTTGCCATCGGCTCCGCAGAGCAAGCGGAGGATGTCTGCCTGGATGCGGTTCGTGTCCTGGTACTCGTCGACCAGGACGTGGTCGAACAATCGCCGGATCGATCCAGCGGTCGGCGACTCGAGCAATGCCCGCCAATACAGCAGCAGGTCGTCGAAGTCGACCACGTTGTGCCGTCGCTTGCGGGCGGTGTACTGCCGGAAGACCTCTTTGAGCTCATCAGCATGGTCCTGACACCAGGGGAAGCGCTCCTCCAGCACCCGCCCCAGCTTCTCTTGGGCGTTGACGGCGCGCGAGTAGATGGCCGCAATCGTCTCCTGGCGCGGGAACCGGGTCTTCGCGTCGGCGAATCCCGACTCAGCACGCAGCAGCCCGAACAATCCGGCGACGTCGCCTTGGTCAAGGACCGTGAACCCGTCGTCCAAACCGACGGCGGGGGCATTGCGCCGCAGCAGTCGGTTGGCGATCGAATGGAACGTGCCGCCCCAGACCCGGCCCGTCGCCCGTTGGTCGACCAAGCTGCCGGCTCGGCGCAGCATCTCCGCAGCTGCTCGCCTCGTGAAGGTGAGGAGGAGTATCCGGTCGGGGGCAACGCCATCGTCGATGAGTCGGGCGACCCGGCTGGCCAGAGTGCGGGTCTTGCCGCTCCCTGCGCCGGCGATGACCAGAAGAGGACCGCCGTCGTGAATGACGGCCTGGCGTTGCTGGTCGTTGAGGCCATCGAGCCATGCCTGCGGTTGTGGCGTCGCTGGGGCGAACATCTGTTCGATGCTAGCTGTCGCTGCGGCCAGCACCAAGGAAGGTGGCGGACCCTCACCGGATGCGACCCGCAGCTATCGTGAATAGTCCGACGGGAAGGGACCAGATGATTTCGGAGAAGGCATTCGACGTACTGCGCACGACCTCTCTCTTTGCCGGTTTCAACGACGAGCAACTTGCGGAGGTCCCCAAGGTGGGGCGCCCTCGCGACTTCGCTGCCGGTGAACCGATCGTCGAAGCAGGAGCTACCGGAGCGCGCTCTTTGTGGCTGGTTCTCGAAGGCGAGGTCGACGTGGTTGTTGGCGGCCAAGTTCATCGCACCCTCGGCCCCGGTAATCACTTCGGGGAGCTGGCTCTGCTGGCGGACGCACCTCGATCCGCGGACGTGGTCGCCCGTACCGAGTCGGTTGCGCTCGAGTTGTCGCGCCGCCATCTCGAAGGCCTGATTGCTGCCAACCCTCAGGTTGCGATGGACATGCTCGGCGAGCTGGCGACCCGCCTGCGCCGCGCCACCGAAGCGTTGGCCGACGCGGTCGCCGGGTCGGAAGGGGCCGACTCCCCTCACCTCGGACCGATTGAAGTCGCTCCATTCCCACCCGACGTCGACTGAGTCTCGAGGAGCGACCGGTCGCGCTAGCTCTCAACACCGAGGGCAAAGGCGACCGCTTCTGCCGCTGACATCAGTCGACCGGTGGCATAGACCTCGGCCAGTTCTCCCTCGAGCGATTCGAGGGTTGCTTCATCAACACCTGAAACAGGAGCAACTCCGACACGGACCAGGCCGGTACCGGTCTCATCTCGTAGACCGGTCATCGCCCCTGCTAACCGCATTGCCCGAACCTCGTCGCCTTCCGCCATGGCCAGCGACGCAAAAGCAGCCAGGTAGAGAACCACTGCAGACAAATCGCCGCTCTCGGTGAGGCGCAAACCCCGTTCTAGGTGCTCCCTGGCGCTCTCGTGCTCGCCGAGCCGTACCAGCACATCACCCGTTGTGAACAGTGCCCAGCCAAGCCCAAACGAATCACCCAGCCGCTCGAATATGGCAATGCTGTGCTCGAAACACTCCTTCGCCTTGTTGTACTCACCGGCGGCAGCCCAAGTATCACCCAACCCCCACGTGGCGGTAGCCATCCCGACTTGGTCATCTAGACGGACAAACACCTCCAGGGCTTCCTCGAGCATCTCCCGGCCCGCTACGGCATCGTCGCCGTAGCCCAACACAAACCCCAGGTTGTAAAGCCCGTATGCGAGTTTGCTGGGATTCCCGAGTCTGCGGATGATGTCCAACGCGCCTTCGTAATGCCTGCGAGCGGTTGCCATATCTCCCGACCAGTAGGCAACCCCGCCGGCTGCCTCCAGAGCCAGAGCCCGTGCCTCCGCCGAGCCACCGCTCATCGTCAACAGATCATCGAGCAGATCACGTGAAGCAAACAGATGCCCCCGCATATGGAAATAGCGCCACAGGGCGGCTGCCATCTCAAACGCCATGTCGGGTTCTCCGCTGGTCGCCGCCCAAGAGAGCGCTTGACGGAAGTTGTCATGATCATCGCTCAGCCTGTCGAGCCAGCGGACTCTGTCGGGGCCTGTCAGATGCGGTTCCGCAACCGTTGCAGCTTGTGCATATGTCTCAGCATGCAGCCGCAGGAGGCCTTCCTCTTCCCCTCGGGCACTCAGCTTCTCTCGGGCAAACTGGCGGATGGTCTCGAGCATACGAAACCGGGGTCGAATGCGATCGGGAAGTGACCTGACCAGACTGTGCTCGACCAACTTCTCTAGGGCGTCGAGAACCGGAGTCCCCAGTTCCTCTCCACAGACAGCGTTGATCTCTTCGAGGGCTGCTCCCCCGGCAAACACCGAGAGGCGATCCAAGAGGTGACGCGCCTCCATGGGAAGCAGGTCGTAACTCCAGGCGATTGTGTCATGCAGGGTCTGTTGGCGCAGCGGCAACTCGCGCGGCCCGCCGCTCAGGATTGCCGGGCCCAGGTTCTCCAGAATCGCTTCCGGGGAGAGGGTCCTGATCCTGGCTGCAGCCAATTCAATAGCTAGCGGCAGTCCGTCGAGCCGGACGGTCAACTCGGCAATCGGGCCCGCGTTGCGCTCATCGAGAGCAAACCCGGGTCGCACCGCAGCCGCCCGTTCGACGAACAAAGCAACCGCATCGACGTTCGCCAGGTGCTCGGGCGTCACCTCGACATCCGCCTGCGGCGCTGCCAGCGGAGGCACCGGCATCTCCTGTTCTCCGGAGACCCGTAGCGGCAGGCGTGAGGTGACAAGGACCTTGGTTGATGGCGACGAGTACAGCAACCGTGGCACCAGCGGTGCCGCCTCGGCTACTTGCTCGAAGTTGTCTAGCACCAGGAGCATGCTGCGGCCGGATACATAGTCGGCCAGGTGGTCGGCAGGGGCGATGCCCGCGGCAGAAAGATGTCCCGGAAACGTCTCGAGTATGTGGGATGCAACCAGCTCAGGATCCGTGATCGGGGCCAGCTGGACGAAGTAGACCCCATCGGGATAGTCCTCGGCCACATTGGCCGCGATCTCAGTGGCCAACCGCGTCTTGCCCGTGCCGCCGGGCCCGGTGAGCGTGAGTAGGCGCGTAGATCCCAGGAGGGCAACCGCCTCTCGCAGTTCGCTCTCTCGCCCAACAAATGAGGTGAGGTGCGTCGGCAGGTTGTGCCGCACGGTCTCCAGTGTCTTGAGTGGGGCTGCCGTAGCCGTTACGCCATCAACCACCACTTCGAAAATGTGTTCGGAATCCGAAAGATCCTTCAACCGATGTCTGCCCAGATCGCGCAATCTCATGCCGGCTGGGAGTGTCTGCTCGACGAGTCCCCTGGTTGCCGCCGAAAGGAGCACCTGGCCGCCGTTCCCGGCGGCGGCAATCCGCGCAGCGCGGTGGACATCGAGACCGATGTAGTCATCACCGCCGAGCACGCCCACCCCGGTGTGGAGGCCCATCCGGACCCGAACGCGAACACTGAGGGGAAAGGCGGCGGTCGCTAGCGAGCGCTGCGCATTGACCGCTGCGGAGACGCCCGCGGGTGCATCAGCGAAAACGGCAAAGAACGAATCCCCTTCGGTTCTCACCACCACCCCACCGGCCGCGCCGATTGCCTGGCGCATCGCCGCGTGATGGATCTCCAGAATCAACGCGTAGTGGTCGCCGGTCTCCTGCAACAGCCGCGTCGATCCCTCGATGTCTGTGAAGAGGAACGTGACCGTCCCTGTAGGCAGTAATGAGTCCGCTCTGATGAGGACGCTCCCGAGGGCCTCTCGATATACTACGGGCCCCATCTCCGCATCCGGAGGCCCGCCACGCCGCCGATCATCTTCGCCGTCGATGACGACCCGATCGTTCTCGAAGCCGTAGCGCGGGATTTGCGGGCAGGTTTTGGAGACAGCTACCGCATCGTCACCGCGACCGGCGGCGATGAAGCGCTTCAGGCCCTAAGGGACCTGAAACTGCAAGCCGTTGCCGTGGCGTTGTTCGTGGTCGATCAGCGAATGCCGCAAATGACCGGAGTCGAGTTCCTGGCTGAGGTGCAGAACCTGTTTCCCGATGCCAAGAAGGTGCTGCTGACCGCCTACGCCGACACGTCCGCTGCAATCACCGCGATCAACGACATCGGTCTCGACCAGTATCTGATGAAACCCTGGGACCCGCCCGAGGAGAATCTGCTCCCCGTCCTCACAGAGCTCCTCGAGGACTGGACGGCAACGGTTGTCGCACCCTATGAAGGCATCCGAGTTGCGGGCACTCTGTGGTCGGCCTACTCCCACGATGTAAAGGACTTCCTCGCCCGCAATCGGATTCCGTACCGCTGGATCGACATCGAGAAAGACCATGAAGCAATCGCTCTGCTCGAGGCGGCAGGAGTCGATGGGCCTCTGCCGCTGGTCATTCTCGCTGATGGTTCCGTGCTCACGGCCCCACCCCTGCGAACACTCGCTGCAGAGATCGGGCTGGCAACGGAGCCGACGGCGGCCCTTTATGACCTCATTGTTGTTGGCGGTGGACCGGCCGGGCTGGCTGCTGCAGTGAACGCAGCGGCAGAGGGCATCGACACGATACTCATCGAGCGAGAGGCAACCGGAGGCCAGGCGGGCACTAGTTCCCGTATCGAGAACTACCTGGGATTCCCCGGAGGAATCAGCGGTGCTGAGTTGGCGCGGCGAGCAACAGACCAGGCGCAGCGACTGGGCGCTGAGATCCTGATTACTCGCGAAGCAACCGGGTTCCGAGTCGACGGCCCCTACAGGTTCGTGCTCCTCGACGACGGAACCGAGCTTGCCGCCAAGACGGTTCTGGTAGCAACCGGGGTATCGGTGCGGGAGCTCAGCGCTCCCGGGGTTGCCCACCTCACCGGAGCCGGTGTCTACTACGGCGCCGCGCTGACGGAGGCAGCCAACTATCGCGGCCGACCCGTCATCATCGTCGGTGGCGCCAATTCCGCCGGTCAGGCAGCCATGCTCTACGCCCGGCATGCAAGCCGCGTCCACCTGATAGTCCGTGCCGCAACTCTCGAGCAAGGAATGTCGCAGTACCTGGTCGACCAGATTGCACAGACGGAAAACATCGACGTTCACCTGCGGACCGAGGTAGTTGCAGCCCACGGGACGACGGCACTCGAAGCCGTGACTCTCTACGACAAGGATCGGGCTTCGGAGGAGCAGGTGGCCGCCGCCGCCATGGCGATCTTCATCGGTGCCCGGCCCCGCACCGAGTTCCTCGAAGGGGTTGTCGAGCGCAGCGGAGCCGGCTACGTACTGACCGGCTTCGACCTGATCCGCCGAGGCAAGCGACCCGGCACCTGGCCGCTCAAGCGCGACCCTCTCCTCCTCGAGACAAGCGTCCCCGGCATCTTCGCCGCCGGTGACGTTCGGTTTGGCTCGCAGGCCCGGGTCGGCGCTGCGGTCGGCTCGGGTGGAGTAGCGGTCGGGCTGATTCGCGAGTATCTGAAAACGGTCTGAAGACGTCGGGCGCTAACCGTCGGGATCGACCGGCAGTTCAACACGAAACGTCGTTCGACCAGGGACCGAGTCGACGGTGATGTCCCCGCGGTGCCGATGCACGACGATTCCGTAGCTCACATCCAGCCCGAGCCCGGTACCGCTGCCGGGCGGCTTCGTCGTGAAGAAGGCATCGAACACCCTGCCGACGATTTCGTCGGGTATCCCGGGACCGTTGTCCTCGATCTCGACCACGGCAGTCTCGTCACGGGCGGCCACCCGGACGGTAATCGTGGGATCTCGGGTTCCGGCCGAAACGAGCGCGTCGGCGGCGTTGTCTATGAGGTTGGTCCAGACCTGATTCAGTTCCGCGGCATATGCCCGAATCGCCGCGGGTTGGTCCGGGTACTCCCGGCGTACCTCTATCTCGGAGAGCTTGTGGTTGAGGATGAGCAGGGTGTCATCGAGGCCCTGTCGGATGTCGACGTCCTGCGTCTCGGCCCGGTCCAGGTAGGAATAGGACTTCAACGCCCCGACGATGGCGCTCAGCCGGGTGGCCCCGGTCTCGATCTGCGCCACCAATGTGTCGGCCTCCACTTTGGCGCACAATGCTCTTACCACGAGATCGGCGGCCTCTGCAGGGAAGGCCGACAGCGCCCCTCGCAGCTCTTGACCATCCACCCCTGCGGCCGCAAGCGGTGGGCCCAGTTGCCAGGCATCACCGACTCCTAGATCGTCCAAAACGGCTTCCAGATCGGCCTCGAGATCCATGCGAGCTATGCCGCTGAGCCGAACCGGCTCCCGCGAGTCGCTAAAGAGGCCTTCGATTCGATGGTCGGATGCGGGATCGATGCCGCTTCCCCGCATCTCGCCATAGCGCTCCCCGGCATGCTCGAGCAGAACCCGCAACTGACCGGCGCCCCGCTGCACCGCGGCGGCAGGGTTGTTCATCTCATGGGCCAGCCCGGCGGTCAAAGTGCCAATCTGAGCCATGCGCTCCGATTGTCTCAGCCGCACGTCGGTTTCACGCCACCGTGACAGCAGCACGGCAAACAACGCCCGCGCCGCCGTCGCTGAAGAAGAGATCAGGTCGTCCATCTGCTGCTTCGGAATCGTCAAGAAGGTGGTGTCCACCTTGGCTCGAACCGTTGCCATCCGCGGCGCAGCATCGAGCAAAGACATCTCGCCCACGACGTCACCGGCCTGTCGAACGGCCAGCAGTACCTCCCTAGCGCCGGATGCCTTGACTACCTCCACTTCGCCTTCGAGGATCACGCAGGCGCGGTCGCCCTCATCACCTTCGTTGAACACCACTTCCCCAGCTGCGACGCTCTCCTCACAAGCACCCGATGCCAGGATGTCGAGATCCTCCTCGGGTAAGTCGGCAAACAGCGGGATGCGGCGGAGCACGTCACG
Organism: Acidimicrobiia bacterium; assembly: GCA_030066875.1. GTDB lineage: Bacteria > Actinomycetota > Acidimicrobiia > Spongiisociales > UBA5794 > JAAETI01. Next base: position 3,141 of record JASJAS010000015.1, on the reverse strand, counting down.
CACGGTTGATCACACCGATTCCAAGTACTTGTGCACCATCGAGATCGCGACTGAGCCCTGGCCGACCGCGGACGCCACCCGGCGCACTACGCCTTCCCGAACGTCACCCGCAGCGAAGATCCCCGGCACGCTTGTCTCGAGCATGAATGGATCACGTTCCAGCGTCCAGGCAGGGGGTCGCTTGCCGGCCACGAAGGTGTCTTCGCCGGTGAGAATGAACCCGTCGTCGCTGGTGGCAACGAGATCCGAGACGAATGACGAATGTGGAATCGCACCCACGAAGATGAACACCGCTGCCGCCTCACGTTCGGACCTCTCACCCGTCGCACGGTTCTCGAGGGTGATTCCCTCAACCGTGTTGGCGCCGCCGACCTCGACGATTCGAGTGTTGAACAGGACGTCGATATTCGGCGTTCCGGCGATCTGGTCGACGAGGTATTGCGACATCTTCGCTTCGAGTGCTTCGCCCCGCACCACCATCGTCACCTGTTTCACGTGCCGGCTGAACATCATTGCGGCCTGACCGGCCGAGTTGGCAGCGCCTACCACAAACACATGCCCTTCTGTGTAGGTCGCAGCTTCGCTGGGTGCCGCTCCGTAGAAGACGCCGGCGCCCTCGAATCTCTCGTACCCGGGTACGTCGAGACGGCGCACGGTCATGCCGGAGGCGATGAGGAGGGCATGGCATCGCAGCTCGGCACCGTTGCTCAGGGTCACCACCTTCACGGTGTCGTCGACACTCACGCCGGTGACCTCCGCGGCTGTGATCAGCTCCGCCCCAAGCCGGGTCGCCTGAGCGACCGCCCTTCTCGCCAGATCCCCGCCGCTGATGCCGGAAGGGAATCCGAGGTAGTTCTCGATCCTGGAACTGGTTCCTGCCTGACCCCCGGGCGCCTCCTTCTCCAATAGCGCCACTCGCAGCCCTTCGGAGGCGCCGTAGACCGCCCCGGCGAGCCCCGCCGGACCACCGCCGACGATGACCAGGTCGTAGAAAGGGTTCTCGGCCTCGGTGTGGAGACCCGCGTTGGCGGCCAGGTCGCGACGACCGGGCTGAACCAAAGGTTCCCTATCCGGAAAGAAGACAACCGGTATGGCACTGATGTCACCGCAGGCCGCCTCCACCATCGAGCGCGCTTCCCGATCCCGCTCGATGTCCAGGAATCTGTAGGGGATCCGATTCCTCGCGAGGAAGTCCTTTGCGTCATGAGTCGCCGGTGACCAGGTGGTGCCGGCCACTCGGATCCCATCGAACGGCGCCGGGCGATTGGCCGTCCACTCGTCGAGCATCTCGTCGACAACCGGGTAGAGGTGTTCCTCAGGGGGATCCCACGGCTTCATGAGGTAATGGTCGAGATCCACCTCGTTGATCGCCTGAATAGCGGCCGTGGTGTCGGCGTACGCCGTCAGCAGGATGCGCTTTGCTTCAGGGAACATCTCACGAGCCTCGAGCAGAAACTCGGTGCCGGACAAGCCTGGCATCCGCTGGTCGACGACGAACAACGCGATCTCACTCCCTCGTGCAAGCAACTGACGCGCCACATCGATCGCCTCTTCACCGGAGGTAGCGGCCGCCACCCTGTAATCACCGCCGTAGCGAGCGGCGAGGTCACGCCGCACCGCAGCGAGCACCTGCGGATCGTCGTCGACGGACAAAACTGTGGGCTTGCTCATTCCGGCTCCCTCACGAGAACTCTTCCAAGGGAAGGTAGGTGTGCTGCAACCCGGTTTCCCCGACGACCACTGTACGGAAACCCGATGGATCGCGGCCCAGCGGGTAACCAACCGGTCCTGAGGTGACCATCTCGAAGTCACCATCGAAGGCAATGGCATTGCGGTGCCAGTGGCCGGCAAAGGCGTGTTTCACACCGCTGCGATGGATGAGGTCGAGAATCGGTCGGCGCCTGGCGATAGGCAAGTTCCAGTACGTGTCCTCTTCACCGGCGTCGCGAACGAACAGCGGATGGTGGCCGAACAGCACTACTCGTTTCTGGTGGGCACGGGCCCGATCCAACTCCGATTCCAAGAACTCCATCTGCGCATCCAGCTCCCCGGGCACGTCCTGCGGCGAGTCGATGACAACAGTGTCGAGGACGATGAACCGCGTGTCGCGGTAGTCAAAGCTGTAGTAGTCGGGCCCAAACGCCTCCCGGTACTTGTCGATGCTGTGCCGGGTCGGGACGACCGTATCTGCCCCGATATCGTGATTCCCGGGAACCCATCTCATCGGGATGTCCTGGTCCAGTTTCGAAGTGATGCGGAGCAGGGAGTTGAGCTGATCCTCGGAACCCGGATCATCGACCATGTCCCCGCCCATGACGACAAAGTCGGGACGCAGCGAGTTTGCAGCCGCGATGGCGGTTGCGTATTGGTTTGCATCCCATTCGAAACCGTCGACTTTGGGCACGACTTCGGCACGCATGTCGCGGCTGGCCAGCTCGGCAACTTCAGCCTCGCTCAGACCGCTGAACGTGGCGTAGGCACCGAGCTGGCAATCCGTCATGAAGATGAATTCGAACTTCACAGCTGCCCCGCAACCATCGGATCCTCAACCTAGCGAGCCGCAACCGTCGACGACGGCCTCTCGGTCTACGCGCGGAATCTCTCCCGGTCGACGATGACTCGCTGGTGGGTGCCGTAAGCGGCCATCTCGTCGCCTTCATTCACCCTGAACTCGAAGGTGATTCGTCGCCCCTCGATTGCCCGTATCTCGGCTCGGGCGGTTACGGCGGCATCGAGCCTCGTCGCCTTGACGTGGTGGAGTTCGGCGTGCACCCCAACCGAAGTCTGCTCTGGGTCGAGATGGTCCCCCAGAGCCGCAACGGCCGCCTGTTCGGCCAGAGCGAGAACCCGCGGAGTGGCCAACACCGGGACGTCGCCGGATCCGTGGGCCAGAGCGGTATCGCCGTCACCGACGACGAGGGTCACTTCCGCATGGCTTCCCAGCTCGATCATCCGGGTGACGATAGCCGCCGGAACGGTCGCTACCGTGGCTGACGGCAAGGAGGTGCTTGGTGGTGAAACTCGATCGGGAAGGACCCGTCTTCGTCCTGACCATGACCGACGGCGAGAACCGCTGGAACACCACGTTCGTGCGGGCCTTCGCCGCCGCGCTCGACGAGGTCGAGTCCGGCGAGGGGCCGG
>JASJAS010000110.1 GCA_030066875.1 Acidimicrobiia bacterium | reverse complement strand
GAGATCCCTGCTGTAGATCTTCTTGTCCGCTCGTGCGTACTTCCGGAAGAGACCCCAGATCGTGACCGCGGCACCAAACGCCGCGATCGACGGCTGGCCACGGCGTGCTCCACCAAAGAGTTGGCGAATCCCAAATGAAAAGAACCGCTCAAACATCAGACGCGGTAGATCTCAACGCGTGCCCCACCCTTCCTCCGGCCGCGTCGCCTTCCGAGGAGGAAGATGACGACTACGGCCACGACTGCTGCGACGGCTATCACCGTGCCCGTGGTTTGCGCTTGGCTCTTCGTCTCGTCGACGATCTCCTCGATTTCGCGCAGCTTCGCCTCGAGGTCCGCTCGCTCGATCGCCATGGTCAGACCTCCTCTGTGCTCGATGACCCGTTTGTACCCCGATCGGTTAACGCGAAGACGATGCCGATGACCATGACTATCCCGAGCGCACCCAAGACATAGCCCAAAGCCGACCAGTTAGGTCCATCCGGCAGTAGGTAGATGATTCCGCGGGTACCGGCTACCGCAAGGAGAATCCCACCGATAGCGAAGAGGAACGACGCTCCGATCGTCACACCGGCAAACCGGCCGAGCTGTTTAGCCGGCTCGACCGTTTCTTGCCGGAGGTACTCCTTCGACATATCGACGAATTCGGTAACCAGTTGCGGTAGTTCGCTGGGTCCGGCCATTCTCGATCTCTTTCCACAACTCCGGCGCTGTTCCGTACCGGATCGAGGCTACCCGATTTCGCGTTTCCCGACTCAATCGAGCGAGAACCCATTACGTGCTGTGGTCGGACCAATGCCTGGAGCAGTCGGTATCATGCCGCTGGATGCCTTTTGTCCAGCCGCCCGATTTGAGCACTCTCCGCTATGTCAGCGGAAGCCGGCACCGGGCTCGGCCGATCGTGTGGGGCCAAGCGGTCTCGCTGCTCGGCGACTACATCGCCTATGTGACCATGCCGCTATTCATCGTGCATCTCACCGGGCGTGGCTTGGATCTTGGTCTCACGGCAGCCGCGGAAACCTTGCCCACCTTGCTGTTCGGGTTCACCGCAGGTGTCTACCTGGATCGGTTTGCCATCAAACCGATCCTCATATCGTCGGACATGCTGCGGGCCATCATCTTCGGCTTGCTTGCGTTTGCGGCCGCAACCGATGCCGCCCTGCCCTGGATGGTGTTTCTCGCAGCCTTCATCGTCGGATCGCTGGCAACGTTCTTCAACAGCGGCCTCGAGACACTTCTCCCGTCCGTGGTCAGCGAAGACCATCTCGTCGTCGTTAATTCAAAACTGGCCCTCGCCCGAACCGTCGCGTTTGCTCTAGGACCGGCGCTCGGGGGGATTCTCATCTCGGTCGGCGGTGGTTTCCCCGTCGCCTTCTCGGTCAATGCCGCGACCTTCGTCATCTCCGCGTTCTTCCTGGTTGGTGTCCGGGTGCGAGCCCGAGTGGAGATGTCGGAGGGCGAGCCCTTCCTGGATGCGCTGCGCGCCGGCATTCGTTTCCTTTTCGAGCATCCCCAGTTGCGATGGGTCACCATCGGAGCCGCTGTAGCCAACCTGGTTTTCGCACCTCTCGAGGCATTGCTGCCGCTCTTCATCCCTGAATACCTCGATGCAGGCTTCACGCCCCCGAGTTTCCTGGATTCGGTGTTCGCCGATGCCGCGCTGGTAGGTCTGTTCATCGGCCTGCAGGCGGCTATTGGAAGCGCGATGATCTTCTTCGGCCCCCGGATAGCCAGACGGGCTCATCTTGGCCGCATGTTCGTGGCTGGCTTGCTGCTCTTCGGAGGCGGCTTCGCTCTGATGGCATTCAGCAACAGTTTCTGGGGTTTCATACCGGCAGGCATAGGTGTCGGCGGGGTTGGTTACGCCAACATCGCCATCGTCACAATGCGCCAGCGTCTGGCACCCCCCGACATGCTGGGCCGGGTTGTTGCCGCGTCGCGCACGATCAGTTGGTCGCTGATACCTCTCGGTGCCGCACTGGGCGGCGCCCTCTCGGATGCGGTCGGTCTGTTTCCGGTTTACATGTTCGGGGTTGCCGGAGTTGTCGGTACCGCCCTGCTCACTACCAGAACACGGGTCTGGTCGGGAACGGAGATCGCCGCCGTACAACGCTAGGTTGCAACCGCAACCCGCAGTCCGGTGTTAATGAGGTTATGCGCGCGAATACTGAACGCCTCGATTCGAGCTTGCTCGTTACGGCTCACGGCAGCCACCGACATTCCTTTGGAATCGTGGAGTGGGCGCTGCTCGGTGCGGTGGCTGCGATTTGGGGTTCCTCCTTCCTGTTCATTGCCGAGGGTCTCGAGTCCTTTGCGCCCGCCTTCGTCACGGGAGTCAGGTTCGCACTCGGCCTGCTGACTCTCGCGTTGTTTCCTGCTGCCCGGACGCCGATCGCGCGGGAAGACTGGCGCTCGGTAGCGCTTGTCGGCGTTGTCTGGATGGCGTTGCCCATGTACCTGTTTCCGGTTGCGCAGCAGTGGATTTCCTCCTCGCTCGCCGGGATGATCAATGGTGCAGTCCCCCTGTTTGCCGCAGTCATTGCAGCCGTTCTTCTCCGCACCCGGCCGCGAAGGGTGCAAATCTTCGGCCTGATCATCGGGTTTGCCGGCGTAGTGTTGGTGTCCGCCCGTGGCGGTAGCTCTACCGAGAACGGCTACCTGGGCGTAGGACTCTTGTTGGTCGCCGTCGCTTGCTACGGCGTCGGGGTGAACATTGCGGTCCCATTGCAGCAACGCTACGGGGCGCTCCCGGTTCTGCTGCGGGCGCTGGCGATCGCAACGGTGCTCACCCTGCCCATCGGCCTATTCTTCCTCCCCTCCGGTCCGGTGTCGCTTTCCAGTTCGGCAGCGCTGGTTGCGTTGGGCTCGCTGGGGACCGGCTTGGCGTTCGTAGCCATGACGACTTTGGTCGGCCGAGCCGGGGCCACCCGAGGGGCAGTGGCAACGTATTTCATCCCGATCGTTGCACTGGTGCTCGGTGTTGGCTTCCGCAACGAGGAAGCTCCCCTCGTCTCTCTCATTGGCATCGCACTCATCCTCATCGGAGCCTGGTTCACCAGCAGGAGCGAACAGACGCACGAGAGATGAGCTGAACGCGGTCCAGATAGGCGCATTCAATCGCTTTGCGCTAACTTGTCTATACATGTCGCCATCACCTCCGTGAGGCGCCGTCCGACCACGAGCAGGAGGAATACGGTCATGGAAGGACGCTCGATCACCATGCTTGGTACGGGTCTAATCGGCGATTTCTACACGATGACCCTGCACGGCCAACGAGGGCGCGATTCAGTCGGCGTGGTCTACTCGAGGAGCGAGGAACGGGGAGCCGCGTTCGCCGAACGCTGGGACATCCCCAGAAGCACCACGAGCATGGAGGAGGCGATCAACGACCCTGCGACCGACGTCGTAGTAGTCGCCCTTCCGAATTTCTTGCACGAGGAGGCAATCTCACTGATAGCCGCAGCGGGCAAGGCCGTCCTTTGCACAAAGCCGCTGGCGCGTTCGGGCGAAGAGGCCAAGCGCATCCTCGATACGGTTGAGAACGCGGGGATCTTCGCCGGGTACTTGGAGGATCTCTGCTACACGCCCAAGACGCTCAAGGCGATCACCGCGGTCCAGGACGGTGCGATCGGTGACGTCACGTGGGTTCGCTCGCGAGAGACCCATCCGGGCCCTCACAGCGCCTGGTTCTGGGACAAGGACAAGGCCGGCGGGGGCGCCATCGTCGATCTCGGGTGCCACTGCATCGAGATCATCCGCAACTTCGTCGGCAAGGGGAACCGGCCGCTGGACGTCATGGCTTGGGCGGACACGCTGGTTCACCCCATCAAGGCCGAAGACAACGCGGTTGTACTGATCCGTTTCGAGTCGGGAGCGATCGGGCAGTTCGAGGTGAGCTGGACGTTCCGCGGCGGCATGGATCTGCGCGACGAGGTCGCCGGGACCGAGGGAACCATCTGGATGAACCACTTCCTGCGAACCGGCTATGAGATGTACACGTCCGGAGGTGGTTCTGGGTACGTTGCCGAAAAGCTCGAATCGACCGAGGGTTGGCTATTCCCGGTTGGTGACGAAGTAAGCGAGCTCGGCTACGTAGATATGTTCACCGACATGTTCAACGCCCTCGACTCAGGTACTCAGCCTATGGAAACGTTCTACGACGGCTACGTCGTGAACGCCATCATGGATGCCGCCTACAAGTCGGCCGAAAGCCGGGTCTGGGAACCCGTTGAAGTCGATTGGCGGGCCGAGCCAACTGAGCGCATCGCCAAGGATGTGGCGTATCACGACGGCCATCCGATCGTCAAGGAAGAGGTACTTCCCGACGGCCGCAAGAAGTTGATCCTGAGCGACAAAGACACCGGCTCCATCTTTGACATAGTCACCGCGGGGTGAGCCCGGAACTCACGATTCACAAGCCCGATGAGTGGGGCGCCGCCGGCGGCGCCCTTCTCGTCGAAAGACTACAGAGCCAGCCGGGGCTAAGCCTTTGCTTGCCCACCGGCAACACCCCGGTACCTGCGTACGCAGCATTCGCTTCCGGCGGAGGAACGCTTGACTCCAACCACCTCTTTTTGCTCGACGACTTCTTGCTTCCCGACGGGCACCCGGCACGATGCGACCTCATGCTGTCCCGGACACTCCTCGATCGACTCGCTGCGCCTCCGCGCTCGCTTCATCGCCTCGATGTCGCTGCCCCTGATCTCGACGCTGAATGTGCACGCTTCGAATCACTAGTCGATGAACACCCACTCGATCTCACTTTGCTCGGATTGGGAGGCAACGGACACCTCGGCCTCAACGAACCGGGTTCCAACGCTGACAGCCGAACCCGGGTGGTCAAACTCGAGCCCGACACCATCCGTAGCGCAGCGGTCTACGGCGACGGAATCGCGCCACGGCACGGTGTCACATTGGGAATGAGGTCCATATTGCGATCGCAAGAGATCTGGCTGCTCGTTACCGGTGGCCACAAGGCCGGCATCCTCGAGCGGACTCTCCGCGGGCCGGTTGGCTCGGCAGTCCCGGCTTCATTTCTCCAGTTCCATCCGAACACTGTCGTCCTCGCCGACACGGCCGCCGTCGCCGGTTTCGGCTGAGCCGGTCTGCTTAGGCTGCGGTCGGGTAGGCCTCGACGACAACCCGGGTGGTCCGCGACTCGCCCGGTTCCAGAATCGGCAGGATTCCGCGTTCTCGATCAGCCGCCCTGCCGCGAGTCGAACAGTTGGCTGGTTCGATACCCAATACCGCCATGTTTGGATTCGGATCGAGCCACTGGTTGAGCCGGGGTAGCGTACTCCGGTCCCAGCTGAGCCTCAGCACGACGCCGATCTCGTTGTTGACGATACGCGCCCATCCGTAATCGAGAGTGCCTACATCGTGTTCGAGCACCCGCTCCGGAGCAGCTTCAACTGGAGGCGGCCTGCGCCAGTTCCCCAACGCGACTTCCGAGGCCGGATCCCGGGCGGTGGTACTCACCACCGGGATTTCGAGTTGCGCCGGAGGTGCCCACAAGGGGTACCCGAAGTTGAAGTGATAGAGCATCGGGGCTAGGCCGGGGACGTCCCCGTGGTTGGTGATTGTGTCCTCGACCTCGAGCAACCCGCGCTCGGCGTGTAGCTCGATGGTGCGGTCAAGGGCGAACTCTGGGGAATCGCGGTCCCAGATCGTTCCTGAGATCCTGGCCACCCACTCGGCCGAATCGACCCGCCTGGACACCTCGACGTCGTGAGCCGGAAGATGGGAGTAGGTGCCGTGCAGCCCGTGCCCCTCCGAAGGCATCCCTACATTACGCAGACCGCAGGTTGTCATCAGGCCGCCGCCAAAGGCGTCGCTCCACGCCGTGCCATGTAGCGTCTTCAGCGGTGGCGCCTCCCCTACCTGCGACACCCAGGCAAGTGGTTGTCCGCGATACCAGGCTTGGCCGATGTCGAGCCCGCGGTCTGGATAGATGCGACATGCGACGCCCGCCCACGGTGCTATGTCAATTGCTCGGGTTCCCGCGGCCGCACCGGCCGCAATCGTTGACTCCCGCACCCAAAGCGCAGTGTCGACGTTCGCGAGCCGTCCGGATTGGAGGTCGTCACCGATGCTCATAGTGCATCCACAGCCCAGGTCTCGGGGTTGTGGGGGACAACCCCGGTCAGCTGCGTCTTCATCAGGGTGAGGTGCCAACGACCCAGGTTCGCCGACACAAGCTGCCGGCGGTCGGCACCGAAAAAGGCGATGTTGGTGGGGGCGGCCAACAAAGTCCCCTCCGGGTCTTCTGCGATGATTTCCAGCTTCCCATCCGGGTCGAGGTAGTAGATGCGGTCGGGGCGGTAGCAGCTGATAACCGCTCCTCCGTCATCGGTGAAGGCGATCCCATCGGGTACTGTTCCCGGCAAGCGCGCCACCGTTTCCGGTGGCCCGCCGCTGATCAGGTTGAACCGGCTCACGTCGGGGCCGAGCGATTGGATCACCCACAACTCCGAACCATCCGGGGTCACGGCACACCCGTTTGGAAAACGACTCAGCGTGGTGTCCATCACTCGGGCATTGCCTTCCGGATCGACCGCGATCACGGCACCGTTGTCCTCTTTCCATCGGCCTGAATCCGAGAAGTAGAGAGTTCCATCGGGACCGAATGCGGGGTAGTTCGGCATGATGACCTGTCGATCCTCAGCTCGCTCGATCAATCGACGTAGCGATGCCTCCTCTAACACCCAGATGGCCGCGTCAACCGAATCACATATGGCGACCCGACCCCTTCCGTCCACGGCTAGTCCCAACACGAAACCCGGCGTCCGCGCCACTTCGGCAAACGTGCGGGATTTCGCGTCGATCGCATAGATCTGGCCCAGTTCCCCACCCGCATAGATGGTCCCTGATTCGTGGTCGACGGCAACGCCCTCAGGGTGATCGAGTCCATCGACCAACACTTCAATTGATTCAACGAGCGCCATCAGTCGTCCATTGCATGGCCCACGGTGCCGTTGATCACGAGACCCCCGTCGACCACGATTTCCTGTCCGGTGAGATATCGCGAAGCATGCGATGCCATGAACACGACCACGTCCGCAATCTCTTCCTCACTGCCGATCCGGCCGAGCGGGATCCGGTGTTCGTACGTGCGGCGAACCGCAGGCGTATAGGCCTGCAGGTTAAGTGGCGTGTCGATCGCGCCCGGCGAGATCGCGTTGACGGTTACATCGTGCTCGGCTGCTTCAAGGGCAAGCGTCTTCGTCAGCCCCAGGATCCCGCCCTTGGCGGCGATGTAGGCGCCGAGGTTGGCAACCACCAACACGTCCGCCGCAGATGTGATGTTGATGATTCGGCCTCTTCTTTGTGGATACATTGACCTGGCAGCTTCCCGAGAGCCGTAGAAGTAGCCATGCAGGTTCGCCGCCAGCAAACCATGCCAGTCGTCGTCGGTTGTCTCAATGAGCGGCTTCACCATCAGACGGGCGGCATTGTTCACCCATACGTCGACGGAGCCCCATCGTTCCATCGCCTTGCCCGCCAGTATCGACGCGGTGGCGGCATCACCGGTGTCGGCTTGGACAATGATCGCTTCCTGTCCCGTCGCTTCGACTTGCTGCCGCACAGTCTCGGCCCCTTGGTGGTCCGAGTAGTAGCAACCGACGATGTTGGCCCCGGCCTCGGCAAGAGCAACGCAGATCGCTCGACCGATGCCGTTGGATACTCCCGTGACAACGGCGCTCGGCCCAACCAGTGCCGTTCGCTCAGTTTCAGCCATGTCAGTCCCTTTCCTCAACACTCTGCATGATTCCCCATAGCTGCTCGCCGTCGAGTCGGGTCACAGTCACATCAGCTTCGCCCAGTTCCTCAGGCGTACGTGCACCGCAGGCGACACCAATGACGCGCATCTCGGCCGCAATTGCTGCCTGCGCTCCTGGGACCGTGTCTTCCCAATCGCAAACCACGGCTGGCAACGGCATCGCCTAGCTCACTCTGCTCCCATACGGGGATCGAGCACGATCTTCATTCCCTCTCCAGCCCGAGTGGCGGCGAAGGCCCTTTCCCACTCTTGCAGCGGCACGATGTCGCTGACGAGTGGATCGAGTTCAACGAGACCTGCATCGATCAGCTGTAGGGCGCGTCTCCACGATCGTGGCGTACTGGCATTCCCGGATCGAACTCGTAGCTCGCCGTAGGTGAGATGGTCGAGCGGAACGGCAATTGCTTTGCCAAAGATGCCGACTTGGACCCAGCTTCCGTCACGTACCACCGCTCCGAGAGCCAATGCTGCCCCAGACTCGTGTCCCGATGCCTCCGCTACCACGTCGAAGCCTGTCGGAGCGCTCCCGTCGCCAACCACCAGGGTGTCGAATCCCATCGATGTGGCAAGCTCGAGCCGATGACGGTCTTTCGTCAACCCGGCCACGGTGACGACCCCTCCAGCGGCCCGTGCTGCCTGGGCCGTGAGCATTCCCATAGTTCCAGGACCGACTACGAGCACACTGTCTCCGGCGTTCACAACCGGAGGGTCGTAGAGGATACGAGTCACGCATGCCAACGGCTCGACGAGAGCACCGGCATGACGGCCTACGTGATCGGGCAGCCGCCACAGGTTGCGAACCGGCAGAGTGAGCCACCGGGCGAACCCTCCGTCGACGCGGGAGCCGATCGACCGTCGCTTGGGACACATGTTTGGCTTGCCATCCCGGCAATGGTGACACTGCCCGCAAGTCGAGAAGTACGTTTCGCAAGCCACCCGAGACTCGAGCCACGTTGCATCGACGCCGTCGCCGATGGCAGCAACCTCCCCGGTGATCTCGTGACCCATCGTGACCGGCGGTTCCGAAGGGAACTCCTCGTCGACGATATGCAGATCCGTTCCGCAGATGCCGGTGGCGATGACCTCGACCAGAACCTCACCTGGACCAGGTGGTCGGACCGGCTGCTCGCGCATTCCCAGGTTTCCGACCCCTGGAGCCAGTTTGCCGACGGCCGGTGTGGTCTGTGGAATTCGCGTCATGCCACCTCCCGAAAGACGAAGAAGCGCGCCGGATTGTCAACCAGGATGCGTGCAATGGCGTCCTCGGGCACTTCGGTAGCTCGCAGCGCAGGGATCAAGTCTCGCATCAGGGCAGCCAGACCAGGTTGCCCGCCATAACCTGACCACATCGAACGACGTGCTCCGTCGGTTCCAAGCATGAGCCTATCGCTGTAGCCGGCAGCGATCAGTCTTGAGGCCGTCCGGACCGTGGGGTTGAGGCCATCGATCGGGTGGCGCAGGGCCTGGTCGTATTCCAGGTATACGCCGGTTTCGGCAAGAGCCAGGTGATAGTCGAAGTCGTCGACCTTGTCGGTGTGGGAAAGCACGATTGCGTCAGCCGCTACACCGAACTCAGCGAGAAGCGCGACCTGCTCCAAGCCGCCGCGCCCTTCTTCGCAGTGTGTCAGGATCGGCACGCCGGTCGCTAGGTGGGTAACAGCAGCTGCTGCGAACACTCTCCGATCCCGCTCGCTGGGCATGGGCTGAAGTGTGCCGACCTTGATCAGCCCGGCGCGATACGGGGTGCGCTGAACGTGAGGACCCCGGTAGTCGAACTTGTCTATTCCCTCCACTACATCGGCAATGAACAGCTCAGCGAGCTCCTCGGGTAGGAGCTCATTCGCCCACGACAGTCCCGGGTACCACTTGCGAGTGTGTAGCCCGCTGGTGGCGATCAGGTGAACACCGCTCGCTTCGCTGATGGTCGCCAAGCGGATAGGGTCGCGCCCAATACCACACGGCATCGCGTCGACCATTGCCGCGACTCCGGCCTTGGCGCACTCCGTCAGCTCGGACACCGCGATCGACTCGTCGTTGAGGAGGATATGGGGGAACCGATCCTCAACGATCGGGGCATCGAGGATGATGTGCTCGTGGGCGTAGGTGATCCCAAGTTCGGATGGCGAGATGTCGCCGAGCACGGTACGGACGTAACTCATGGCACCTCATCAATGTCGAGGATCGCCCCGGCACTCCGCAGCTGGGTCGCCACTGTCGGGTACGGAACGTCGCGAACCACGCCGTCCTCATCAGCGGCAATTGCGGCCGTCACGCCGGCAGCCTGGCCCATCGCCATACATTGCGCCATCGACCGCACCGAAGCTTGAGCATCGTGGTCGGCCGAAAAGCAGCGGCCCGCGGCAAGAACGTTGACGCCATCGCGCGGGATCAACGTGCGCAGTGGGATTCCGACGGCGGATCCTTCCGGTAGGTACTCCCAGCTCGTCCCCGACCCGG
>JASJAS010000109.1 GCA_030066875.1 Acidimicrobiia bacterium | reverse complement strand
GCATGTCCGCAGGAACGATGGGGGAGCGGCTCGCTGATCCCGTTACTTCGTCCCCACGGGGTGCGGCGACCGGCGGTACTCGCGAGGCACCGAATTGGCGCCTTCCCAGACGACCCGGCGGAAGTACTCGGGATCGGTATTGCCCTCGGAATTGATCAGCAGGATTTGCGAATCGTGGCCGAGATTGAGGTATTCCTTGAGATCCGCGTACTCGGGATACTCGGCTATGAACATCAGCGCACCAAGCGTCACCGCGCCCGATTCCCCGGAAACGATGAAGTGATCGCCTGCCAGGGGCACGCCGTAGACCCGCATCCCTTTGGCGGCGACATAGTCGGGGCAGGCAACGAAGGCGTCGACCGTGTCCCACAGCACATCCCACGCGATCGGGCTCGGCTCGCCACAAGCCAGACCTGCCATGATCGTCTGCAGGTCGCCCTCGACATCATGCGGCCGGCCGTCGCCGATGCGCGCCGACTCCAGCAAGCACTTGGCCTCGGACGGTTCGACCACGACGGTTGTTGGGCGCGCCGCTGCGAAGCGGCTGCTGTAGAAGCCGATCGTTGCCGCAGCCAGTGCCCCGACCCCAGCCTGGACGAAAACGTGGGTCGGCTTGATGATGCCGGTTCCCGCCAGTTGTTCCTGGGTCTCGGACAGCATGGTCGTGTAGCCCTGCATGACCCAGCTAGGGATGTCGGTGTAGCCCTCCCAGGATGTGTCGGAAATGACCTGCCAGCCGTTGGCTGCTGCGTCAGCGCTGGCTTGGCGAACTGCGTCGTCGTAGGTGCCGTCGATGACCCGGACATCGGCCCCGTAGCTCTCTATGGCCTTGATGCGAGCGATTGATGTGTCCTTGTGCACGTAGATCACGGCATTGCAGTTCAGCTTGCTGGCGCCCCAAGCAACGCCGCGACCGTGGTTGCCGTCGGTTGCGGTGGCGAAAGTGACGTCGCCGATCTTGGCTCTTGTTGCTTCACTCACGAGCTCTTCGTAAGAGAGATCCTTATCCTCCAGGCCGAGTTGAGACTTGATAAACCGGTAGATGGCGAACGAGCCCCCGAGCACCTTGAAGGAGTTCAGGTTCAGTCGCACCGACTCGTCCTTCACCCAAATGCCACCCACACCCAGCATGGATGCCAGATGCGAGAGATTGCGAAGCGGGCTGGGGCGGTAGCCGGGGATCTGGCGATGAAACCGCCGCGCCTCTTCGAACACTCCGTCGGGGAATGCCGATGCAACGGCCTCGCTGTTGGCAATCGTGTTGGCGCGTGGGTTCTTCACCCATTCGATGGGTTTGTCGAGAGTGGTCATACCGGAAGGCTAGCGATACGCCGAGAGCTTTTACATTTCGTAAAGCCGCGGCTTTTCAGTCAACGGTGATCGCGGTCTCGAGGGCGATCTCCACCATCTCGTTGAAGGTGGTTTGCCTTTCGTCGGCGCTGGTGGCCTCGTGGGTGAGCACGTGATCGCTGACGGTCATCAGCGCAAGAGCACGGGCTCCGTACTCCGCAGCCAGGCCGTAGAGACCGGCTGCCTCCATCTCAACGGCGAGTACACCCATCCGTTGGTTGTACTCCAGGCGGCCTTCGTTGTCCGGGTGATAGAACAGGTCGGCGGTGTAGATGTTGCCCACATGAACCTGCTTGCCGTGCGCTTCGGCGATGTCGACCGCGGCACGCAGCAAGCCGTAGTCGGCGATCGCTGCAAAGTCGTAGCCGCCGTAGCGAGCCCGGTTGACATTGCTGTCCGTGCATGCCCCCATCGCAATGACGATGTCCCTCAGCTTGAGGCTGTGTTGCATAGCTCCGCAACTACCGATGCGCATCAGCTTCTTGACCCCGTACTCCTGTACCAGTTCGATTGCATAGATACTTGCCGACGGGACCCCCATGCCGGTGCCCATGACGGAGACGGCCTTCCCGTTGTAGGTGCCGGTGTAGCCCAGAATGTTGCGGACTGAGGTAACGAGCTTGGCTTCCTCCAGGAAGTTCTCCGCAATGTACTGGGCCCGCAGGGGGTCACCCGGCAACAGAACGGTGTCTGCGAAGTCGCCCGGGGCGGCGGAGATGTGCGGTGTGGCCATGCCTCTATCCTTCTCTTGCGGAGAGCTTGTCTAGCACTCCGGGACATCTGGCTCCAGGCTAGTTGCCGTCATCCCCGTGCTGTTCTGCCAACCAGCGATCGAGCGACTCCAGATGGTCCCGGTCTTTTTTCCGGTTGGCGATCACCTTGTAGGCACGCACATGCTCCAAGCTCACGAAAGGAAGCCCATTGATGATCTCGGCTGAGTCGATCAGCTCATCGATCGAGACATCGCCGATGGCCCAGCGGTTGCCAACTGTCACGGCACCTTCGTAGAAGCTGGCCACCGACACTCCGTGTTCGGGCAGATCAACCAGCTGCCCTTGCTTGGCTGCGCAGCTCCAAGCGGCACCGCGGGCAATGACGTCGAGGTCGGGTGCGTCGTCGATGATCCCTCGGATCAACAGGGGGCCACTGCCGAACACTGCGTAATCGCCGTGAGGCAACCCGATTGATCTCAGCAGGTCGAAAGCGACATTCGCGTTCATCTGATCCGCGGTTCGGTCACAACCGACGGTGACTCCGAATTGCGTCGGGGGAACAGCCTGCCTCGATCCGCCCAGGCGACGAAACCGAGTGCAAGGATCCCAAAAAGGACAAAGGCAATCACGATCGGGCTCACGGTGTCGGTGAATCGGCTGTCGATGACGGCCCCGAGGAATGCTCCACCGGCGAGTGAGATCGTGCCGATGACCGCCGAAGCGGTACCTGCGATATGGCCCATAGGAAGCATGGCGATCGAGTTGAAGTTTGGTATCAGGAGCGCATGCAACGAAAGCATGGCCATCATCCCGACCATGAGGAACACGAACGAAGGGCGGCCGCCCGCAGCTGCGGTGACCATCCAGAAGGCCGATGCGGCAATGACATAGGTCAGCAGAACCAGATGGACCATCCGCTTGGCTCCAATCCGTTCGACCAAGGTGGCATTCATCAAGATCGCCACGCCCATGGTGGCCGCCAGGGCACCGAAGATGAACGGAAACTGGTCCGGTCTTCCGTAGATCTCGCCGAAGATGCGCTCCGAACTCGCCAGGTAAGAGCTGAAAACGGCAAATGTCATGGTCATTGCCATCATGTAGCCGAAGGTCTGTCGATTGGTGAGGACCTCCCTGGCAGCCCCCGATATTGCTCGCCGGTCGATCGGGAGCCGGTTGTCTGGATCGAGTGTCTCCGGCAGCACTCTCGCCCAAGCGGCAACCGCTGCCACAAAGACCACCCCCGCGGCGAACACCGATTGCCAGGGGAAGATCAAGAGCAGAGCCGCCCCAATCGACGGAGCCACGATGGGCACCATGAGGAACACCGCCATGATGAACGACATGGCCTTGGACATCTCATCACCCGCATAGGTATCACGCACGATGGAGACCGCCACGACGCGGGGCGCGGCCGCGCCGACACCCCAAATGAACCGACTGACAAGCACCAGTTCCAAGGTCGGGGCCAGGACTGCGCCGAGCGCACCGAGACCGTAGATCACAAACCCTGCGTAGAGAACGGGCTTCCTGCCGAAGCGGTCGGACAGCGGACCGTAGAAGATCTGGGCCAAGGCCATCCCGATGAGGAAGGTTGTCACCACCTGCGCCACCTGAGTGGAGTCTGCGGCCAGCCCGAAATGCTCCCGCATGTCGTCGAAGGCGGGGAGCATCATGTCGATTGCCAGCGCCCCCATCGCCATGATCATCGAGAGCAGGGCAGTGAAATGGACGCGGCTCAGCCGTCTGTGCTCAACACTGGTGGCTGACGAGGTCATGAGCTCCGCTCGGTGAGGCAAACTGGAACCGTACTACGGACCGAACCTCAGTAAGCCAGGGTGAGCGTTCTGTGGTGTTCGCCCATGGCCGCCGCATGCGGCCCGAGCACGGCGCTTTCCCAGAGCGCGAAATCGAGTGCGGGAGTGGTCACTGCGACCCCTTTTTTACGCAGCGCATCCGCCAGTTGGTCCCCGCAGTACACAGTTGCCCAACGAATCGCCAGCTCCCATCGGGATTCCTTCTCGATCAGCGTCTGGGAGTCGATCGCGGCAGCCAAACCGGTTTCATACCGCATGATTCCGAAGTGGCGAAAGACACGGGGAAGCATGTAATCGGGATACACCGGAAGACGTTCCAGGCGGTTGAAGGGACGAGTTCCCCCGGCCGACATCATTGCGGTGGCCAGACGGGCGAGCTTGTGGAAAGGGAGCCGACCCGCGGGCGAGTCGGGCGCGTCGTTGAATCCAGGAACCGTATCTACCAGCAGCCGCACCACCTGCTCCGCGTCGAACCGGCCGGCCGCAACCAACCTCGCTGCCGATCCGCCCCATTCGGTACGCAACGCGTTGGCAACGGCATTGAGCTGCTTCCAGCGTTCCGGGAGCAACTGCAGCGTTCCCGTGCCGGCGAAAAACTCCTCAGGAGTGAGCTGAGTGAAGATGTCCAGGTCCAGACGGTTGGCGCGAAGCCTCCGGCTGAAGCAGGAAAAGATCGCTGGAGCATCGTCGAGAACCTCGCCCGCGAAACGCGTCGTCCACATCGCGTCTCCTTTGGGCGGCCAGATGCAAGCGAGCACGGAACACCCGATGACGCAGAAGTTGTACCAGTCGGCATCGGCGAGGCCGCGAGGGAGCCCCGGATAGTCCCAAGCCGGGAGAGCGAACTCGCGATCCTTCCAATCCTCGGCTAGGTCGTTTACGGCAGCTGGGGAGACTTCAACCCCCCAATCGACAGGAGGGGGGTTGTTGCGGATGTCGATGTCCATCACGACATACTCGCCGCAAGACCTGCTGCGGTCTAACCGACCATGGTGATGCGGTTCTCCAACAGTTCCGCTGCGCTGGTGTTCTCGGTGAGATCGATCGCCCTGCGGAATGAGAGGGTCGCCTCCTCGTATCGACCGAGACGGCGCAGCAACTCGCCCCGGGTTGAATGGAACCATGCATAGCCGTCGAGTTCGGCCGCGATGTGATCGAGCTCGAGAAGCCCTTTGTCGGGCCCTTGTGCCATGGCCACCGCGACTGCGCGGTTGAGGGCGACAACCGGTCCGGGCGACATCTCAACGAGCCGGTCGTAGAGGAGGAGGATCTGCTGCCAATCGGTATCCGCAAAGTTGTCCGCGGCTGCGTGCAGTGCCGCGATTGCGGCCTGAATCTGATAGGGCCCGGGCCGCTCCAGACGGATCGCCCTGTCGAGTAGGGCAGAGGCGGAATCGATCTCGTCCCTGTGCCATAAGCTTCGGTCCTGGTCCTCCAGTAGAACAACCCGTCCGTCCCTGGTGCGAGCGTCGCGCCTGGCATGGTTGAACCGCAACAGCGCGTTGAGACCGAGCGCATCGGCTTCGTCCGGCATGAGGTCGCTGACGGCTTGGCCGAGCCGGATTGCATCGGTGCACAGTTCGTGCCTGACGATGTTGTCGCCGGAACTCGCGAAGTAGCCCTCATTGAAGATGAGATAGACAACGGCCAGAACCGCGGCAATCCGGTCGGGTAGCTGATCGTCGGCGGGGACCCGATAGGGGATGCCGGCGTTCTTGATCTTCCGCTTGGCACGCACGATGCGCTGCGCCATTGTGGCTTCGTTGGTCAGGAACCCCTTGGCGATCTCCGCGGTCGAAAGGCCGCCCAAGGTCTTCAACGTGAGTGCAACCTGGGCTTCGAGTGCCAGGGCGGGGTGACAGCACGTGAAGATGAGACGGAGCTGATCGTCCCGCACCTGGCTATCCACATCCTCTCCTTTGTCGGCCAGTTCTTCTTGCCGGGTCTGATACTCGAGTTGAGCCAGCTTCTTCTCGTAGTTCGCCTGCCGCCGGATGCGATCAATGGCCTTGCGGCGTGCAGTTGTAGTGAGCCAGGCGCCGGGGTTCCGGGGAACCCCGGTCTCCGGCCATGCTGTCAGGGCAGAGGTGACGGCGTCTTGAACCGCATCTTCCGCTAGCTCGAAGTCGCCCACCTGTCGTATCAGGGAAGCAACCACCCTGCCGTACTCGTTGCGGAAGACCCGCTCGATCGTCTCCCGACCGCGCGAAGTCACTGAGCCTGTTGGGCGTTTTCCCAATCCCACAGCGGTCGGACTTCGACCGATCCGTGCCAGGAGCCCGGAAGTTCTGCCGCAACTGCGATGGCCTCGTCGAGGTCGGCAACGTCGATGAGGTAGAACCCTCCGAGGACCTCCTTGGTCTCGGCGAAAGGGCCGTCGGTCGTCAGCGTCTCGTTATTGCGGACCCGGACCGTGGTGGCAGTGTCGACGCCGTCGAGAGCCTCGCCGCCGAGGTTGATGCCCCGTTCGGAGATAGAGGCGGTGAACTTGTAGTAGTCCTCCATGATCTGGGCCTGCTCTTCAGGCGTGGCCTCAACGCTCGGGTCCGAATAGATGAGCAGTGCGTACTTCATGTCGCTCCCTTTCAGCGAGACGGCCCTATGCCGTCCCTTTGCAGAAACGACGAATGGGATCAGTTGATTTCGACACTACCCGGATGGATCCTCGTCCTGTTCCAGGGACGACCCCACCCCTGGGCTCTATCCTGTGCGCCATGAGTGACTACCGGCCCCCATTGCGCGATATCAGGTTTGTACTCGAGCACATCGTCGACCTCGAGGGGGTTGCCGCGTTGCCGGGCTTCGAACACGTCGAAGCTGAGGACGTGTACGACGCCCTTGACGAGGCAGGCCGCTTCTTGTCAGAGGTCGTTGCTCCGACCAACACCATTGGGGATACCCAAGGAATTACCCGCAACGACGATGGTTCCGTCACCGTTCCTGATGAACTGACCGCCGCCTACAGACAATACGTTGAATCTGGTTGGGGTGCCGTCAAGGGAGATATGGAATATGGGGGCCACGGCTTTCCCAGCGTCATGTCTACCGCCGTCCAGGAGATGCTGACATCATCGAACATGGCGTTTTCCCTTTGCCCCATGCTCACCTCCAGCGCCGTCGAAGCTCTCGAGGCCCACGGGTCGGATGAGCTGAAAGGGCTCTATCTGGAGAAACTGCTAACGGGCGAGTGGGCAGGGACCATGGCGCTCACCGAGCCCGAGGCCGGGTCCGACGTCGGTGCGCTGCGAGCTAAGGCCTGGCCGGAAGAAGACGGAACCTGGCGGGTGCGGGGCACCAAGATCTTCATCACCTGGGGCGAGCACGAGATGGCAGATAACATCATTCACCTCGTGCTGGCGCGTGCTCCCGAAGCCCCTCCGGGGACAAAGGGCATCTCGCTGTTCCTGGTTCCGAAGTACCTGACAAACCCCGACGGCAGCCTGGGGGAGCGTAACGACGTGGAATGTGTCGGGGTCGAGCACAAGCTCGGAATTCACGCCAGCCCCACCTGCGTGATGGCATACGGCGAACAACGAGGTGCCGTTGCCTTCCTCGTCGGAGAGGTCAACGCGGGCATGCGGTGCATGTTCACGATGATGAACGACGCTCGCCTCCACGTCGGTCTCGAAGGCCTCGGCTTGTCGGTGCGTGCCTACCAATTGGCTCTCGAATACGCCAAAGAGAGACGTCAGGGCCGTGCGATCGGGGCCCCGAAGGGCGAGGCCTCTCCCATCATCGAGCATCCCGATGTGCGCCGCATGCTGATGACGATGAAGGCCAACATCGAGGCGATGCGAGCACTGATTCTCGACACCTCCGCAGCCGGTGACCTGCGTTCACACGGCGAGGATGGCGCAGCACGGGCCCGCGGGTCCAACCGGATGGCACTCCTCACTCCGGTCGCCAAGGCTTGGTCGACCGACCTCGGCGTGGAGCTGACTTCAATCGGTGTCCAGATTCACGGTGGCATGGGGTTCGTCGAAGAAGCCGGCGCCGCTCAACACTGGCGCGATTCCCGGATCGCACCCATCTACGAAGGCACCAACGGGATTCAGGCGATAGACCTGGTGATGAGGAAGTTGCCGCTCGACGATGGGAAGGTCGTTGCGAGCTACCTCGATGAGATGGACGAGACGGCAGCCAAGGCTGTGGAATCCGGCAACGGTCTCAAACCGATGGGCGAAGCGCTGCACTCCGCCGTTGCCGGGCTCCGAGAGACCACCCGCTGGTTCGCGGGTGTCACCGACCCAAACGATGCCCTTGCCGGAGCGTTGCCATACCTGCGCCAGTTCGGCGTTGTCGCTGGCGGCTACTACCTGGCCAAGAGCGCACTGATCGCCGAGGAACTCCTCGCCGCCGGCGGTGACGATCCCTGGCTGCGGGCCAAAGTCGACACAGCACGCTTCTATGCGGATCAGATCCTGCCGCAGGCTGCCGGAGCTGCTCCGGCCGTGACCGTCGGTGCCGGGCAGTTGTTTGCCATCGACGCCGACATGCTCGGCCAATAGAGGGCGGGTCCACTACCGTCGCGCTCTGATGAGCCAGTTTCTGAGCGTGTTCCTGGGAATACTCGCCGCCGCAGTGGCGGTGGCACGGTTGCGACCGCGCCCCGAACCACAACCCGCCGAGGCCGGCCGGCTCGATGCGGAGGAGTCGACGGTGTCGCACTGGTACGACGAGCCGCTATCGGTGACCAAGGCTGTCATCGGCCGTCTGCGCGAACACCACATGCCGATGATTGCGGGGAGTCTCTCCTACTACGCCTTTCTCGCATTGTTTCCGGCGGCGATCGCCGCGGTTTCGATCTACGGATTGATTCTCGACCCGGCCGACCTGGCTACTCAGATCGAGGAGATCTCGTCGGCTCTTCCAGAAGAAACGGCGAGATTCATCGAGGTGCAGCTGACGGAGGTTGTCGAAGCGTCGGGATCAGGGCTCGGGTTCACCGCAGTGATCAGCATCATCATCGCCTTGTGGTCGGCGTCGGCCGGTACCAAGGCATTGATCACCGGTATCGACATCGCCTACGAGACACCGGAAAACCGACCTTTCATCGTGCTGCGCGGGATGGCTTTTGCCATCACCATCGGGTTGATCATCTTCATTACGGCAGCCGCATCCGCGGTTACGTTCCTGCCCGACCTCATGAGCGAAATCGGCGCCGGGGACGCGACACGTAGGTTCATCGAGGTTGGGCGTTGGCCGATCATCTTCATAGCAGTCATCGGCGGTCTCGGCCTGCTCTACAAGATCGCTCCCAATCGGCCAGCTGCGATGTCACCCTGGGTGTCAATCGGCGCCCTTGCGGTTGCGGTTCTGTGGTTGCTGGCAACTGTTGGATTCTCGCTTTATGCCAACAACCTGGGATCCTTCAATGCCACCTATGGGGCCCTGACCGGGATCATCGTCCTGCTGCTGTGGTTCTTCATGTCCGGCCTGATAGTCCTCACCGGTGCCGAATTGAATGCTGAACTCGAGGCGCGCAACCTGGCGCGCAGTCATGTGAGAGGTATAGCGCGATGACCATTTCCGAAACCGCAACGTTCGAAACCCTCGGGGTCGAGCGCGATCTCGCCGAGTTGCTGGCGACGCAAGGAATCACATCGCCGTTCCCTATTCAGCAGCTGACGATTCCGGATGCGCTCGCAGGTAAGGACGTCTGCGGCAAAGCGAAGACCGGATCTGGGAAGACCCTGGCCTTCGGCCTTCCCATGATCCAGCAACTCGAGAAAGCGGAGCCGAAGCGGCCTGTGGCGTTGGTGCTCGTCCCCACCCGGGAGTTGGCACAGCAGGTAACCGGTGTGCTCGATCCGCTTGCTGCGTTGCGCTCCTTCAGCACGATCGCGGTGTACGGCGGCGCCCCGATGGGAGCTCAAACCAAGGCTCTGCGGCGTGGCGTCGAGATCGTCATCGCGACGCCAGGAAGGCTCATCGACCTGCTCGACCGCAAAGAGGCCTTTCTCGACGACGTGCGGATGGTTGCCATCGACGAGGCCGATCAAATGGCCGACATGGGTTTCCTGCCGCAGGTGAGGCGGATCATGAGCAAGATCTCCACCGAGCATCAGACCTTCCTGTTCTCGGCGACGCTCGACGGCCAGGTCGGCACCTTGGTGAGCGCCTACATGGAACAGCCGGCCCGTCACAACGCCGAGCCGGGTGAGGAGACCATCGACACGATGGAGCATCGGTTCCTCAAGGTGCATCACATGGACAAGGTCAAGGTGGCAGCAGCCATCGCTGCGGGGGCGGGCCGAACCCTGCTCTTTACTCGGACCAAAGCCGAATGTGATCGAGTTGCCCGGGAACTCCAGGGCATGGATGTCGCGGCGCGGGCCATTCACGGCGATCTTCATCAGCGCCAGCGCGACAAAGCCCTGGCAGGGTTCG
>JASJAS010000108.1 GCA_030066875.1 Acidimicrobiia bacterium | reverse complement strand
GTTCCGGCCAATGGCCTGACCTTCATCCTTAACGGGGCGCCAGCGGGGGCGACAATCAACCCGTCGACCGGCGTATTCACGTGGATCCCGAGCGAAGCTCAAGGACCCGGCGTCTACACCTTCGACGTTGTGGTATCGGACGACGGTACCCCGACCCTGAGCGCCACTCAGCCGGTGACCGTGACGGTCAATGAAGTGAACACGGCACCCACAGTCATCGACCCCGGCGCACAAGCCGATGCCGAAGCCGACTCTGTGTCGCTGTTCATCGCAGCCAGCGACAGCGACATTCCGGTCAACACGCTCGCATTCTCGGCGAGCGGGCTTCCCGATGGGCTCTCGATCAACCCAGTGACCGGCGAGATCTCGGGGACCATCGACTACACCGCAAATGCCGGTTCGCCCTTCAACGTGACCGTCACGGTGACCGACGACGGGACACCACCTCGCTCCGGGCAAGCCACGTTCGTTTGGGACGTCGCCGACACCAACCGTGGGCCGCTGCCGCTCGACGACGTGGTCGTCGCAACCGAGGACACACCGCTAACGATCGACGTTCTTGCGAACGACACCGACCCTGATGGAGACCCCCTCACCATCTCCGGTGCAAGCGATCCCGCGAACGGTTCCGTCACGCTGCTGGGCGGGTCCGTCATCTACACACCCGACCCCGACTTCTACGGCCCCGACAGCTTCATCTACACCGTGACCGACGGGCGCGGCGAGTTCGCCTCGGCAAGCGTTGACATCAACGTCTCCGCAGTCAACGATCCCCCCGACCTCAACGCATTGACCGAGCTGAACGTCAACGAAGGATCCCTAGCGATATTCTCGACGTCTGCCACCGACGTGGAAGGCAACAGCGTCACGTTCTCGGTGAGCGGTGCGCCGGCGGGAGCAGCCATCGACCCAGTGACCGGCACCTTCAGATGGATTCCAGACGAGTCTCAGGGCCCGGGCAGCTACGTCTTCGATGTTGTGGGCACCGACGACGGTGCACCCCCTGCGGTTGGATCACGCCAGGTGCGTATCAACGTGGCCGAGGTGAACGCCGCTCCGATAGTTGCCAACCCGGGCACCCAGTCGACCGCGGAGAACCAAGCTGTCTCGCTGTTCATCAGCGCAACCGACCCCGACATTCCGGCCGGAACCCTTCGCTACTCCGCAACCGGGTTGCCTCCTGGCCTGGCGATCGATCCCGTCAGCGGCGAGATAGCAGGCCTCATTCCGTTCGATGCTGCCGCAGGCTCCCCCTACACGGTCACCGTGACCGCCACAGATGACGGGGCGCCACAACGCAGCGGCTCTGCCGTCTTCTCC
Organism: Acidimicrobiia bacterium; assembly: GCA_030066875.1. Taxonomy (GTDB): domain Bacteria; phylum Actinomycetota; class Acidimicrobiia; order Spongiisociales; family UBA5794; genus JAAETI01. The sequence continues at coordinate 8,990 of JASJAS010000108.1, read as the reverse complement.
TGGTCGATCGGCAACACCAACCGGCCGCCGACCGCCTTCGACATAACCGTATTCGCCGAGGCGGGAGTTCCGGTCACGCTGATCCTCAGCGGTTCGGACCCTGACGGCGATCCGCTGTACTACTCGATAGATTCCGGGCCCCTCCAGGGTGCGCTCGCGGGCGGACCACGACTCTATGACTACACCGCTCTTATTACCGCCGGTGGTTCGGACAGCTTCACGTTCATCGTTTCGGACGGCAGCCTGCAGGCAACGGGCAACGTGTCGATCACGATCATCCCCAACCTGCCGCCCGTCGGTGAACCGGACGAATACGACGTCAGGCGGGCTGGGGTCGTCGTAGTCGAATCGCCCGGCGTCCTCGATAATGATGGGGATCCCGAGGGTCGGCAAATCACGGCAGTACTCGAGACACCGCCATCCCACGGGACTGTGAAGCTACAGCCAGATGGTTCGTTCTTCTACGAGCACACCGACGTGCTTGTGGATTCCGATGCCTTCACATACCGGGTCGACGACGGGATGCAGCTCTCGGAGGAGATCACGGTTCAGCTCAACATCGAGGAGAACCTGCCTCCAGTTGCGATCGCGGATTCACTCACAATCGACGAGGACACCGCGGTTGTGTTCCGTCCGCTCGAGAACGACTTCGACCCGAATAACGAGCCGATCCTGGTATCCGATATCCTGTGGCGGGAAGGCTTCTTGTCGTGGAGTCTTGACGGCACGTTCCGCTATGCCCCGCCCCCGGACTGGAACGGGACTGCGACAATCGTTTATGAGATCACCGACGGTGAACTGATCGCACTCGGGATCGTGACGATTGTGGTCCAGCCGGTGAACGACCCACCCACGGCGGTGGATGCGCGCCTGACCGGCGACTCGGGCCAGGTGCTCCAGATCGATCTTCGACCCTATGCCTCGGATGTAGACGGTGATCCGCTCAGTTTCCTGCTGGAGTCGCCACGGCATGCTCAGGTTCGCGAGGTGGGCCCGGGACGCTTCGAGCTCGACCTCGACGGTGTCATCACCGACCTGCCGCCGTTGGCATTTGTAGCGTCCGACCCGTCGGGAGCGACCGACACTTCGCTGTTGATGGTGACCGTGAGGATTCCGGCCGAACTGGTTGGTGTCCCCGCGTTGGTCACCGATGACATCGGGAGGAATGGCGGGGACGTCGGCGAGTCGTTCGACCCACCGGGTAGCCCTCCGCTGGTAACCGGTCTGCGGCTCATGATCGGCTCCATCTTTGATACGTTCCGGGCGTTCCGGGTGCCGATGCTTGCCCTGCTGCTAGTTCTGCTCGGGTCGCTGTGGATGGGCCTGAGCCGGCGCTTCGCGTTCTCGAGCACACCGACGCTGCTTCCGTTGGGAAGCCGTAGGAAGGTCGACATCGTCATGGCCCCGTCGAGTGCAGGTGTGCCGGCACGGCGCGAACCCGGCAGCCACCAGAGCGTCGTGCACCGGTTCGGCGCCGATGAGACCGGAATCATCGCCACAGGAGCCCGCAGCATGCTGCGCAGCGAGGTCTGGGTCGAGGTCGAGACCCCGGAGGGTGACGCATGGGTCAACGGCGAGTACCTCACCGAGCAGCAACAAGCTTCGTTCTTCCGTGACGACGCCAGAGTGCGGCAACTGGTCACCCAGCTTGTCGAGCGGATCTATCGAGGGGACGATCTGCTCCCGGCAACGGCGGGTCATGACCTCCACGTTGCCCTGTACGGCCCACCGGTCCGGTTTGCGGCGGGTGCGCTCCCACGGTTGCTGGCCGGCGAGTCGGTCTACTGGTGGTGGGGCCCTGAGGGTGACACGCCGCGCAATCAAGGCACATTTGCCGAGACGGTAGGGGAGTCGTTCACGTCAGCCTTCCGCAACCGCGACGCCCATGTAGTGACACCGACGCTTCCGATCCCGGTCGAGTTCGTCAACATGCACAGCTTGGTGGTCGGTCACCACGATATGGGCGAGGGCTGGCGGGTCTTCATACGCTACGAGCAGGATGAGCCGTCCATCGCAGGTCTGATGCGCGAAGCTCACGCCAACCCAGCTGCAATGCACGGGCGGATGGAGTTCCAGGGGGTCTAGGGCCTTGAGACCAGCGGTCAAACGCGATCCAGCCGGCGCCCGCAGGCCACCGGCTGAATCCGGCCACTGAGCCCGCTAGGGGCACGGGGGACCCGTGCTGGGCTCGAGTTGAAGCTCGCCGGGTGTAGGAACAATCCGCTCGCCGAGGCTAATCAGCTTCTGCCCGGCCCACATTCGCAGGCCGTGCTCGCTGCGAGCTGAGCGCAGCGCTTGCGACCGGGGCGCCGCGTGGCTGTGTCGGTCGTTTGCCATGGTCTCGATGAGATCGAAGTGGAGCCTGTCGTGCATTTCAGTTCCTTTCGTTCTGATGTTCGGTTTCTGCTTCTGCCGCGGCTGGTGTAGCCAGGTACGCCTCGAGGAGGCGGGTAGCCTCGGAAGCGCCATCGCGACGCAAGCTGTATGCCTTGGATTCGCCGACGGTGATCCGTATCAGGCCGGCGGTCCGCAAGATGCGGAGGTGGTGGTGTGCTGTTGACTTGGCGAGACCGACGTGCTGCGCGATATCCATCAACCCGGCGTCGCCGCGACTCAGGAAGCCGAGCATCCGCAGGCGACGTTCATCGCCCAGGGCCTTGTACACATCGACCAGGTAGGACGGGGGAGCGTCCGGGTCGGCCTGGAGGTGTTCATCGGCCACGCCGTAGGCGAAGATCCGTAGTCCGTCGTGCTCCGTGATCACGTTCCAGGGCCGGATGATCTTGCTGGGAATGAGCAGCACGCCGTAGATCTGCGGTTCCATCCTGAACGTGATGCCGTTGGTGGCGGTCTCGACGAGCGTCGGAGCATCCATCGCGTTCGATAGCGAACGCTTCTCCTCGGCATCCCGACGCAGCGCGGGAAGGGTTTCCAAGATCGATGGTTCGAGAACCCGGTAGGCAGTCTCGAGGGTGGCGATGATCCGGCGCTTGGTCTCCTCGCCGTCTACCTCGATGAGGTTGTGAAAACCGCGGCCGACATGGTCGAGCGCACCAAACCTGGCGATGGCCTCGGGCTGACCGGAGGCTGCCGCCGAAGCATCCTCGTCGCTGAGGTTGCCGCGAGAACAGGCTCCATCTATCAGGATGCCGCGCAGCGCCACGGGGTCCATCTGCTTCAGGTAGTCGATGAGGCTTTCCACTGAACCCAGGGTGCCTGTGGAACGCGCCAGTCCGATGAGGGGCAACCAGAGTTCGCCGCTCCCGACTAGTTCCCCTAGTTGGGCTGCCGCTTCGGCGTCAACACCTTGTTCCATGCGTTCGAAGAACGTCGAACCGGCTTCGTATTCTTCGGGTTCGTTGCGGCCGCCCCAGACGAACAGGCTGAGAATGAGCTCGTATACCGGAGATTCTTCCACTATCACCGGCAGAATCTGGTGCTGAGCTGTGTAATCTCGCACTTTTGGATTATCGGGACCCATCCGAACTCCTTCAGACTGTTCGATATACTTCGAACTATACGATCAACACCGCATGTTGTCAAGACCTTCGGACCGGCAACCTCATTCCTGGGGTTCTGGCGTCCCACGCCGGAAGGTATTCCGCTTAGCGACGCCAGAATCGAGTGGCGGCGGGCGTAGTCCGCCGCCCGTGGTCTTGTAGGATCCGCCTGGACAGGGGCTCGTAGCTCAGTTGGTTAGAGCAGCGGACTCATAATCCGTAGGTCGCAGGTTCGAGTCCTGCCGGGCCCACTCGTTGTGATCCTCACGACGGCCCTGGCCGGTTGTGCAGCGACGTGACGGAGCGCAGAGGTGCCGATCTCGTGTGGTCGGCGGAATGCTCGTTCGCGTCCGGTATTTGGTGATCGGTGAGGCTCAGCAGGATGTGACGATGTCGACGACCTGTCCCAGCGCCTGCCGGCCTTCAGGCGTGGGGGCTATAGGCCAGGTGTGTTGCTGGTCGTCACCGAGGATCAGGCGAACCTCGGTCCCGGCCTCCGTTGCCTTGCGGGCGAAGGCTTCGATGCTGGGGCGTAGCAACTCCGCGCCGCCTACGAACACGTTCATCTTGGGGAGGTCGCCAAGATCACCGAACAGCGGCGAAACGGTCGGCTGGTCCGATCCGAGAGCTCCTGCGTAGACACGACCCGCCACCGATTCCACACCGAAGTCGACGGGCCACCCGCCACACGACTGCGGTCGACAATCTCTGTGCGAAGAACAGCTAGGCCGAGCGCCGCTCAGCCCTCAACCGCACTCGGATCGAGGAACAGGCTCAGCAGCCGCGTGATCCAGCCCTCGTAGTCGTCCATCGACCATCCGAGCCTTCGCAGCGTGGTGATGCTTGGGCCGGAGTCGACAGTTGTCGCAAACGCCGCGATCTCGTCGAGGCTCACATCCGCCCGTCGGATCGAATCGGGGAAGAGCATCTCGGCGATCGCCCGGTTGAGGCCAAGCTTGAAGGCGAGGAGGCGCTCCGCCAGCTCCTCTAGCCGAGGGTCCTTGACGTCCGGGCCGAACAGCATTCGATCGAGCTCGAGCGCGCCGTCAGTCCACTGCTCCTTGCTGAACCGCGCCGTCATCCTGATCCGCTCCATTGGATCTGGCTCGGCCAGGAGGTCCGCCACGAACGCTTCGCTCCCGTCGTCCCCTGAAGTCATTGAATGGAGCCCGACGCCCACGAGGAGCCCGGTCTTGTCGGCGAAGACGTTGTAGATGGTCTGTTCGGAGACACCGGCCTGCTCGGCCACCTGTTTGATCGTCGTGCCCTGGAAGCCCTTCGCCGCAAAGAGCTCCAGCGCCGCTCCGATGATCGCCAACCGCGTTTCGTCGGCTTGCGCCTCGCGGCGGGGGCTGTGATAGGTCCGCTTGACCGGCTCGTCGTTTGATTGTAGTGTCACTCAAATCACTAGAGCGTTGCTCTAACCAATTGTAGCTCCCTTTGGCGGAAAGGAGGCAGGGATGAGGTCCATGTCGTGGAGGAAGGTTACCGGCTGGTCCGGATTGGCCTTCGTGATTGTCTTTCTCGTGAGTGAACTCCCTCTGGCAGATACGCCTGCGCTCGATGCTCCGGCTGCTGACATTCGCCAGTGGTTCGAGGCCAACGCAATGCAGATCGCAGTCACAATGTGGGGCATCGCCTTGGCCGTCGGCCTTCTGTTCCTGCTGTTCGCCTCCGGGCTGCGCAGCGTCCTCGCCCCCGAGGACGAGGACCACGGCGGCATGTTCGTGCGGCTGTCGTTTGCGGCTGCGGTCACGCTAGTCGCCATCAATGCTGCGAAGTCAGGCTTCTGGCTGGTACTCAGCCACGACAGCGTCCTGTCCTCAGCGTCCGACGAGCTAGTGACGACGCTCGCCGCGTTCGAGACGTTGCTGCTCACCACTGCGATCGCCTGGGGCGTTGCCGTGTTCCTGCTGGGTGCGTCAACGGTGATGCTGCGCAGCGGGGTCTTCGCCAAATGGCTCGGTTGGCTCGGGGTCTCGTCGGCGATTCTCCTCATCACCGGGTCGTTGTGGACGATCGACGACAATGAGCAGGGGCTGTTGGGCTTCCTCGTGCTCATCGGGTTCTTCGGCTGGCTGGCGTGGATGACCGGTGTAGCGATTGCCCTGGTTCGGGAGAAGGCGATGACCCCCGCCTGAAGGTCACGGCGGCACGTCTCCGCCGGCTGAGACCGTCATCTCGATCATGTCGACGTTCGACAATCGGCGCTACTCCCATCGACCTTCCAGAATCTTCAGGTGTGAAAACTGTTCTACAAGGACCACTCGTTGTGATCCTGACAACGGCCCTGGCCGGTTATGCAGCGACGTGACGGAGCGCCGATGTGGCGCCCTGCTTGGTTCACCCACTGCGATTCTTCGAACCCAGCATCGCCCCTGGCCAGGAAGGGCTCGTCTCATGTTGAGCGTCATTGCTGAGCTGGGCCGGGCAATCTGAACACCTGTTTCTGATTTCGTAATAGGAATCCCGGAACAAAACCGTCGGGCCGGGCCGTTGCTTTATGTCATGACAAAGACATCGATTCCTCCTGCCACCGACCGTGACCGCGGCTCTGCGCCTGACTCCCTCGTGCGTGAGCTGATTGGCCGCATAACACGCCTCGAGATCATCGTCGGAGCGCTGGTCGCCGCGGTCTTGCTGTTGCTAGTGCTCATCGAGCCGAACATCCTCGAAGCTCCGTTCGAGAACGAGCGGACCCTCCTGTTCACGTTCGGCGGAACGGTTCTCGCGGCGGTTGCCTTGGTTGCGATGCTTTGGTTCCGCGTGCCCGCTGTCGTGAGAGTGGTCGTGCTGGTGGTGCCGTTTGCGATCGTCAACTGGTGGCTGGTCTCGCCATACTTCGTCGACGACACCGTCGACGAGGGCTTCTCTACGTCGATCTCACAACAGGCCGCCACTGCCGGTGAAACTCCTGCGACCCCAGCCACGCCGGAGGATGGAGGCGAGTCCGTGTCCGGGTCAGTTCCGCCGGCGACCGAAACGCCTCCGCCCGCCGACCCGGAGTCGACCGGGGAGGAGCCATCGTCGACCGAGGACGAGCTGGCGACTCCACCTCCGGCCAACGGACCGGCGCTACTCGGTGCCGGTCAGTTCGTCGGCCTTGCCGGTCATTCAGGCACAGGCGATGCTGGCATCTTCGAAAACCCGGATGGGTCGCTAGTGCTCCGCTTCGAGAACTTTGACATCCAGAATGGTCCCGACCTCGAGGTGTACCTCGTGCCGGGACCCGACCAGACCTCCCCTCCCGAAGGCTCGATCCATCTCGGTGCGCTCAAGGGCAACATCGGCGACCAGAACTATGAACTGCCACCCGGGACCGAGCTCGCCCCAGGCGCCTACACGGCGCTCGTGTGGTGCGAGGCCTTCAGCGTGGAGTTCGTCGGCGCCACAATCGTCGTCGGCTGAGGGTCCCTACTCTGGTCGCGGACCCGGCGCACTTCGAGGTGTGAAAGCTGTCCTATGAGCCCCTGCAAACAGATGCGCCGTGTCTGTAGGGGATTCGCTCGCTAGGCACGAACCGACGCCACGTTGGCACTAGTCAATGTCCGATTCCTGTCCGCCTGCGCAGCGCGAATTTGTGCATTGAGAAGCTCCGAGAGTGCTTCTTCGGCGTCCGGATGGAGGTGTCCATAGGTGTCCATGGTCACCGTTGTCGACAACTGGCCCAGATGAAGCCTCGGACCACGACTCGGGTTGTCCCCATGGGTGATCGGCGTGCACTGCGACAGCGTCCCGTGGGACAGACAGCGGCAAGTGGTCGAGGCACGACACTCGACGTGTCGGAAGTTGTCTCGATCGCTCGCCGGCTGCTCGTCCACACGAGCTGCAGAAGGGGGAAGTGGCTGCCTCCCAACTCGTGACCCTGGAAAGCGATCGTATTGCTCCGACGTTGGGTCCCGTGGCAGAATCGTCCCGGCATCAGGGAGCGATGCGTGGGAGATGGTGCCGTAGAGAACCGACGCATCTGTCGCAAGCATTGTTGAGGAGAGCATTGTGGCGCTGGCACCAATAACCGAGGGTGGCGCCGCCGCATTGGCATCGAGCCGGCCGGTCGCTCTCGTCACCCCTCGAACTGGTCGACTTCAAACGAACGGATGCACCCTGTGGATCAGCTAGCTCCCGAGCACGCCGTGTCCGACGAGGGGAGCGAGGACCGATTCCCCACCTGGGCTCGAGTGCTCTTTGTCGTCGGACTGCTCTACCTCTTCCTCGTAGGGATCAAGGCGCTCGAGACCGGTATTAAAGCGTTTGGCTCGGAGTTCACCGATGGGCTCTTTGAGACCGTTGCGAATCCGATCGCCGGCGTCTTCGTTGGCACGTTGGCCACCGTGCTCGTTCAATCATCGTCGGTTACCACGTCCACCATCGTCGGGCTTGTCGGCGCGGGGTCGCTATCCCTGGAGATCGCAGTACCGATGATCATGGGTGCCAACATCGGCACGACGGTAACCAACACGCTCGCCTCGCTCGGGTTCCTCCGCCGCACCAAAGAGTTCCGCTTGGCGTTCGCCGGGGCCACGATGCACGACTTCTTCAATGTGTGCAACGTTGCCGTGATGCTGCCTCTGGAGCTGGCCACGGGATTCCTTACCAAGATCTCCGAGTGGATGGCCGAGGTGATGACCGACATCGGTATGAGCGGATTCGCCGGCGGTGATACACCGATCAAGACGGCGGTCAAGGCGCCCGTCAAACTCCTCGAGGGGATCCTCGAGAACCTGGGCGCCAATTCCGACATCACCGGAATCGCGATGTTGGCGTTCGGCATGGCCCTGATCTTCTTCGCGCTTGCCTACGTCACCAAGAACATGCGACTGGTGATGGCGGGACGCATTGAACGTTCCATCAATTCAGTGCTCATGAAGGGCGGCGGTGTCTCCGCCATCCTCATCGGCACGGTGATGACCGTCCTCGTACAGTCGTCCAGTATCACTACCTCGGTGCTGGTTCCCATGATTGCGGCCGGGGTAGTGACACTCCGCAGCGCATTCCCGATCACGCTGGGAGCAAACATAGGAACAACGATCACCGCGCTGCTGGCGTCGTTGGCGACCGAGTCGCCGGCCGGTTTGATCATCGGCCTACATCATTTCCTGTTCAACGCGATTGGGGTCGCGGTCTGGTATTCCATACCCACCCTCCGCAACATACCACTCGCCCTGGCACAACGCCTGGCCGTGGTTGCCGAGGTGCGAAAATCAATCGTCATCGTCTATGTTGTCGGGCTGTTCATTGTTGTCCCGATCATCGGCATCCTCGTTCTGCAGTAGGGAGAGAACAATGGTCATGGAGTTTTTCAAAGGTGGATCGGACAAGCCGCTTGAGGAGATCGAGTCCCTCATCGTCCAAATGCTCCACGATGACCGGCATACGTTCGATCTGGCCATAAACGCCCTCCTGGGAGGCACGGATGCCAAGGTCGTCGGCAAAGAGGTCAAGAAGAGTGATAAGCGGGTGAATCGCGCCGAGCGTGAGGTAAGGCGACGA
>JASJAS010000107.1 GCA_030066875.1 Acidimicrobiia bacterium | reverse complement strand
GATATAGCTCTCGGGGATGAACAGCGGAAAGTAGGCGTTCTCCGCGCCAGCGAGCTTGATCCGCCTGTCCAGCTCGGCCTGCATCCGCTCCCAGAGGCCGTACCCGTACGGTCGGATGACCATCGTGCCTCGGACCGGCCCGTTGTCCGCCAGCTCGGCCTTGTTGAGGACGTCCTGGTACCAGCGAGGAAAGTCCTCCGCCTGTGGCGTGAGTACGGGAGTTCGTCTTGCTGCGGCCATGGATCGGCATCATACGACCTGCTGGTTGAGACGCCGCACCGGTCGATGGCGCACCCCAGCACGACGCTGTGCCGATCCCGGGCGGTGTCCTCTGCTTCTGGCGGACACCAGTGCCGCATGCGGTACTCAGATCCGCCAGAAGAAGGAGCCCCGATTCCAGCTGCGTTCTGGCGTACACCAGTGCCGCATGTAGTACTCAGGTCCGCCAGAACGGAAAACGTCCGACATCCGGCAAGCCCGGGCCGGTCGGTCTTGAAGCGTCGGTCAGTAATGCGGGGGAGGTCTGAGACGAGGCTTTGATTGGCTGCGGACATGACCGCACTCCGCTGTGCCGATGCGGGCGGCTCAGGTAGAAGTAGCGGGTGAGGAACCAGGTTGGGCCTCGGGGTGGAAGAGACGTTCCACTTCTAGGCCGAGAGTGGTTTGGTTCTGGATGCGGGTTGCCAGGACGACGCGAACCGAGGACCCCAGCGCAGGGATGCGGATAAGCCGGCGTGCTCCGTCTATGTCGTTGCGGTCAACGTTGATGATTCTCGCCGCCTCGGCGACAGTTAGGTCGTGGGATGTGTCACGATCGATGAGCGTCATCGTGTCGCTCGCCGCAATGGTGCCCTCAGCCAACACACGCAGGAGGTAGCCGGTGAATCCGGTGTCCTGCATGACGACGGGTAGGTCGCGACGTTGATACCGCTCGGCGATCTTGAAGCAGGGGCGGCGCGGTTGACAGATCTGCACCACGCTGGTGCCCAACTCGAAAACGTCGCCGATGTGGATGTCGGTCTCGACAAGCCCACACACGGTCAGGTTCTCGGCAAGAGCACCGGCGTCGGGAAGATCGAGTCCGAGGGTGCGCCAATACGAATAGTGCTCCACCGGCTGGACGAGGAGAGCCATGTCGGGTCCACCGTGGTCTTCATAGACGTGTTCATCGCCAGGCAACCCCAAGGGGCCCAACCGGATCGGACCCTCCACCGGTGTCTTCACAAAAGCGGATCGGGTTCGTCGGCTTCCAGAAACCAATTCACCAACTTGACCGACACAAACGGAATGCACCTTGCCAGATAGTCCCATTCCACACCTTCACGTGACGCATTGTCGTCTCTGAGCTGACCCTAAGCGTAGGCAGCTGTCCTGCCATGTCGGTAGAGGAGAATGACTCTCCGGACACCAGCAATCGACGATGCGAACCGGCGCACAACCGGCGACTATCAAGGGGTCGGAAGGCCTCGTTGGATCGTGAGGCGCTCAGGCTTGCTCGCCTGGATCAGGAACACGCCCGCAAGCACGCCTCCGGCGGCGCCACCGAACCGATACAAGTCCTGGCCCTCTTCATTCAGCCACCGCATCAGATCGGTCCAGCCAGCGTTCGGCATGACGGCATAGGCCAGGCCGGAGAGGACAGCGAAAGAGCCCAAGACTCGCATCCCGTTCCGGTAGCGAGTTGACGAGGCTGCAACAAGGATCAGCACGCCAAGCCCGACGCGCAGCGCAGCAGCGAAGAACTGAGCCGGTCGCGTCTCCCAGTCCAGGAATGAGAACACCGACTCCGGAGCAACCAGGATGACGAGGCCGGCGACAATGAAGAGTATTCCGATGGTGCGGATCGTCGTGGTCACAGCTATTCCTCCCTCGCTATGTACCTGGAGTTCTCGGCGCTTGCCGGATGGACCGTGGGCCAGGATGGGGGCGTGTACCACCCTCAACACTACGCCGGGCACCGGCCGCTGAGCAACGCGGACTGCCGGTGCTCAGGCCGCCCCTCGCCGACGAGGGAGGGACTGCGTCGCTGCCGGCTCGAGATTCTGTGGCCAAGCCGCCGCCGTCCCAGCGATGTTCCAACCCGGTTAACCTCATCTGGCTCACAACAGGAGAACGAGTGAAGACCCTAGACGCACAGGCCTCTGCAACCGCGGGCGGGGCCGACCCAGGCTGGCTTGCGGCAAGACGCAAGACGGCCCTCGACTACTACGACAAGCTCGACATGCCCTCTGATCGCGAGGAGGTCTGGCGCTATGTCGATTTCGATTTCGCTCTCGACGACTTCAACCTCGTTGACGCACCTGGAGAGGCCCACGAAGTCGATACCGGGATCGCCGCTGCTCTGCCCGAGACCGCCGGCTCGATGCGCTTGGTGGATGGGTTGACAACCGAGGTGCACAATGCTGATGCAAGAGCGACGTTCGGCTCCCTGCGTGCGTTGCTTGCCGAGCATGCCGATCTGTTCGAGCCTTACGTCGCCCGGGGAACACCGTCAGATCTGAACAAGTTTGCTGCTGCCCACACAGCCTTTAGTGGTGACGGGGCGGTCCTCGTCGTGCCGGCCGGGATCGCCATCGAGGAACCCTTCTTCATCGATGTGCAGGCGACAACCTCCGGTACGGCGTCGTTCCCGCTCATCACACTGGTGGCGGAGCAGTCGAGCCAGGCTTCGGTGGTGATCCGCTACCGGTCTGACGACGATGTCAATGCCCTGGTTGTACCCAATCTGGAACTGTGTGTCGGCGACAACTCACACCTGAAGGTGACGGTCGTTCAACACTGGGGCGGAGCAACCACTTCGGTGTCCCACTTGCGTGCCGTTGTCGGTCGAGACGGAACGCTCCATCTCGGTGAGGCAGGTCTCGGCGGAGCCCTCTCCCGTCTCCAACTGCAGATCGACCTCGAAGGCGACGGATCTTCAGCCAACGTGGTCGGCGCGTACTTCGGTGACGAGACACAGACCCTCGACTACCGGTACACGATGCACCATCAGGGGCTCAACACAGACAGCGACATGTTTCTGAAGGGCGCGGTCCAGGACGATGCGCTCTCGATCTTCACCGGCATGATCCGGATCGACGAGGAGGCGCAGAAGACCAACGCCTTCCAGACGAATCGCAACCTGATCCTCTCCGACGGCGCCTCCGCCCAGTCAGTGCCCAACCTGGAGATCCTGGCCAACGACGTGCGGTGCGGTCACGGTTCGACGATGGGGCCACTCGACGACGAGCAGCGCTATTACCTCATGAGCCGCGGTCTCGATGAACCCCGCTCTAACCGGTTGCTGGTTCACGGTTTCTTCAACGAGGCGCTCGCCAGATTCCCAGAACCGGCGATCGCCGGTGTGGTCACTTCTTGGATCGACGCGAAGTATCGGGCTGCCCAAGAGGCGGGGAGAGTCTGATGGCGCGAATCGAGATTGCCCCGCTGGCCGACTTCCCCAGCGAAACCGGCCTACGTGTCGAAGTAGGAGATCATCGCGTCGCTCTCTTCAAGGTCGGGGAAACCGTTCACGCCCTCGGTGACCTCTGCAGCCACGCAGAAGCGTCGCTCGCCGAGGGGGAGGTCTTCGACACCGAGGTGGAGTGCCCTCGACACGGCGCCGCATTTGACCTGGTCACCGGCGAAGCATTGACTCTTCCCGCCACCCAGGCTGTTGCTACCTACGAGGTCGACATCGAAGATGGCACCGTATATCTGAACATCGAGGAGGGGTCCTGATGGCGACGGCACTGCAAGTCTCTGGAGTGCGGGCCAGTTACGGCGATCTAGAGATTCTCAAGGGCGTCGATATCGAGGTGCCTTTCGGAGAGGTACACGTTCTGATGGGTCCCAACGGATCCGGTAAATCGACGCTGTGCCACGTGCTCATGGGGAAGGATGAATACGAGGCCACCGGTTCGGCGTTGGTCGACGGCACGGAGGTGATGGGGCTGCCGGTGGACGAACGAGCCCGGACCGGCTTGTTCGAAGCTTTCCAATACCCCGTCGAGGTTCCCGGTGTTTCACTAGACGATCTTCTGAGGGAGATGGACGAGGTCCGGGATGATCCGGAGTTCCAGGACCGGGTCGAAGCGATGACCGAGACTCTGGACATGAGCCGCTTCCGGGATCGAGCGGTCAACGGCGGTCTCTCCGGAGGAGAGAAGAAGCGTTCAGAGATGTTCCAGATGGCGGTTGCAGGAGCCAAGGTGGCGATTCTCGACGAGATCGACTCCGGTCTCGACATCGATGCGGTCCGTGACGTTGCGCACCTCGTCGAGGAGCTGCGCAGCGACGACCTTGGGGTTCTCCTCATCACCCACTACAGCCGTATCCTGCGCTACATGAACCCCGACAAGATCCATGTGATGGTCGACGGCGAGGTGGTGCGGACAGGTGGCCCCGAGATCGCGGCAGAGCTCGAAGCCAGCGGTTACGTAGATCTAGTAGCTAATGAAGCATCGATCCCCACGCCGGAGGTCACGCCCTTCGACATCTAGGCAGGCTGTGGAAGATATCGACTACACATTCAGCAGCGCTGAGGATGCCCGTGCCTACCTGCGGGAGATCGGGCTCCTCTGGGGAACCTGGATCGTCGGGCTGGTAGCAATCCTCTTGACCCGTGGAACTGTCTTGATGATCGTTGCCGCCGCGCTCTTTGTCGCGCTGCTAGCGCTGGCCCGCCCGCTGCTACCACGCACCGAGGTGCTGGTTCCCGAGAACAAGCGGGAGGGAGGTGCTCTGAATGCGGCGCTGCGTGGGGGCACAACGCGTGATCGGGTGTTGCGGGAACTCGCCTATGGCGTTGCCCCTATGTCGGCAGCACTCGAGGCCACCGGGAACAGCCAGCGCTGGGTCGTCATGAGGCACGCAATGGTCGCGGTGACGCTCGTTGCCTTTGTCTTCGTTGTTGTCGTTCCGTTCCTATGAGCCGTCCTATTGACAAGAACGAGCAGCTGGCGGATCTCATCGCCGGAGCCGCCCGAATCCTCATCTTCACCGGCGCCGGGATTTCGACGGCGAGCGGGATTCCCGACTACCGCGGCCCGCAGGGCGTGTGGAAGACGCGCCGTCCGGTGTACTACGACGAATTCATGAGATCGGCCGAGCATCGCGCGGCCTACTGGCAACAGAAGATGGAGGACGCCGAAACCTGGGGTGCCGCCCAGCCCAACGAGGTGCACTACTCCATCGTGCGGCTCGAGCAAGCGGACAAGATCGAGATGGTGGTTACACAGAACGTCGACGGGCTACACGCTGTGGCCGGGACGAGTGGCACCAAGCTGGTCGAAATCCACGGAACCAACCTGCTCATCGAGTGCCAGACCTGCTTGGAGCGAACCGACCCGCAGCCGCACTTCGTACTCTTCCGGGAGACGGGCGAAGCGCCGCTGTGTCATTGCGGCGGGTTTCTCAAGACGGCGACCATCAGCTTTGGTCAGAATCTTCGGACCGACGAGCTGGCACGGGCTTTCGAGGCCGCCGACACATGCGATCTCGTGCTAGCTCTTGGTTCGACGCTGACGGTGAACCCGGCTGCTGCGATCCCGCTCTATGCGACCGAAAGGGGCACTCCATACGTGATAGTCAACCAGGGTGCCACGGACCATGATCGGCTGCGGGCAGTGACCCTGCGCATCGAAGCGGATGTTTCTGCCGTGTTCCCCCCGGCGGTTGCCGCAGCACTCCAAGCGGCCCCGTAACTAGGCTCGGAGTACATGATCCGCGTTGAAACCGGGGGCTAGTGATGCGCATTGAACGCGATTCGATGGGAGAGGTTCAGGTACCCGACGATGCCTACTACGGAGCATCCACCCAGCGAGCGGTCGACAACTTCCCGATCTCCGACCTCAAGTTCAGCCGGCGGTTCATCTGGGCGCTTGGGTTGCTCAAGGGATCTGCGGCCCGGATCTCGGGTCCCGCGGGATACATCGATGGTGCCAAAGCGGCGGCGATAGCCCAGGCTGCGGATGAGGTTCGCGATGGGGCGTTCGACCACCACTTCGTACTGGATATCTTCCAAACCGGATCCGGAACATCGACAAACACCAACGCCAATGAAGTCATCGCCCACCGTGCCTCCGAGATCATCAGTGGTGATTTCCTGTCGAAGGACGTCCATCCCAACGATCATGTCAACTTCGGCCAGTCCTCCAATGATGTCATCCCGGCAGCGATCCACGTGGCCGCAGTGGCGGCAATCCACGAGGTGCTGCTCCCTGCGCTAGACGGACTGTGCCGCGCTCTCGAGGCCAAAGCGGCCGAGTTCGGCGACGTGGTGAAATCCGGGCGGACGCACCTCATGGATGCAACTCCGGTAACGCTGGGTCAAGAGTTCGGCGGATATGCGACTCAGATGAAGAAAGGCAAAGAGCGGGTCGAGAAGATCCTGCCCGAGCTCGAGGAGCTTGCACTAGGCGGCACCGCAGTTGGCAGCGGGCTCAACGCACCCGATGGCTTTGCGGCAGCAGTGATCGCCGACATGGCCGCAATCAGTGGCTACGCCTTCTACGAAGCGGAGGATCACTTCGAGGCCCAGGCGGCCAAGGACGCGACGGTCAACGCTTCCGGAGCGCTCAAAACCGTTGCCACTGCGATGTTCAAGGTCGCCAACGACGTGCGGTGGTTGGCGAGCGGCCCCCGCACCGGAATCGCAGAGATCAAGCTTCCTTCGCTTCAGCCGGGTTCCTCGATCATGCCGGGGAAGGTGAACCCGGTCATGCCGGAGATGGTGATGCAGGTGGCTGCCCAGGTGATCGGGAATGATCTGGCAATCACATGGGGAGGGGCACACGGAAACTTCGAGCTCAACGTGATGATGCCGCTGATCGCCCATAACCTGCTCGAGTCGGTTGGCTTGCTCGGCAAGGCAGCCGAGACGTTCACAGAGAAATGTGTCAGTGGAATCGAGGCCGACGAGGACCGGGCCCGAGAGCTGGCAGAGCGCAACATCATTGTGGTAACCGCTCTCAACCCCCAGATTGGCTACGACAACGGGGCGGTAGCCGCCAAAGAGGCCTTTGCGACCGGCCGTAACGTCGCCGACGTGGTGGTCGAGAAAGGCTGGTTGACCGCCGAGGAAGTAGCCGAACTCCTAGACATCAAGCGAATGACAGAAGGCGGTGTCGTCGGATAGATGAGCGTGCCAGACTCTGGTCAACCAGACGGAAGCAAACCATGAGTTCATATCCCGGACTGACCGAGGGTGTGCTGTTCACCGATCAGTACCAGCTGACCATGGCTCAGCTCTATTTCGAACGAGGTCTTCACGAGCGCCCGGCTCAGTTCGACTACTTCTTCAGAAGGTATCCGGACTACGGCCGCCACCAGGCGGGATATGCCGTGTTCGCCGGGCTGGACCCGCTGCTCGACTGGATGGACAGAATCCGCTTCACCGACGCCGATCTGGATCTACTGCGCGATCAGCGCAACGAGGCTGGGATCCGTCGCTTCGGCGACGAGTTTCTCGACTGGCTTGGCGACCATGGCGGGTTTGATGACGTCATCATCAACGCGATACCGGAAGGGCGGGTGGTACACGCGAACGTGCCCATCGCCATCGTTGAAGGTCCGCTGGCGCTGCTGCAGATCCTGGAAACGGCGTTGCTCAACCACCTGAACTATCCAACGCTGATCGCGACCAAAGCCTCGCGCATTCACGAGGCGGCCGGAGGAAGACCCGCGCTCGAGTTCGGGATGCGCCGCGGGCCTTCATTCGGTGCCAATGCAGGCGGGCGGGCTGCGCTCATCGGCGGAGCGGATTTCACTTCGAACGTCGGCGTATCCCACGAGATGGAGATTGATCCTAAAGGGACCCATGCTCACTCGATGGTTCAGGTCTTCATGGCATTGGGTGAGGGCGAGCTGGAGGCGTTCCGCGCCTACGCTGCGGTATACCCGGACGACTGCATTCTCCTGGTGGACACCATCGACACACTGGATTCCGGGATTCCCAATGCCATCGAAGTGTTCAGGGAGCTGCGCGCCAGCGGCCACGAGCCGGTGGGAATACGGCTCGATTCGGGTGACCTTGCGTACCTGAGCATCGAGGCTGCAGACATGCTCGATGCCGCCGGCTTCACCGAGGTTGCCATCGTGCTCTCCGGAAATCTCGACGAGTTGGAGATCTGGCAGATCCGGGCGCAGATCCTCGATGAGTTTGCCAGGGCCGGGCGGGACCCGTCGGGCCTGATGGATCGGCTCATCTACGGGGTGGGAACCCGTCTGATCACCTCACAAGGTCACGAGGCTCTCGATGGCGTCTACAAGCTGGTGGCGCTCCAGACCAACGGCGAGTGGGTCCCGGCTATCAAAGTGAGTGACACGCCGGAGAAGGTGCCGATTCCGGGCAAGAAGCAGATCTGGCGACTCTACGACGGGCGCGGGCGCGCGACAGCCGACGTGGTCGGTCTCGCCGATGAGACTCTGACTAATGGAGAGATCGTCCTGCACCATCCCCATCGGGAAGGCGTCTCCCGGCGGATCGAGCTCGAAAACATCACTGAGATCGAGGACCTGTTGGTCGAGGTGTTCCGAAGCGGGAAACGAGTGACCGCGAAATCGACTCTCGACGAGATGCGACAGCGGCGCGTCACAGATCTCGAACGGCTAGACGCCGGTGTGCGCCGCCTGGTGAACCCGCACATCTACCACGTATCACTCACCGAGCGAATGAAACAGCTGCAGATGCGGCTCATCGAAGAAGCCCGCGGCTAGTTCGCGGGTGATACGGCCCGGTAGATGGTGAGGGAGGGAGTGCATGAGTATCGGCTCTACGAAGGAGCGTCCGCCCGCTCCCCGGGCTGAAGGCAGCAACGGGCAGCCCCGGCTTTCGGTAGTCGTTGTCGTCTACGACATGGAACGGGAAGCCCCACGCACCTTGCACTCGCTTTCCGCCGAGTATCAGGAGGGCGTTGACCCGTCGTCATATGAAGTCGTCGTTGTCGACAACGGTTCGCCGCGCTCCGCCGCGGTAAAGACAGCCGAGGCCTGCGGCGACAACTTTCGGTACCACTATCTCGAGTGCGCTACCAAGTCACCTGCGCCCGCGATGAACGCCGGGATCGCGATGACCACCGGTAAGTACGTTGGGCTTTATGTCGACGGCGCCCGGATTGCGACGCCGGGACTGTTGCGAATGGCGCTCCTCGCGCTTTCGCTGAACGAGCGCGCCTTGGTGTCCACACTCGCTTGGCATCTGGGCCCCCAGGCTCAAATGGTTTCTGTGAATGAGGGTTACAACGCTGATGTCGAAGACGAATTGCTGGAGTCGATCGACTGGCCGGCGAACGGTTACGACCTGTTCACGATCTCTGCCTTTGCGGGGTCGAGCGCCCGCGGTTTCTTCCAGCCGGTGGCGGAGAGCAACGCACTCTTCATGCCGCGTCGTCTCATCGCAGAATTGGGTGGGATGGACGAGAGTTTCTCTCTGCCGGGCGGCGGCGTCGTCAATCTCGACACCTACGCTCGAGCCTGCGCCCTGCCGGAAACAACGCTGATCACCCTGCTCGGCGAGGGGACCTTCCACCAAGTGCATGGAGGGGTAGCCACCAACGCGCCGGCAGAATCGGACTACGTCGATCGGGCGTTTGCCGAGTATGCCGAGTTGCGAGGACACCCCTACAGACGGCCGGAGCGTTCCTCGCTGTTCCTCGGCCCGGTGCCCAAACAGGTTGCACCGTTCATGACCGCGTCCATCGGTTCACTGAGTGGCTAGCTATGGAACGTGCCGCTGCCTCATTCGCCAAGCATTACGGATCGGGTTCCAGGCACGGCAATGGTCTCGAGACATTCGTTGTTGTCCACGATCAGGAGGTGCTGCAAGACCACGAACGCGAGGGCAGGTACAGAAACCTGAGTCGGATGCGCTACGTCTTCGTAGGCGGCAACGACACCA
>JASJAS010000014.1 GCA_030066875.1 Acidimicrobiia bacterium | reverse complement strand
ACGATCGTGCTCGTCACCCACGACATCGACGAGGCGATCAAGCTGGGAGATCGCGTAGCCATCCTCAGCGAGGGCGGCCACCTCGAGCAATACGACTCACCGTCGGAGATCTTGCGCAACCCCGCCAACAGATTCGTTGCCGACTTCCTGGGATCGGACCGCGGCATCAAGCGGCTGAGTCTGATTCCGCTTTCGGAAATCAAACTGGACCCCGGTCCCGTCCTTCCCCGTACTGCTACTCGTGAAGAGGCGGCAGCCGTGATGGCGCGCTACGACATCGACTGGGCTGCAATCGGGGATGGCACTGCTGTGGAGGGGTGGTTCATGAAGACCGACGTCGAGGGACACGACACCCTCGAGCATGTCAATGCCCGCGAGTTCCAGATCAAACTCGGCCCGCAGGACAGCCTCAGGGAGGCGCTCGACGCGGTGATCACGTCACACACCGCGGTCGCTGCGGTGTTCGACGAAGACCGCTATCTCGGAATGGCAACAGTGGACGAGATCAGCCGGGAGATCGTGCAGTGATCGCCGCAAGCAAGGGCGCTGTTGTGGTCGCTCAAGCGGACGAACCGTTCATCCGGTGGGATTGGATCGGCCGTAACCTCGACGACCTGTGGGCGGCCACTCAGGAGCACATCGTTCTCACCGTCATTGCTGTGGGTGTTGGCTTGATCATCAGCCTCGGCCTCTCCATCGTTGCCTTGCGGTGGCGCAGGACCTATGCGCCGATTACCTGGGTCACCGGCATCCTGTACACGATTCCCAGTCTTGCGCTGTTCGCCTTCCTCGTCCCGATCACCGGGCTCACCATGCTGACCGCCCAGATCGGGCTCGTCTCCTACACCTTGCTGATCCTTATCCGCAACATCGTCGCCGGGATTGACGGTGTCCCCGCACATGTCCTCGAAGCCGCGCGCGGAATGGGCTACACAACGCGCCGCATATTCCTGGATATCCAGCTGCCGCTGGCCCTCCCGGTGATCATTGCCGGGGTCCGCATCGCCACGGTGACCACGATCGGGCTGGTCACCATCACTGCCTTGATCGGCCAAGGTGGCCTGGGGTTCTTCATTCTGCGCGGGCTGCAGTTCTTCTCGGCCATCGGCACCACGCAGATCCTGGCCGGCACGCTGCTGTCGGTTGCGCTTGCCGTCGTGGCCGACCTCGGTTTGCTCGGACTCGAGAAGTTGCTCACCCCGTGGGCGCGACAAAGGGCAGTGGCGTAATGGAGTTCCTCGGCGATCTCGTCGCCTGGTTCCTCGACTCGGAGAACTGGACCGGCCCGGCTGGGATCCCCAACCGGACGTGGGAACACGTACAGATTTCCGTAGTGGCAACGGCCGCAGCCGCCGCCATAGCCCTGCCGCCGGCTCTGTGGCTGGGTCACAAGAAGCGGGGAGGCTTCCTTGCGGTCGCCACCGTGAACATCGGCAGGGCCATCCCCTCGTTTGCCATCATCGCCCTCTTTCTTCCCATTTCGATACGACTTGGACTTGGTCTCGGGTTCTGGCCGACGCTGCTGGCATTGTTCGCCCTCGCCCTGCCTCCGATCTTCACCAACACCTACACCGGGGTAAGAGACGTCGACCCGTCCCTAGTCGAAGCCGGTCGCGGCATGGGCATGACAGACGGCGACGTGCTGCGCAAGATCGAAGCCCCGATGGCATCACCAGTGATCCTTGCTGCGCTGCGGGTGTCGGCGGTCCAGGTCGTGGCCACCGCCCCGCTGGCGGCGCTGGTGGCTTGGGGAGGGCTTGGACGCTATATCGTCGACGGTTTTGCTGTACAGGACAACATCCGGGTTCTGGCCGGTGGCATCCTGGTGGCGGCGCTCTCCATTGCCACCGAAGTCGTGCTGGGCGCCGTCGAGAAACGAGTCGTTCCCAGCGGCCTCACGACAACCGAGGATGTCGTCAGAGGCGCCCATGGCTAGCCGACGTCACCCTCACCCTTGAGATCGGTTAGGTTGCTGCCATTCCCCGATGAAGGAGAAGGAGACCCATGCGGAATTACCGCAGTCGCGTCCTCGGGGCGATCCTGGTAGCAACGGCTTTGCTGGCCGCAGCCTGCGGATCGGGTGAGGACGCTAAGGACGGCCCAACCATCACAATCGGTTCGGCCAATTTCCCTGAAAACGCCCTCGTGGCGGAGATATATGCCCAGGTTCTCGAAGAGGAGGGCTATCCGGTAGAACGCAACCTCAACATCGGCAATCGTGAGGTCTACACCACTGCTCTGGAGAGCGGCGACCTCGATCTGCTGCCGGAATACGTTGGTTCGGCGCTGTTCAACCAGGGTGGTGAACCCACCGCTGATTCGGAGGCGACGGCACAAGCACTGCGCGACGCCTTTGCACCGCAGGGAATCGCAGTGCTCGATCCGGCACCGGCCCAGGACAAGAACGGCATCGTAGTTCGTGCCGACACCGCCGACGCACTTGGTCTCAGCAAGACGAGCGACCTCGCTGCGCATACCGATCTAGTCTTCGGGGGACCCCCCGAGTGTCCAGAAAGGCCGCTGTGTCTGATCGGCCTGCAGGATGTCTACGGGCTCAGCTTCGCTGAGTTCAAACCGCTGGATGTAGGTGGAGCCCTTACAGTGGCGGCCCTCGAAGGCGGTGAGATCGACGTTGCTCTGCTGTTCACCTCTGATGGCACCATCGCCGCCAAAGGGTTCGTATTGCTCGAGGACGACAAGGGCTTGCAGCCTGCCGAGAACCTCACCCCGGTGATCCGTCAGGACATCATCGACGCCTACGGCGATGACATCGTGGACTCGCTGAACGGCGTCAGCGCCGAGTTGACCACAGCCGAGCTCAGCGAGATGAACCGCCGTATAAGCATTGACGGCGACGACCCCGAGACCGTGGCCAAGGACTGGATCGAAGAGAACCTGTAGGAACGCACCTACTCATGGAAGGGCGCCTCTTGGAGGCGCCCTTTCTCTGTACGCCTAGTCGGTTACCTCGGCGTGCCCCAGGGCGCGCAACGCGGCCCGGATTCGGTCCGCAGCAGCATCGAGATCATCCGGGTTCGGAGCGAGATCAGCGCTGTCGGCGTCGAGATCGTGCTCTCCGGCCATCGGGACAACGTGTATATGGGTGTGGGGCACCTCGAGGCCGGCAATCATCATTCCGACCTTGGCCGGCTTGAAGCCGATGTTGAGCGCTCCCCCGATCTTCTGCGCAACTTCCATCAAGTGCTGCAGAAGGACCGCGTCCAGATCGATCCAGTGGTCGATCTCGTCGCGGGGCACGACCAGAGTGTGGCCGGGAGCCAGCGGGTTGATCGAGAGGAAAGCGACGCACCGGTCATCCTTCCACACGAACCGCCCCGGCAGCTCCCCATCGATGATCATGGTGAAGACGGATGCCATGGCGGGCAGGGTAGCGGCGCCCGGCCCCTCCCTCCTTCTTGGCTGCTGCAAGCAGCTTGGATTTCGATGCAATCGAACTCCGCACACAGACACTGGGAAGCTACAGAATCGTCGCTGCGAGTTCTGCGAGCGGGCTGCGCACCGACTTCTCGAGGGTGATATGCCCGAACAGCGACTGCCCTTTCAGCTTCTCGATTAGTGCCGCCAGGCCGCCGAACGGGGATATATACGGGTTGTCGACCTGAGTCAGGTCGCCACAGAACACCACCTTCGAACCGGACGCAATCCGAGTAAGGATCACTTTGAGGGTCGGAAACTCCAGGTTCTGCGCCTCGTCGATGATCACAAGCTCATCGGTGATCGAACGCCCGCGCAGGTAGGTGACCGCCGCCATTTCGATGACGTTGCGATCGAGCAACTCGTCGATGGCACCCTTGGCGGAGTGAGGATCGCCGCTGAACAAGGCATACAGGTTGTCGTGAACCGCAGCCATCCACGGTGCCAGCTTCTCGTCGAGATCACCGGGTAGGAAACCGACTTCTTGACGACCGACCGCCACCAGCGGCCGATATACCGAGATCCTTCTGTAGCGCCCCGCCTCGATGGTCTGTTCAAGGGCAGACGCCAGGGCCAAGAAGGTCTTTCCGGTGCCGGCAAGGCCCATCAGGCTCACCGCGGTCACGTCGGGGTCCATGAGCAGGTCCAGTGCAAAGGCCTGGCGCACGTTCTTCGACTCGATCCCGAACGCCTGCCTGGATCCGGGGACACGAACGATCGATGTGCCGCGTGCGGTGTCGACAACCCGGCCTACCGCGGACTGCGAAGCGAGCGTTTTCAGGATGACGTACTGGTTGACATGGAGATCGGTCCGGTCCAGTGAAGTCTTGCCTTCTGCGTAGAGCTGGTCGATAGTGGCGCCGTCCACCTCGACATCGGCCACACCGGAGTAGTTCTCATCAACCGGAACTGTGTCCGCGCGATAGTCCTCGACCTCGACGCCGAGCTGTGCCCCTTTGATCCGGAGTGATGCGTCCTTTGTCACCAGTACCGTGTCATGGCCTTCGTCCACGAGGTTGAGACACGTGGCGAGGATGCGGTGATCAGCCGTGGTCGGTTCGAGAACCTTGGGAAGACGATCGGAGTGAGTTCCGTTGAGCTCGATCCGCATCGACCCGCCGGAATCGAGCTGCCGTGGGGATTCCAGCCCACCCGGATCAGAAGCTCCCAGCTTCTCCAACGCTCGGATCGCTCGCCTTGCGTTGGCGCCTACCTCATCGACCCGAATCTTCTGGCGATCGAGTTCTTCAACGACGACGAGAGGCAGCACGACGTCGTGTTCATCGAATCTGAGTAGGGATTGTGGGTCGGCCAGGAGTACACAGGTGTCTAGGACGTACGTTTTTCTCGTCACCCTGGCCTCTCCTGTCTGCGGCGGACCACGGAAGACTCACCGGCTTGGGCCCCAAAAGCAAGGACCCTCCTTTCCTATCGGCCGAACGCCTACGCTTGTTTAGGTATGCGGAAGGGAGCCTCATGCAGATCGCAGTAATCGGAGCGGGATCCTGGGGGACCGCGGTCGCCAACCTGGTGGCGATCAAGCAGCCGGTGAAGCTGTGGGCCCGCCGGGACGATCTGGCCGATGCGATCAACGCGAGCAACCAGAATCCGGACTACCTGCCCAACTACTCCCTCTCTGCGGCAATCGCGGCAACTAGTGACCTCGAGCACGCGGTCGCCGATGCCGACGCCCTCGTCATGGGCGTCCCGTCGCACGGTTTCCGGACGGTTCTGGAGTCGGTCCGGGAGCTGGTGGACAGGGACACGCCGGTCTTGAGCCTGGCCAAGGGGGTTGAGCGGGAGTCGCTGATGCGGATGACCGAGGTTGCTGCGGATGTGCTCCCCGATCACAACGCCGACCGTATCGGCGTCCTCACCGGGCCCAACCTGGCCAAGGAAATCGTCGCCGGGCAGCCGGCGGCCACGGTCATCGCCATGAAGGATGCCGCCGCGGCGACCGCGCTGCAGCAGGTATTCATGAGTAGCCGCTTTCGGGTCTATACGAACGACGACGTCATCGGTAGCGAATCGGCGGGCGCCCTCAAGAACGTCATGGCGATTGCCGCCGGTATGGCCCACGGGCTTGGCTTCGGAGACAACACAATGGCAACGCTCATCACCCGAGCCTTGGCGGAGCTGACCCGGCTGGGCATGGCCATGGGAGGCAAGGCACTGACGTTCAGTGGCCTGGCCGGGATGGGCGATCTCATCGCCACCTGCATGAGCTCCCAGAGCCGCAACCACACCGTCGGCTACGGACTCGGCAAGGGGAAGAAGCTCGACGACATCATCGCCGAGATGAACCAGGTTGCTGAGGGCGTGAAATCGACCCCGGGAATCCTCGCTTTGGCCGAGCGGCACGAGATCGAGATGCCCATCGCCACCCAGGTAGCTCGGGTTCTCTACGAAGGAGCCGAGCCGCTCGAGGCCGTCTCCAATCTGATGGCTCGCGAGGCCAAGCCGGAGATGCACGGCATCGCTTGACACGGGTAGCCAGCACGGTCGGTGCGCCATACGATGGCGCAGTGACCAATTGCGCCGCATCGGCCGCCAACGTCAAGCAAGGTTGGGCGCCGATGCTGCTCGCCGTAGTGCTCCTCGCCGGCTGCGGCTCTGCCTCTGACCCCATCTGTGAGCAAACCGGCGACCCCACTGAGCAGCTACCTCTGCCGTCCGACATGGCAGACCGGATTGATGATGCCGTCACCTCCGGTATGGCCGAAATGGATGCGGTCGGAATCTCGCTCGCCATGCAGTGCCAGCAGAGCCCAACCTATGAAGTGGGCTATGGCAGCGCCGACATCGCTACCGATCTCCCGGCTGATGCCAAGACCGTCTACGAGATCGGATCGATAACCAAACAATTCGTCGCGTACGAGATCCTCCAGTTGGAGGCCGCGGGAGCACTCGGCTTGCAGGACACCGTCGGCCAACATCTTCCCTGGCTTCCTGCGGACTGGCAGGTTGTGACAATCGGTGAGCTCCTCAGTCACACCGGTGGCATTCCCGACCACTTCGCCATCTTCGCCGCTGATCCCGCCACCCCCTTCAACTGGACCCGCAGCTACTCGGCGACCGAGATAGTTGGCGCCTTTCTCGATGTCGAGGACGCGCTCGAGGCTCCCCCGGGTACGGAATTCATCTACAGCTCAACCGGCTATGCGGTGCTGGCGGCAGTAATCGAGACGCTCACCGGTGAGCCGTTCGAAGATGCAATGCTGCGTGAAGTGTTCGCACCTGCCGGCCTCGACGACACTCGCTTGTGCTGGGACGATCTCGATGGGCTTGCCACCGGATACAACATCGAACCTGACGGCCCGGTGCCGGGCCCCGAATTGCCCGCCGGCTGGCTGTCTGGAGGCGCCGGTATCTGCGGCACGGTGGGAGATCTGGTCCGGTGGCAGCAACACCTCATGGACCACGAGTTCTATACCGTGATGAACACGCCGGCGACGTTGGCCGACGGGACCGAGCTTCCCTACGGCCTTGGTCTCCATCTCGATGGGATCGGGGGACGGCGGGCGGTGTTCCACGAGGGCGGTACAGTCAGCTTCAGTTCCTGGCTGGCTCACTACCCGGACTCAGGGCTTACCGTCGCCGTGCTGAGCAACACCCTCAGCCCCAACCTACTTGCGATCCTGGACCTGGTGATCGATCTCACCGACGCCCTGCTCGAGGAAGATTGACCATTGACCCTAGGTCGGGCGTACGAACCCGGCCCGGGCTCGATCCACGGCAACCCAGGCATGGCAATCGGCGAGGTGGTCGTTGACGATGCCCATCGCTTGCATGAATGCATAGGCGGTTGTCGGTCCGACGAAGCTGAAGCCGCGCTTCTTCAGTTCCTTCGACAGCGCAGTCGACTCTGCGGTATGGGCCTCGAGGATCGGACCGCCTGCCTGTGGCTCGTAAGACCACACCAGTGCACCGAGCGAACCCAGCTCGTCGGCAACCTCCTGGGCGCGTCGGGCGTTGTTGATCGTCGACTCGATCTTGCCGCGATGGCGGATGATGCTGGTGTCCTGCAGAAGTCGCTCGACGTCACCGTCGCCCATCTCGGCGACTCGTTCGATTTCGAAGCCGTGGAACGCGGCCCGGAAACCCTCGCGCCGTTTGAGAATCGTCAACCAGCTGAGACCAGCCTGGAAGCCCTCCAGACAAAGCTTCTCGAACAACACCCGATCGTCGTCTACCGGCCGGCCCCATTCCTCATCGTGATAGGTCCGGTAGATCTCGGGGCTGTCTCCCCAGGAGCAGCGCGGCACACCGTCGTCGCCAATGATGAGTTCGATCATGGATACGAGGCTACCGAAACAGCAACGCCCCGATCCGTTCGGGTCGGGCCCGGCGTGTCCGGGGCGTTGCAGCTACTCGTTGGGACCCGTTAGCGCTCCTCAGCCTCAGCGTCGCCAAACTGGAGAACGGTTCCGCTCCAGGTGCCCCGCTTGCGCAGGGTCTTCCACCAACCCCTACCGTCGAGTTCGACGACCCCTTCACCGTGACCCCGGAACTTCATATCCCCCTCGGCTTCGATGCGGAAATCCGAACCGACGACCTGCATCCGACCACGGAAGTTGTCGAAGGTGTAAGTCGTTGTGGGGCTCACCTCCTGCAGCCGGGCGCCCTCACCATCGGGCTCTTCCTCAGGGACCGCACCAATCTTGACAACCGCATCGCCCGCATAGTCGTAGATGACGACATCGCCGTCGATGGCCATGTGGACGCGGCCGCGTCCGTCGAGAATCGCCATACCGGAGCCCTTCGCCCAGATGTAGCCCTTGCCTTCGACCGAGGCGTCGGTTTCCTGAGCCTGAGCAGCCACAGCGACGGTCATCAGAACTGCCACAGCGGCCAGTACCACCAGAACTCGGTTACGCATGATGTCTCCTTGAGTCGACTGAAGACATCGTCGAACGGGCAGGTTCGGGTTGTGTTAGCCGGGTGCTAAGAGTTTCCGAGTGCCCGGCGTTGCGCAGCCCGGCTGTGGGTCAGCACGAGATTCATGAGATTCTCGATGTACTCGCGGTCGATACCGAGCGCAGCACCGTCGGTTACAGCTTCCTCGATGAGCTCCTTCTCCCGATCGGGAGAGCGCATCTCGAACCCCTTCGCTGCCTTGATCTTGGCGATCTCCACCGAGCTGTGCAGCCGGCGCGCCACGAGCTTGATGAGTTCCCGGTCGACGCGATCGATCTCGTCACGCAGCGACGGTATCCCGAGCCTCTCCATGAGGCGGGCGAACTCGGACAGATCGAGCTGGCTCCCATTCCCGGCGAGGGAGGACGGCGGGTCGACATGTGCCGACACCACCAGCCCATCCGCTCCGACCGAGCGGCCCGCCAACGCCAGCGGGGAAAGCAGGTCGGCGTCACCGTTGGCCGGCGCCGGGTCGATTACGACGGGCAGATGGGAAATACGCTGCACCACCGGAACCGCGGAGATGTCGACGGTATCGGACGTACGCGGATCGAAGCCCCGGCTGCCTCGCTCACAGAGCACGACGTCGTTGTTGCCTTCGGCAAGTATGTACTCGGCGGCCATCAGCCACTCGTCGATCGTGGCCGATGGTCCACGGTGCAGCAAGATCGGCTTGAGTGTCTTCCCGGCGTCGCGCAACAACACGAAGTTCTGCATGTTGTCGGGCCCGATCTCGAGCATGTCGGCGTGGTCGGCGGCGAGTTCGACATGCCCGGGCTCGATGACCTCAGTCACGGTTGGCAGGCCGCTCTCGAACCCGGCTTTCTCTAGGTGCCACAGACCCTCTTGCCCGAGTCCCTTGAAGCTGTACGGGGAGTTCTCGGCACGGTAGGTCCCGGCCCGGAGCATCGAAGCGCCCGATTCGGCGAGAGACATCGCGGTATTGATCACCTGTTCCTCGGTCTCAACGGCGATCGGTCCGGCAACCACGGGGTAGGAGCCGTCCCCGAACCGGACATTGCCGACGGCGACGACGGTGGTGTCGACATCCGGCCGGCGATGGCTTTTGAGTACCGGTTTGGTTTGTTTCGGTTCGCTCATGGTTGGCTCCTGGACTATGCGGCCCCAGGAATACAGAAACCCGAAGCCGCTTTCGGCTTCGGGCGGTGAGGTGGTGTTTGTCGGCTTCGCTTAGCGCGCACCCTCTGCCCGGGCCGAAAGCCCGGTAAAGAAGTACGCAAAATAGAAGCCGTTCTGTTTCATTGCGCCGCACCATATAACGAATCGGCGCAGTCGGCAAGCCCTTCGGGAACACCTGGTATGACTGATGGCGTTGTCAAGCAGGGACAATGCCCCCACAATTGGGCGGTGGACAGGAACGACATGCGGAACGGCGACAACGAATCGGCGGTGCGAATAATCCCGCCTGCCGGGGCGCCGCCCACCGGATCACGCACTCCGAAGCCGCGTCGTAAATGGCTGGTGCCGGTGCTCGTCATCGGCGTCTTCGGCGTTCTCTTCGTAAGCGCCACCCGGCCAAGTGGTAGCGGCAACGAACCAACAACCCCGGCCCGGCTCAGCGCGGTCGGCGATGAAGTTATCGATCTGACTCCACCAGGAGACACCGGAGCAACCGCCGAGTGGGACCAGCCGGAGTTCCGCTGGTCGGGAGAAATCAAGGACCTGACCTCCAACCGGAGTTCATTCATTGCCGTCGGTGAGGCCAACGGTGAAGCCCGGGCTTGGCTGTCGGGTGTAGGGACATCGTGGCGACGGGTAGAGAGTTTTCAGGTCCCGGACGCCGAGAGCTCCAGCATCGACCACGTCGTCTGGTGGAACGGTTCGATCATTGCGTTGGGTGCGGTCGACGACGGTGTCGGGTTGTGGACAGGAAGGGGCATCTCCAATTGGGACTACCAGGGAGCCGTGGCTGGGATGGAAGGCACCCAACTCGTCGGTCTGGCCGGCAACGAATCGCTCTTGGCGATTGCCACTCTCGCGGGGAAGTATCGCGGCTGGACCTCGAGCGATGGGCTGCTGTGGGAGCCCATCGATGCCCTCGCGGGACTCGACGGTCTCGTAATCGAGACGCTTTCTGCGACCGGCGAGGTGTTCTTCGCCACCGGACAGGAAGACTGCGAGACGCCACCATGCAACTCTGTCATCTATCGATCCGTTGACGGGGTCCGGTGGGCGCCGACCCAAGTCGTGCAGCCAGGCCCATCGAACGGCAAGGTTGTCGCCTTGACCACGACTTCAAACGGCCTCGTCGCGGTCGGCGAATCCGCTGCCGGTGTTGCGGTGTGGCAATCTGCTGAAGGAGACCGCTGGTCGCGAGTCGCGGTGAATGACCCGGCTTTGCGCTCGCAAACCGCCGTGCTCCGGTTGGGTCGGATCGACACCGAGGAGCAATCGGTCGCCTACGTCACCATCAATGACGAACCGGTACAGCTCATAGTCGGCTCGGAGGTACTCACGAACGCAGGAGCCCTACGGGTCACCGAAGTCGAGGCCGATCACATGGCCATCGAGTGGGCGGCGGGAGCGACGGACATCGTCTTCCCAGGAATGACCTCGACCCTTACCTTGCGGGGAATCCCACACGATATCGGTGCCCAGGGTCCACGGCTGGTCATCGCGGGCGAGGTCGAGGCCGGCCACGGCCCGATACCGGCAGCGTGGTCTTCTGCCGACGCAGGCCAGACCTGGGAACTGGAGATCGTCGACCCATGGCGGGAAGGTGCAATGCGGGCTGCTGCGGTGAACGGGCTGCATGTGCTCGCCACCGGTGAAACCCAGGAGGCCGAGCCGCTCATCTGGCACACCACCTGGGATACAACCGGCATCGAAGCCCAGGCGATACAAACCGCTGAGGAGTTCTTTGCCTCGGTCAACGCGGGCGACTTCGTGCGGACGATGGAGTTGCTCCCCAGGCAGCGGCATGCTTCCAGCTATGGCCTACCTACGTTGGGCGGCTCCGATCTCGAGTGGCGGGACGAGGCGACCGGCACGCTTCAGCTCGATTCGGTGACCGATACGCTCGGGTACCTGGATGCGCTCAACACGGCAGTATCCCTCAGCGAGTGCTCCACCCGGGCCAGTCTCGACGAGCTGAACACGGTCACCGTGTCGTGTGACTTCGTCGCTACCTCCGACCTTCTCCAGGCCTATGCGCCGAACAGTACTGACGGTCACGCGCAGATCGTGGTTGCTGCCGATACCATTTCCCGGATCCATCTGTCGGTCGATCCATCCGTCAACATCTGGCGTACGTTGCGCACCGGTATCGCCGCAGAGGATCGAGCGACCCTCGAAACCACTGACGTCGATGGCAACACCAGTTTCCAGCTCACACTCACGCCGGAATCAGCAACAACTCACCTGCGATTGTTCGAGGAGTTCTTCGCGGGGCTGCTGATGCCGGGAGATACGAGGGTCGTCGAGACCTCGCTGGGCACCATGGAGTGGACTTGGCTCGACCCGGCACCGGTCCCGGTGGCCTCGCTGCGCTGGGTCCTGCTGGACGAGGATGGCTTCCTCGCCCTCGGTGAGGGCGAGCCGGGCAGCTGGACGGGCGAGTCCTCGCTGTGGTCATCGAGCGACGGCATAGCCTGGCAGCAGCAGGCGCTCGGCTTCGACGCCCACAATTTGTGGCAGCCAACGCAATTTCGCGACGGCTGGGTTGCTCAAGCATGGCAGGAAGGCGGCAAGAGGGTTCTCGTCTACTTCGACGGCTCGGCCTGGAGTGAGATCGACCTGCCCGAGGCCCCCGAGGGTTGGTTCCTCGAGGTCACCAACCTTGCGGCCAGCGGGGATCTTCTACTGCTCACAACCGTCCAGTGGAGCGAGGCGGACAGCGATCCTCCCGAGTCCGATGCCTGGTTGCTTGACGGTGACGGTGCCCTACGTCGCGTCGAGCTTCCGGCCGGGACGGACGAGCACGCCACCAGCCTGGTAGGTACCGAAGAAGGGTTCCTGCTTGCGTCGGCCCGGTTCGCGTCTCCCGAGAACCTGACCGTGTGGCGCAGCCTCGACGGATTCACCTGGACCCAGCTGGGCGACGCCAGCGGACTCGAGGGCGCACAGACGGTTTGGGTCTTTCAGCAGCACCGCGGCAGGCTGTTTGCGGCAGGCGAAAGAGCCGGCATGAATCACTGTCACACCCCGGCCGCCGATCCGGATTGCCGGCATGTACTTGCTACGTGGAGTTCGCTGGATGGGCAGCAATGGGAGCCGGTGCTGACTTCGACCGGCGAACCCGTCTCGGCGTTCGAAATCGGATCCGGATCATTGGGGTTGGTGGGCGCCGCCGTTGACTGGAGCGGGCAACTGTTCCCACGGTCCCTCTACCTCTCCGGAGACGGGGAGACTTGGGAGGCGGTCGGCAGCCTGTTGCTGGTGCATCCGGATGCCGACTGGTGGTGGACAGGCAGGCCGGCCGTCGGCGATGACACGATCGTTATCCCCGGTTCGTCATTCGACCCGACCGCGGGCGAGAACGACGAGATTCCGTTCCTGATTGTGGGCAGGCTGGTGGACGGCTAGCCCAGGACCTCACACGCGGATGCCGCGAGGATCGGCACCAGTGGCTCGAAGCGGCTAAAGCGGTCGTCCGCCGTCTGGCCCTTGACGTAGCGGGCATAGATCTGTTCGATGATCACCGCGATCCGAAACAGCGCCAGACCTTCGTAGAAGGCGACCCTGTTCACATCGAAGCCGGTGGTTGCGGCGTACCGATGTCGCACTTCGTCCTTGCCCATCACCGGGGCCAGCATCACCGAATGCGCGCCGAAGAGGGG
Source organism: Acidimicrobiia bacterium (assembly GCA_030066875.1). GTDB lineage: Bacteria > Actinomycetota > Acidimicrobiia > Spongiisociales > UBA5794 > JAAETI01. The sequence goes on along the minus strand of JASJAS010000014.1, from coordinate 12,991 downwards.
GAACGTAGCGGCATCGGGGTCGGGCCAATAGGCAAGCAACGTGCCCAGATCGACCAATGCGTCCCCCCGGGTCGACATGTCCCAGTCGAATACGGCGACCAGCGACCCGCGGTCGTCAACCATGGTGTTGTCGAGCTTGTAGTCGTTGTGGAGCAGGACTGTGGGCCCAGGACGGGGCTGCTGGGCGGCAAGGACCCGGGACGCTTGCTCCATCGCCGCGATCTCACGAGTCTTTGCGGCCTCCCAGCGCCTGGTCCAGCCCGCTACCTGCCGCTGCACAAACCCCGCAGGTCGTCCGAAGTCGCTAAGCCCGATCGACCGCGTGTCAACCATGTGCAACTCAGCCAGAGCATCAACCAGCGACTCCGCAAGCGCCCTCTGCAAGCTCGGATCGGCAGCGTAGACGTCCGGCCACTCGGCACGGATCACCCAACCCCGCCTCCGCTCCATGACAAAGAACGGCTTTCCCATCACGCTTGCGTCCGGGCAGAAGTGATAAGACCTGGGTGCCTTGGGATAGGCGCTCCACAGGGTGGACAAAACCCGATGTTCCCGTTCCATGTCGTGGCTGGCCTCCGCAACGGGACCATGGGGAGCCCTCCGCAGCACCAATTCGGTGCCTCCGGCAACGGCACGGTAAGTCAGGTTGGCGGCCCCTCCGGGGAACTGGTCGAACTCGATCGGCTCGTCGCCGACGAGATCGGGCAGAGCCCGGCGGAGGTATTCGACAACCCGGGCTTCGTCGAAACGCTCGTCATCACGGATGGGCGCGGTGTCCTGGGACATGGGCCGCCAAGGTAGCGCTTCCCATCGCTACGATGCCACCGCGTGAACCCAACTCTCATCGAAGCGATCGGCTATGCCGGGTCGGCGCTCGTAATCCTCTCCCTGCTGCAGAAGTCGATCCTGAGGCTCAGGGCCATTGGGCTGGTGGCTTCGCTCACTTTCCTCGTCTACAGCATCTCGATTGAGGCTTATCCAATCGCGGTGGTAAACGTTGTGGCTGCATCGATCCACCTGTACTACCTGCGCAAGCTACTGCGGCGCAAAGGCGAGGTGTTCACGATCTTGCGCCTGCGTCCCGACGGCAGATACCTGCGCCACTTCCTCGACTTCTACAAGGAGGACATCGCCGTCAGCATTCAGCCCGATTTCGTATACGAACCGGCTCCCGATGTCATCGCCGTGTTCATGTTGCGGGACCTCGTGCCGGCCGGGCTCTTGGTGGCGAGACTTCATGGGCAAACGTCGTTCGAAATCCTGCTCGACTACGTGATACCGCAGTACCGCGATTTCAAGCTGGCCCGGTGGCTGTATTCAGACGAGTCCGGGCTCATCAGAGAAACCCGCAGCAGGGTTGCCTGGACACGAGCCGGCACCGAAAGGCAGCAGGACTACTTCGCAAAGATCGGGTTCAAGCCGGATCACACTCCGCAGGTGCCCGATCGATACGCCCTGACGATCTAGCCCGGATCTAAGCGACCCAGGCCCACCACACCAGACCCCCAGTCGCAACCACCGGAAGGAGCACTTCGATGGTGTCCCGCACTACCCCCACCTTGCGGCGGACACGACCGGAGCCCAGTTCCCGCCACATGATGAGTGCCAGCCCGGCTGCAACCGCTACCGAAGCGATGATGAGAACCGCGTCCTGCATCAGGCCAACACCAGCACATCGAATGCAATGGCGATGAAGATCACGCTGAGATAGACGTTGGAGTACCCGAAATACTTCATCGCCGCCTCCGGATGATCACGCAACAGCCAGGTGGCGGCCAGAAAAGCCAGCCCGGAAGCCGCGGCAATCGTCAGGTAGATCCAACCGACCGGGCCGGTCGCATAGAGCAGCAAGGTGGCACCAACCATGACGAACGTGTAGGCAAGCATGTGCTCCATCGCCCGTTTCTCCCCGACCACAACTGGGAGCATGGGCACACCTGCCCTTTCATAGTCCTCGCGATACCGAATTGCCAGCGCCCAGAAATGTGGCGGCGTCCAGAAGAACACAATCGCAAACATGATCCACGCCGCAAGATCCAGGCTGTTCGACACCGCAGCCCAGCCGACCAGCACCGGCACCGCACCGGCGGCTCCCCCGATGACGATGTTCTGGGTTGTCGTTCGCTTCAGCAGCAGTGAATAAACGAACACGTAGAAGAGCAGACCGGCAGTGGACAATGTCGCTGCCAGCAGGTTGGTGGTTGCCCACAGCCAGGCGAAACCGGCGACGCCGAGCGACGATCCGAAAACCAGAACGGCCGTCGTCGACACCCGGTCCGTCGGGAGCGGCCGACCCCGGGTACGAGTCATGGCTTTGTCGATGTCGCGGTCGATCACCTGGTTGATGGCGTTCGCTCCGGCGGACGACAACGTCCCTCCCAGCAGAGTGGCAAAGGTGAGCCACCAGCCGGGCCAACCCCCGGCCGCCGCCACCATCGCCGGCAGGGTGGTAATCAGCAGCAGTTCGATGATCCGCAGCTTCATCAACTCGACGTAGGTCTTGATGAGCGGCGTGTCCGTGCGCGGATTGGTGATGCGGACGGCGGGACTGGTCATACCGACTCGGTCATCGGCAGTTGAGACGGTGCGGTGGCGGTCCGATCGCTACCTCCGAGGAGATGTGCCCCGAGAAGCACGAAGGCGATCCACAGCACGTCGGCAACGAACAGGTGGATCAGCTGGGTTTCGAGCGGCACCTCCAGGGCAACGTTGAGCAACCCGATGACGAACTGCAACCAGATGATTCCCTGGATCCCCAACGCCAGCCACCTCACGGTGCGTCCGGCACCAGCGGCGATGTAGCGCACCAGCATGTAGAGAGCCAACCCCCCGACGATGGCAACAAAGGGATGGACGGTCCGGATCTGGCGCAGCACCGGCTCGGTGACCTGCACCTCCCCCGGAACCGCCCCACCCAGGGCGTCGGATTGAATCAAGGTATCAGCTAATGCGTTGAGCGCTCCGGTAGCACCGATCACCAGCACAATGCCGAGCCCGACCAGGACAAGTCGATCTCGGCGCCGGCTGGAGTCGATGCGGAATCCGTTGCCCCCAGACGCAAAAAATGCAACCAGCGTCATCGCCCCGACCAGAAGGAACGTGTTGACGAGATGCAGCGGCACCACGATGAGCCGTGCGATCGAGGCGTCGAACTCGACCCAACCGAAGAGCACGAGCGAAGCCCCCAGCAGGGACTCGATGATGAGCAAAACCCCGGCAGCCACGACGGCGCGCCGTAGACGGTGCTGCTTGGTGAATTCCCCGCGCACCAGTACGAATAGCGCGATCAATACAAGGCCGAGCAAGCCCGTCATCAGCCGATGGCTCACCTCGATGGCAGTGTGGTAGTTGCCGATATCGGGGATCAGCTGCCCGCCACAGATCGGCCACGACTCACCACATCCGGCGCCTGAGTCGGTTGCCCGCACCAGCGCGCCCCCGACAACAACGGCAACGGTCAACCAGAGCACGCTCCACGAAAGCAGCTTGATCTCCCGGCTGGGAACGGGATCGCGGGAAGGCATGGGTGGAATCGTACCGGAATCGATCAGTACGGCTTCCCAGCGGACTGCGAGTTCCCAAGTTGGCGATTAGTCCGCCCGCGACACGGCCATCCGTTCGACGGTATCGAACAGCTCTTGGGGACGGTAGGGCTTGGCCAGGTAGCCGTCCATCCCCGCTTCGAGACAGCGTTGCCGGTCATCGTATGCGGTGATGGCGACGATCGGCACGTGGGGACGGCCGTGACCTTCCTCGGCTCTGATGGCGGCGGTCGCCTCGATCCCGTCCATGACCGGCATCTGCAGATCCATCAGAACGACGTCGTAGTCGTCGAGGCGTACTGCCTCGACTGCAAGCCGCCCGTTCTCGACTGCGGTGACGGAGTGGTCACGATTCTCCAACATGCGAGTTGTCAACCGCAGGTTCGTCGGGCTGTCGTCGGCTATCAGCACCTTGAGACTGTTGCGCCCTTCCCGCAGCCAGTGGCTCGTCACCAGCGTCGTGTAGTCGCCCTGCTCGTTGAGGTTGATGACAGCCTTGATCGTGTCACCGACATCACCCGGCGCGATCGGCCCGGCCAAATAGCCGGCTACGCCGAGCTCTCTGCACAAGGTGGCATCGCCGCGTCGGCCCGACGGGACGGCAATCACCACCGGGATCTTCTCGGTCAGCGCCGAAGAGAACCGCTCGTAGATGTGGAAGGGATCGTCTCCCATGGCGAGCAGCACCGCCCTGATGGGACTATCGCGTTCCGCGGCACGCCGCAGCGCACCAAACGCCGGCTCGATGTGGGCAACCGCGATCGGGGACATCGACGTCTCCCCCAGAGTTGTAACCAGCCGACGCCGTTCTTCTTCGACATCGGAGATGATCAGCACCGGGATCTCCTGGGACGCCGACACGAAGGCATCGACGATCGCGGGCGTTTCGTCGGGCGCCTCACCGATCTGCAACGTCGCGGTGCAGTGGAAAGTGCTGCCGACACCGGGAGTGGACTCGAGCCAGATGCGACCGCCCATGCGGCCGGCAATCCGCGCGGCGATCGGCAGGCCGAGCCCGATACCACCGAAGTTGCGAGCCGTGGCCGGGTTGCCCTGGGCGAACCACTCGAAGATGCGCTCTCTGGCGTCCTCAGGGATGCCGATGCCTGTGTCGGAAACCTCGATGTGCAGGCTCAGACCCCCGCTGTTGTTCGTCTCGCCACCGACCTTGATCCGGACCGCACCGACGTTGGTGAATCGAATGGCATTCTCAACGAGGTTGGCGATCATCTGGCGGAATCGACCCGGATCGCCGATCAGCCAGTCTTCGAGCCCCGGCTCGAATTCGTGGGTCAGGTCCAGACCTTTCTCCGCTGCGGCCGGGGAGTGCATCTTGATTAGATGGTCGATGGTGCGGCGCAGCAGGAACGGCGTTGATTCGAGAATGAAGTTGCCGTCTTCGAGCCGGGATACGTCATAAAGGTCGTTGACCAGCGTCAGCAGCGACTGTGCAGAGCTTTGCACCGTCGCCAGCGCACCCCGCTGCTCGAGGGTCAGCTCCGAGTCGAGTGCCTCTGCATTGTTGGAGATGATCTCATTGACGTAGTTGCGGATCTCGTGACTGGTGTTGACCAGGAACCGGGTGCGGGCGTCGGCAGCCCGATGTGCGGGCAGGTCCCGCTCGGAGTCTCGGAGGTCAATAGCTTCATCCACCACTGCCACCCCCTTCGCGCGTTGTTGGGGCAGTTGAGTCGACCAAGGAACCATCGGCGGCGCCGTCCCCACACTTAACCGACATATGCCGGGTACTTACTGCCGTCGCCAAAGCCGTGGTACGGCTCCAGATCAATCGGAGGATGTGGGCGGGAACCGGACGCCTGTCAGCAGATGCGGGGTAGCTGCTCTCCGACCTGCGTGTCGACGACGCGGGTAGCGCCGATGGCCGTCTTGGCGACCACGACACCGGGATGATTGGCCACGATCTCGCCGATCTGCGTAGCGTCGGTTCCCAGCTCATCGGCTCGCATGGTCTCGACCGCCCGCTCGGCCTGATCCGCCGGAACGACGACAACCATCTTGCCCTCGTTGGCCACGTAGAACGGGTCCATGCCGAGCATCTCACACGCCGAAGCAACCTCGCGCTTCACCGGAAGCCGCAACTCCTCGACGACGACGCCGGCCTGCGTCGCGGCGGCAAACTCATTGAGGGTCGCGGCGAGCCCGCCCCGGGTGGGGTCGCGCATTGCTCGGATTTCGATGCCGGCCTCCAGCAGAGCCGCCACCAGGTGGTTGAGGGCGGCAGTGTCGGACTCGATTGTTGTTTCGAATTCGAGGCCTTCTCGAACGCTCATGATCGCCATTCCGTGGTCACCGATGGTGCCACTGACCAGGATCGCATCGCCGGGACGAACGTTGGCCGGGTGGATGTCGATGCTGTCGCGAATCACCCCCAGCCCGGTGGTGTTGATGTAGACCCCATCGCCGTGTCCCCGGTCGACCACCTTGGTGTCGCCGGTAACCAGCTGCACGCCGGCTTGGTCGGCAGCCTTGGCCATAGATCGCGTGAGCGCCGCAAGTTCGTCGATCGGCATGCCCTCCTCGAGGATCATCGCCACGCTCACGTAGAGCGGAATGGCCCCGGTCATCGCTACATCGTTGACGGTGCCGTTGACTGCCAGTTCGCCGATGTCGCCGCCGGGGAAGATGCGGGGCCGCACTACAAAGCTGTCGGTCGACATGGCGATGCGGCCCGGCGGAAGGTCGACAACCGCGGCATCGCCGAGACTATCGAGATGCTCGTTGTTGAATGCAGGCAGAAACAGATGCTCGATGAGTTCGGCCGACAGTTTGCCGCCGCCGCCATGACCCATGACGATGTTGGGCTGGTCCCGCAGCGGAGCCGGACACGACCAACCGTCGATAGTTGCGCCGTCGCCTGCGCTGTCCGAGGTCATGCCGAGACGCCTTCGATCTCGATGAACCGGCCGTACGTGTAGTAGGCGGCACAGGCGCCCTCGGCAGAAACCATGGTGGCGCCGAGCGGCTTGCGCGGAGTGCACTCGTTGCCGAATGCCTCACACTCGTTCGGCTTGATGAGACCCTGCAGCACCTCACCGGAGCGGCACACGTCGGGTTCCTGGGTGTCGATATCGCCCACCTCGAAGCGCCGCGCGGCATCGAAGTCCGCATATCGTGCGGACAGCTCCCAGCCGCTTTCCGGGATCATCCCGATTCCCCGCCAGTTGCGGTCCGTTGTCTCAAAGACGTCTTCGATGAGCTGTTGCGCTGCCTCGTTCCCATCGAAGCTGACCGCCCGCGGGTATGCGTTTTCCGCTTCTGCCGTGCCGGTTTCGAGCTGAATGATGGTCTTGCGGATGCCTTCGAGCAGGTCGAGCGGTTCAAACCCGGTTACGACGATGGGGACGCCGTACTCCTCCACGATCGGCACGTACTCGGAGAAGCCCATCACCGAACAGACATGCCCGGCCGCAAGAAAGGCTTGCACCCGGTTCAGAGGGGAGTTGAGTACGGCCCTGATGGCGGGCGGGACCAGCACGTGAGAGACCAGCATCGAGAAGTTGGTGAGGCCCAGCTGCTTCGCCTGGTACACCGACATTGCGTTCGCCGGGGCGGTGGTTTCGAAACCGATGCCGAAGAACACCACCTGGCTGTCGGGATTCTCCTTAGCGATATTGACGGCATCGAGCGGCGAATAAACCACCCGAACATCACCGCTCTCGCCCTTCACCTGAAACAGATCCTGAGTGCTGCCGGGAACCCGGAGCATGTCGCCGAAGGAGCAAAAGATGACGTCGTCGCGGGCAGCGATGGCCAGTGCCTTGTCGATGGTGTCGAGCGGGGTAACACAAACCGGACAACCCGGACCGTGGACCAACTCGATGTTCTCGTTGAGCAGCTTGTCTATGCCGTTCCGGATGATGGAATGAGTCTGCCCCCCGCACACCTCCATTAGCACCCAGTGCTGGGTGGTGATGCGGTCGATCTCGTCGAAGAGTCTCTTAGCGAGCTCGGGGTCGCGAAACTCGTCGAGGTACTTCACGGGTGATCCTCGCCGGAGGCGATGGCCTCTTCAGCAGCTAGAGCGGCGGCAGCATCCAGTTCGCTTTCAAGCACCCCCATCTCTTTCATCAGCGCCAGGGTCTCATGGGCAGACGCTTCATCCACCTTGGTGATGCCGAACCCCACATGGACGATGGTGTAGTCGCCCACTTCAGCCTCGGGCACGAACGACAGACAGATCTCCTTGACGATTCCGTCGAAGTCGACCTTGCCCATGCGGGCTCCGTCGAGGTCGTATACCTCGACGATCTTGCCGGGAATCCCGAGACACATAGTTGTTACCTCCGTCCTGCCAGGGCCACCTGGCCGAGTGCGAGACCACCGTCGTTTGGGGGAACCAGACGATGGGTGAGAACCGCGAATCCCGACTCTTCCAAGCCCCGTTTTGCGGCTTCGAGCAGCGTCACGTTCTGAAAGACGCCGCCGCTCAGCGCCGCCGTGTCGATATGGTACCGCCGACGCATCTCCTGAGCGGACGCCACCACAGCATCTGCCAGGGCCTGGTGGAAGCGCCGGCTGACTGCAGCGGCCGGGACGCCGGTGACGATGTCGGCGGCGACCGCACGGACTACCGGGCTCGGGTCGACCACCAGCGCCTCGTCCCGGTCGACCAATTCGAACCGGTAGGACCCGTCGCCGCCCGGCGACCCCGCGGTACCTCCGGCGCCGAGAGCCTCCAGTTCGATGGCAGCCTGGCCCTCATAGCTGATCTCGTGGCGGACCCCGGCTAGAGATGCCACCGCATCGAACAACCGCCCGATACTGCTGGTTTCCACCGAGTTGAGGCCGGTCTCGAGCTGCTGACGGATGATGCGCCTTTCCTCGGCGGTCGCCCGGGCGACTGCGGGGAGACGTTCGTCCCATTCGGCTCTGGCGGCGTGGAGGTGCGAGAGCGCCATCCGGTAGGGGCGTTTGACTGCCGCGTCGCCACCAACGAGCTGGGCTACACCGAGGTGTCCTGCCCGGAAGAAACCGTCGAGGTTGCCGACGAGGATCTCGCCGCCCCAGATGGTCTCGTCGATCCCGTACCCGGTGCCGTCGAAACTGACGCCGATGACAGGACCGGTGTGTTTGTTCTCTGCCATCACCGACCCGATGTGGGCATGGTGATGCTGCACATGAACCACTCTGTCGCCGAAGTTGTCTTCTGCCCACCTTGTGGACAGATAACGCGGGTGTAGGTCCGCCACCACCCGTTCCGGCTCGATCCTGAATAGCCCGGTCATGTGGTCGACGGCGGCGGTGAAGGCGTCCAGCGTCTCGAGGTTCTCCATGTCACCGATGTGTTGGCTCATGAAGGCGTTCTCCCCGTCCGCAAGACAGAAGGTGGCCTTGAGTTCACCGCCGACGGCAAGAGTCGGCGGCACCGAGACCGGAAGGCGGACCGGGAACGGGGCAAAGCCGCGGCTGCGCCTGACGGGTAGCTCTGCACCGGCAGCGATCCGCAGCACCGAGTCGTCGCAATGGACGTGAATGCCGCGGTCGTGGAGCAGCAGCACGTCGGCCAGTTCGAGGAGCTTCTCCCGAGCCTCGGTGTTGCCTTTCACGATGGGCTCGGATGCGTAGTTGGCAGACGTCATCACCCAAACGTCACCCGGCTCGAGTAGCAGGTGATGCAGCGGGGTGTAGGGCAACATGACTCCGATGCGGTTGTTACCCGGCGCGATGCCGTCCACAAGGTCACTCGCTTCTGTTTCGTCCACCAGGACGATGGGGCGCTGCGGAGATTGGAGCAGGACGCGTTCTGCGTCGTCGAGGTCGGCGACTTGTTCTGTGGTGGCGAGGTCGGCGGCCATGACCGCGAATGGCTTGGCCGTGCGGTGCTTGCGTTCTCGCAGCGCGGAGACCGCGTCGGCATTGCGGGCGTCGCAGGCTAGGTGGAATCCACCGATTCCTTTGATGGCAACGATCGCACCCTCACCGATACGGCGTCGCGTGTCGGCGATGGCGTCGTGGGTAGGAATGACATCGCCTTGCTCGAGCCAGATGCGGGGGCCGCAGTCGGGGCAGGCGTTGGGTTGGGCGTGGAATCGGCGGTCCGCCGGGTCGTCGTATTCGGCTTGGCACGGCCCGCACATGACGAACGAGGCCATGGTGGTTAGCGGCCGGTCGTATGGGGTCTCGCGGGTGATGGTGAATCGGGGCCCGCAGTTGGTGCAGTTGATGAACGGGTAGCGGAAGCGCCGGTCGGCGGGGTCGTTCATCTCGGCGAGGCAGTCGTCGCACACTTCGAGGTCGGGTGAGACAAGGGTGGTCGCGGCGCAGTGGCGCTGACTCTCGACTATCACGAATTCGGAGTCCCCCGTTGCCGGGATGTCGGTGCGGTCGATCGAGTCGATGTGGGCCAGCGGGGGTGGGTCGGCCTGGACACGGAGCACAAACTCGTCGATGGCAGCAGCCTCACCTTCGAGTTCGATGAATACGCCGGCGGAGTCGTTGCCGACGAATCCGCTGAGGTCGAGCGACGTGGCGAGTTGGTAGACAGTCGGCCGGAAGCCCACACCCTGGACGACCCCGGCTACCCGTAGCCGTTGTCTGATGACATCTTGCTCGCTCATAGACCCCAACCGTAATCCCTTCGGTTCCTGCGGATATTGCTCCGCATACCCGAAGCTATGTCCGCCAGAACGAGTGGTGGGGGTGTGATCTCAGCGCTGAGGCTGCCTAGCGCTTTTCACCTTTGCGGAGTTCCCAGAGCAATGCACTAGCCCGATTCCCGAGCCTGGCGCAGTCGGAGGAGAAATCCAGGAGGTCATCCAACTCGATGCTCTCGTGGGTACCGTCGGCCCGGACCCGATGCAGACGGTGTTCCCCGCCGATCGTGGCCGGCTGGGCATGCACGATGTCGTTGCGCCGAAGCAACAGGTCGTCATACTCCTTCGATATCGCCCTCGCATCGGAGTATGCGGAATCCGATACCTTGGTTTCTTCGAGGGCTGACCGAAGCTGCCGCGCCACGTGACCGGATGTCATGCTCGCCGTCTGACGGATGGTGCGACCCTCGGGGTCAATCTCCTTGGCGAGGTAGATGATCGCCCATTCCATTTGAGCCCAGCGGTAAATGACTCGACCCAGCGATTCAAGGTATTCGGAATCCGTAGGCATTCCCCGACATTGCTCCTCTTCTGCTCTCATCTTTGCAGATGCAACGCCACCGGTACGCTCATTCGGTGCTGCCCCAGCCCGTTCTTGCGGATATGACTACGACTATCCGCAGCTATGTCCGCCGGAACGGGAGGATTAGCGGCGGATCTAGCCGAACTCGCGGTAGTCGTCGACTCGCTCGGTGGCGGAGCGGGAGAGGTCGATGGTTCCACCGACTGGGCCGAAACCGGGCAATACAACCGGCGGGACCTGCAACGTAACCGTTACCGTGATGCTGGCACCCCTGTCGAGCGAACCCACATAAGTGATTGCACCCAGCGCCCCAACGTCTAGACCCCGGTTGTCGACGACAGCCGCGACGACGGCCTCGGCAGCGACCGTGGCCTCTTCCCAGCTATCGGCGAGGACCATGTGCCGAGCGGCCTCTTGAGCAGCAAGATCCGCAGTCGATTTGGCCTCGACCCATCTTGGGATCTGGGCCAGACCCGCCAGCGTGGGCAGGAGAATCAGTCCGATCACAAGCACCATCTCGATCGCGGCGTAGGCCGAGCCACCCTGATCATCAACCAACCGACGGGATACCCGGCTGCGGTTCATTCCCCCGTCTCCTGGATTGCCCGTGCTTCCATCTGAAACGACCAGGACGGCACGCCGGGCAGCGGGCTGTCCAAAGTCACCTCGGCGACGGCGATGATCTCACCTTCGGCGCCGGCACACCTGATCTCGACGCCGGAGCTGAGCGGACCGGGCATCAGTCCTTCCAGGGCCTGCCTCGCACGATGCTCGCATACTGATTGTCCGGCATCGACCCGGGACCCGGCGCGTACCCCCTCATCGATGGCCGCCCTTGCGGCGCCCTGGCCGTACAAGTAGAGGAACATGTTGACGACCACCACTGCGACGATCAGCGTGAAGGCGACGGCCAAGAGAATGCCGACTGAAGAGAGGCCGCGCTCGTCCGCATGCACCGCCGCACACCCACGACGCACGGAAGCACTCACGAAGTACCTCTCAGATACCGATTTGGTCCCGGACCCAGTTGATGACGTCGACACCGAGCGCCTGCATGAGCGCTCCGAGCGCCATGATTGCGATGACGGTCACGACGATCCAAGCGAAGATCTGTGCGCTTTCAACAGCGCCCTCTTCATCTCGGGATACTCTCTTCAGCACAACTCCAAGTTGTAGATAGATCGCTTTCACTCGTTCCTCCGATTCGGTCTTCACGTTCCTCCAAAGATCAGCTGGGGAATCGGGGCGCCGATGAAGAGCAGCACGATCGGGGCTAGAACCACGACGATCGGGATTACCATCAGTAACCGGCGCCGGGCTGCTTCCCTCTGCAGGTTCTCGCGACGCGCCGACCTCAGGTCCTTGCTGAGATCAAGCAGAGCGTCCCCCAGGTCGGCTCCCCGCTCTTGGGCGGTGGCAAGGACGGCATAGGTACGTGCTGCTTCGGGTTCCGCTGTGAGTTCCGCCGCCCGCGACAGCGCCGCTGTGAGCGCCACGCCTGTCTCATGGAGCCTCAACACCTCGGCCAGTTCATCGATCACTGCTCCGTTGCCCCTGACAACGACATGACGTATCGCGTCGACGACTCCGCCGCCGACCCGGGTCCGCATAGCGAGCAGTTGATTGATCGTGTAGAGCTCACCTCGGATTCGATCGCGTTGCGTCGCGATTCCCCTGTCGATTCGTCCGCGCGCGTTTAGAACCCCAAAGGCAAAACCCAGAATGGCGAACGAAACCATGAGCCAGGGCCCCTGGACGACGAGACCAAAGAACCCGAGGCCTACTGACCACCCGGCAGCCGCGAGAAGGGACCGGATGCGGAACTCATTGACTCGTTCGAGATCTCCGAGGTCCGGGTCGAGCCCTGCCTGGCGAAGGCGCAGAGCGAGGAGCGCTGTGCTTGAAGTCGCTAGCAGCCGCGCAAGAGTGTGAAGAACTCGGTCAAACATCGGCTGGAACAGTCGCCCCAGCGTCGCATCACCGAAGGCCGACCCGGCCTGAGCGGTACCGCCGACGTCGACGGCGCGGGTGAGATCAACCCGAGCCACCGTCGCGTAGGGTCGCACTCTTCCTGCGAGCCGTTTGTAAGGCCGGACGACCACCCAAGCTGCGGCCAGCGCGAAGCCAACAGAGAAGGCCACTGCCAGCAACTCCGCAATCGATAAGCTCACGACACGCTCCCCTTGCTGCCGACCGAGCCGATCGTTGCACCGCCACCGAAGACTCTGGTTTCTTGAGACGTCTTCCCGATCAGCTTCATGAGAACGAGCCCGACCGCTCCCCAAATGGCGGCAACGATCATAACAAACCGG
>JASJAS010000106.1 GCA_030066875.1 Acidimicrobiia bacterium | reverse complement strand
GTCTTCCATCAGATACTCGCCCGCCGGCATCAAATCGACCAAAAGAGGAACCTCGCGGCCAAGCCGGTCCCAGTCGCCGAGGGAGAAGTCGAGTCCGAGCCGGCCCGCGATTGCCAGCAGGTGTACGACGGCGTTCGTGGATCCACCGATCGCGGCACACACCCGAACCGCGTTGGCAAAGGCGGCCTCTCCAAGAATCCGCGACGGTCGCATATCCTCGCGCACCAACTCGACGACGCGTCGGCCGGTTAGATGAGCCAGCACGTTACGGCGCGAGTCGACTGCCGGGATGGCTGCATTCTGCGGAAGGGTGATGCCCATCGCCTCGACCAAGCACGCCATGGTGGAAGCGGTTCCCATTGTGTTGCAGAATCCCTTGCTCCGCGACATGCACTCCTCGGCGGCAAGGAAATCCTCCTTGCTCATTTCCCCGGCGCGAACTGCCTCCGAGTACTGCCAGACCGATGTGCCGCTTCCCACCCGCTCACCGCGGAAGGTGCCGCTCAGCTTGGGACCCCCGGAGAGCACGATCGTGGGCAAGTCGACGCTGGCGGCTCCCATGAGCTGGGCAGGCGTGTTCTTGTCGCAGCCTCCGAGCAAGACCACTCCGTCGATGGGGTTCCCCCGGATCGACTCCTCCACGGCCATTGCCATCAGGTTGCGGAACAGCATCGCCGTTGGCAGCAGCTGCGTCTCCCCGAGCGACATTGCCGGGAAGATCAGCGGGACCCCACCCGCCTCCCAAACGCCGCGTTTTACATACTCGGCGATCTCGTCGAGGTGGCTGTTGCACGGTGTGAGCTCGGACCAACTCGAACAGATACCGATCATCGGGCGACCCGAAAACAGATCTGCCGGATAGCCGTCGGACTTCATCCAGCTGCGGTGGATGAACCCGTGCCTGTCTAGCTTGTCGTACCAGCGACCACTGCGAAGCCGGGGGTTCTGCAGACTCTCGTCGTTCATGTTGCTGCCACCACCTTTTGCCTTTGCTCACCCAGGCCGGCAATGCCGAGGGTGATCACATTGCCCGGCTGCAGCCACGTAGGCGGATCGAGCCCGAGCCCGACGCCGGGCGGAGTCCCGGTGCTGATGATGTCTCCCGGTTGCAGCGACATGAAGCCGCTCACGTAGGCGACAAGGGCGTCTACACCAAAGATCATCGTGCGGGTGTTCCCGTCCTGATAGCGACGACCATCGACCTCTAGCCACATGTCGAGGTCCTGCGGATCAGGAACCTCGTCACTGGTGACCAACCAGGGTCCGATGGGGGCGAAAGTGTCGGCAGATTTGCCCTTCACCCACTGCCCGGTTCCCTCGAGCTGGGCCTGACGCGCCGAAAGATCGTTCACAACGCAGTATCCGGCGATGTGGCTTCGTGCTTCGGCTGCCGTGACGTACTTGGCCGCCTTACCGATGACCACACCGAGCTCGATCTCCCAGTCGGCCTTGGCTTCGCCGCGGGGTAGCACGACATCGTCGTAGGGACCGCTGATGGATGAAGTGGCCTTCATGAACAGAACGGGTTCGTCAGGAACTTCCATGCCCGACTCCTCGGCGTGGTCCGAGAAATTCAGCCCGATGCACACGATCTTCCCCACTTTGCCAACACAGGGCCCGATGCGAACGCCCTCATCGACCAGCGGCAATGCACCCGGATCGGCCTGGGCAAGATGGGCGAGGGTAGGCGGAAGCAGCGCCGGCCCGGCAACGTCCGGAACAAGCCCGGCGATCGACCTGATCCTGCCGGTGCCGTCGATCAGTCCGGGTAGTTCCATGCCCCGGTCGCCGTATCGAACCAGCTTCATAGCGTCATGCCGCCGTCGATCACATACACGCTGCCGGTCGTGTAGCTCGACTCGTCGGAGGCCAAGTGAACCGCAAGGGCAGCGATCTCGTCGACGGTACCCGGACGCCCCATCCGTTGCCTAGCCATGAATTGGGCCCTGGCTGCCACTGGATCATCGAAGGCGTTGAGGCGCTCGTCGAGCGACGGAGTCTGCACGGTGCCCGGGGCAATGGCGTTGCAGCGCACCCCGCGTTCAGCGAAATCCGCAGCGATTGCCTTGGTCAAGCCAATCACTGCTGCCTTCGAGGTCCCGTAGACGAATCGGTTGGGCACCCCGCTGATACTGGAGATCACTGAAGCCATGTTGACGATGCTGCCGCTACCCCGCTCGATCATCCCCGGCAGGAACGCACGAACCATCAAATACATGGACTTGACGTTGACGGCCATCGCCTCGTCCCACTCCTCGGGCGCGCACTCCAAGGCGTTGCCGCTATGTACGTAACCGGCACAGTTGAATAGGACGTCGATCGACCCCACTCGCGAGGCCAGCGAGGTGATTCCGGATTGGTCGGTGACGTCTAGCACCGCCGTAGTCACTTCCGAATGTTCGTCCGCAAGCGAGGTCAACGTGGCCGGGTTCAGGTCGACTCCCCAGACGGCGGCACCTTCGGCGGAGAAGGCGATCGCAGTGGCACGCCCGATTCCCTGCCCGGCCCCGGTGACGACCGCCGTCTTGCCGGCCAACCTCCCGCTCACAGCGCCTCCTTCCGAGTTGCCACCATGACGATACCTAAACGAAATCGGCGTTATTCACCGCCTGCTGCGATATCGTGACCACTCGGGACAGCACCGCCGCCAGCCACAGTGTGGGAAAACCAAGACGGATGGCCATCGATATGGACGCAAGATGACGCAACGGACCGATCCAGTCGCCCGGAACGTGCTCAGTGACCAGGTCAAGGACAGGATTCTGCAATGGATCCTGGAGGGTGAACTGGAGCCCGGCTCCCGGATCGTCGAAACGCGGGTGGCTCGGGAACTGGGTGTCAGCCAAGCCCCGGTTCGGGAGGCGCTGCGTGACCTTGCAACGTTGGGTGTCGTCGAGATGCAGCCGTACAAGGGTGCCCGGGTCCGTCAGCCGAACAAGCCGGAACTAGTCGAGCAAATGGAGTTGCGCGGGGAGCTCGAGGCTCTGGCAGCCCGCTATGCCGCGAAACGTATGACGCCGGAACTACTTGATGAACTGCAAGGCCTGATCGCCGACATGCACGAGCTGGCCGAGGCCGGTGATGCGCATGGCCACGCAATCAACAACACACAGTTCCACAAACTCATCGTGAACGCGGCGGGGAACGCGACCCTCGAGAGAGTTTGGTCGATGCTCGATCCATACGCTCACACCTACGTCACTGCATCCGCGCCCGGCATCGATCTGGTTTGGCTGGGCGATCGTCACGTTGCGATCGTTGAGGCCCTGGAAGCGGGAGATCCGGAACGAGCGGCCGATGCCATGCGACTGCACGCCAAGGAAGCTGAAGAAGTGGTACTGGCGATGGACGACGACCACTTCGGTCGGGCACCTGTCAAGCGATCCGAGAGTCCTTGACCATCTCGCCGGGGCCGGCGTCTAGGTTGAGGCGCAATCGAGTCTGCGAGGTACCGCATGGATACGAACCCCGTCGCCGAGAAACTGGGTCGACCGCTGCGGCTGGGCGTAATCGGTGGTGGCCCGGGTAGTTTCATCGGAGCGATGCACCGTACCGCTGCCCGTCTCGACGGGCGCTATGACCTGGTCGCCGGGGTGGTGTCTTCGGATCCCGTGCGATCGCGACGGGCTGCGGTCAGCTACGGCATCCTTGCGGATCGGGCCTACGGCGACCCCATCGAGATGCTAGAGAGCGAGACGCACCGAGACGACGGCGCCGAGGTCATCGCAATCATGACACCGAATGACACTCATCATCCCTATGCCCTGGCTGCTCTCGATCGCGGCTTCGACGTCATCTGCGACAAACCGCTTACCAACACCATGGCGGAAGCCTTGGATGTGGTCGACAAGGTCCAGGAAACCGGGCTGACCTTCTGCCTAACCCACAATTACACGGGCTATCCAATGGTGCGGCAAGCAAGGGCGATGGTTGCCGACGATCAGCTCGGTGAGATTCGGCTGGTCCAAGTCGAATACGTGCAGGGGGGCAAGGCCGATGAGGTCGACCCGGACCCGACGGCGGAGCCGCCCTGGCGCTACAGCCCGGTCCGCGGGGGGCCGTCACTAGTTATGGGGGACATCGGGACTCACGCCCACAACCTGGCCCGTTTCGTCTCCGGTTTGGAGGTGACCGAGGTCTCCGCAGAAGTCGGCCATGTGATCCCTGAGCGCCTAGTCGACGATTTCGGGTCGGCAATGCTCCGTTTCAGCAATGGTGCCAAAGGCTCGTTCTGGGTCACCCAGACTGCAGCCGGTGTGGAGAATTGTCTGCGCATCCGGGTTTCTGGGACCCGGGGCAGCGTTGAGTGGTGGCAGGAGTGGCCCACCCGGCTGGTGTTCACACCGCTCGATGGGCCCGCACAGCATTTCACCCCGAACGGACCAGGTACATTGCCGCCCGCTCGCCGCGCCAGCCGGATCGTTGCCGGCCATCCCGAGGGTTTTCACGAGGGTTTTGCCAATATCTACTCGGACGCAGCTGAGGCCATCGCAGCACGCCGCACCGGCACTCAACCGGACCCGCTGGCTCTGGACTTCCCTGACCACGTCGACGGAGCCATCGGTGTCGCGTTCGTCGAGGCCGCCATGGCTTCAACTGCCGCAGGATCTGCGTGGACGGAGGCCCGGGTCCGGTTCTGAGGATTTGGGCCCGATAGCTGCACGAGAGGGCCGTCGGGTCGTAAAGGAACATGGAAGTCTCGTGATCGGGAGATGTTGGCAACGCGTAGCGCGACGTGGTTGACGGCACGGGACCGGAACAGGGGTTCTTGTACTACGTTCATAGCTGGAACCTATTCGGTTCGATGCGCTGCAGCGAAGGTGTTGCCATGAGAGTCTTCGTAACCACCGACGTCAACGCCCCGGGGGAGAAGGCGTTCGCCTATTTGGCGGACGTCGCGAACAACCCCGAGTGGCAGAGTGGCGTCAAGTCAACCGTGTGGACCTCGGATCCCCCTAGAGAAGCTGGTTCGACCTACGACCAAACCATGGATTACCGGAATCAGGTGACCAGCTATCGGGTGACCTCCCTTGAACCGGGGCGATCGATCACCGTGGAATCCACAGCCGGGGCGAAGATTCCGACGACCGTCACCCGGTCGGTCGAGTCCCTCGGTGCGACGTCGTGCCGAGTCTCGGTCGAGATCGTGGGCGAGTTGAGCGGGTGGCGACGTGTTGCTCAACGCAACCTCGGCAAGATGATCCGACGATCCACAGAGGTCGACTACACAGTTCTGAAACGAAAGCTCGAACGGGTCGACCCAGGCGGCGACTAGCGCCGTCACACGCTGTGTTGCTCAGCCGGCGAAGACTCAACATCCAGCGCCTCGAGCCAAGCCCGGCTCTGCACGGCGATCGGTTTCGGATCATCGAGCCAGGGAAGATGGCCCGAGTCGGGAATCATCACCAACTCGGCGTTCGGCATCCGATCCACAACGCCTCGTGCGACATCCTCGCCGCCGAACCCATCGTCGGCACCCCACAGAAAGACCGTCGGGGTGCTGACACGGGCAAACACGGCGTCGGGTATCACATCCGACGGGTCGAATCCTCGCCAGGTCACCAACCTGCTGATCATCCCACCGTCGTTCTCCATCGTGCTCGTATGGCGTTGCAGGGCCAGGTACCACTCGTCGAAAACCTCCGGGAAGCCTTCCCCATCGAGTGTGGCGCGATGTCCGATCTGACGGAGGATGCTGTCGTTGGCCTTCTGGTTGGGGGGCAGCTTGCTGATCAGCCAGCGCATCGGCGCGATCCCCATGATCCTCATGAACGGCGGCGTTGCACTTCCCGGGGCGAGGGCGGGAGCCGCCATTTGCACCATCCGCCGGAAGTGTTGCGGCTCGGCGGCAGCCGACCGCAGTGCCAGCATTCCGCCAAAGGACGATGCGACAACATGTGCCGAGGCGAACCCGAGAGCTGTCAGCACGTCGCCCACAAAGTCGTCGCCAAATCCGGCAAGATTCTCCCTCGTGACGGCATACGGCTCGCTGAGCCCCGTCCCCGGACGGTCCACGATCAGGCAGCGATAGCCGGAGAAGTGCTCTAGCAGTGGCGCCCAGGTCGACCCGGAGTTGGGGCCGCCATGTATGAAGAGAACCGGATCACCCTCGCCGACTTCTTGAACCCGCACTTTCACCCCGATTCGGGGCAGGGTGACGAACCTCTCGACCGGCGCGAGCCCAACCGAATCCCAGAGCTTCTTCTCAGCTTCTCGGTACTTCGCTTCGTTCATGCGTAACTCCTCAGCTCGAGACAATCAGGGTCCCAGTCATGCTGTCGTGACCGGGAACTTCGCAGATGATTTCGTAAGTGCCTGGCGGGGCATCGATGTCGACGCGTCGCGCCTTGAGTGCGGGAACCTCGACGTCGATACCCAGTTCCGGGATGGTGAAGGTGTGCCTGAATCCGTCCTCGTTGTCTATCCAGATGCCTGTGGTCGCGGCGTCGATCACTACCTCTTCGGGTGCCCACATCAGCCGTTCGGCAGTGACGGGCACGTCCCCGGGCAGCGCGGCTACGGAATCTGTGTCGGCCGCGATTGCCACCGAGGCAAACGTCCCCGCGACGAAGACACCTGCCGCAGCCAACGC
Organism: Acidimicrobiia bacterium; assembly: GCA_030066875.1. Taxonomy (GTDB): domain Bacteria; phylum Actinomycetota; class Acidimicrobiia; order Spongiisociales; family UBA5794; genus JAAETI01. The sequence continues at coordinate 3,399 of JASJAS010000106.1, read as the reverse complement.
AAGCGGCCGCAGCAGACGCGTCGATCGACGGAACCAGGCGGCTACACCACCGACCACAACGAGTCCCAATGCAATGGTCGAGAGAAGCTGGGCGATGAATGACGGTGCAGACTCGGGATGACTGAGGTCATCGATGATGATGGGCAGATTCCCTACATAGGCAGCCGCTCCGAAGATCGCCGCCCCGAGCGCGAGGCCGCGCCGCTCACCCCTCAAGAAGGGTGTCACACCGAGAAACACCAGACCGATCACGAATACCGGTGGGATGATCGCCCGTGCAACGACCTGCAGCAGGATCGCAAACACCACCATTGCGATCGTGCCCACACGCACCAGTCCTATCCATACCCGTACCGGCGACGCCGCCGGAGCCCTCTCTTCTGTCGTCCTGTCCACAGTTGCCGTAGCCATGTCCTCCTCCTCTGATTGAGTACGCAGGCAAGGTACGAAGAGACGGTCGGCGACGGAACCGTGCCTCCCTCAGTTGGCGGGTGGGGCCATCCACACAATTGGCGCCGTCAGAAATGAGGCCAGCCTCAATGGACACGACATGGTTGCGGCTGCACAATGCGGCCCATGAATCGGTTCGCTTGGATCGTTGGCGGGACGGCCGCTGCCTCATTGGTGGCCGCGTTCGCGCTCGCCGCAACGGCGGATCCGCTGCCGGCATCGGCGATCCTCTATATGCTCACCGTCCCGATTCCGTTCCTGGGGGCCGGCCTGCTCTTGTTGTGGCGCCACCCGGGAAACCGATCGGCGCAGCTGCTCGTGTGTGGAACCGCCGCTTCAATGGCGTACGCCGCCCTGCTGGAGTGGATGATCAAGGGTCAGTATGCAGATGGCGGTGTCGCTCAATGGATGGCCTGGGCGTTGCTGGCGGAAGCGCTGGTCATGATGGTGGGTCTGGGATGCATCGCCCGGCTGATCGGCCTATTCCCCTCGGGGATTCCAGCTACCCGCGGCGAGCAGGTCTTTGCCAGATCGACCTGGTTGCTCCCCATCCCAATGGCCCTTGGCTTGCTCGTCAACGAGGAGGTTTTGGTCGAGCGTGTCACCTACGGCGATGTCGACCCGTTCGAAAACCCGCTATACGTCGATTCGCTCGGCTGGTTGGGTCCAGCGACGTCCTGGATACGCAACGGGCTGGGTGTGATCGTGCTGGTGGCCATCGGCCTGCTCATCGTGCGCTACCGGAGGACCGACACCACTCAACGACGCCAGATCAGATGGGTTGTGTTCGGCTCTGGTGCCGCATTGGCGCTGGGCATGGTCCCGTTCATAGTTGCCCCAGTATTCGGGCCGGACTCTCTGGTTCATGGCCAATGGCTGCTCACCGTTGGAGCATTCGCGCTGCTTCTCATTCCGGTGAGTGTCGTCATGGCCATCGAGCAGCCGGACTGGGTCGATTCCGACGCCTTCATCAGCAAGTCCTTCACCTACGGCGCTCTTTCCATCGGGATCTTCTTGATCTACGGAGCGATCGCGGCCGGCCTCGGGCTGGCTGCGGGCGCCCAGCTCCCGTTGGAGATTGCGATCGTGGTCACGGCAATCCTGGCTTTCGCCTTCCAGCCGACGCGAGCGCGGTTGCAGAGAATCGCCGACAGGTGGGTATTTGGCGATAGGCCGACACCAATCGAAGCCGTCACCGAACTCGATCGACGGACGAGTGCTCCCGACGGCGCCGACCTGACCGAACATCTGGCCGAGACCGTGCGCCGAGCGGTCCGCCTGCGCTGGGTTGCCGTTGATCTGGACTCGTCGGCCACGTCGGGTTCCAGAAGTGGGGCCGAAGTACATCGCGCCCCGGTGCGCAGCGGCGAAGAAGCGTTCGGCTGGATCGTGTGTGGTCCCAAGCTCACAGGGACCTTCAAGAAGGAGGATGCCGACCTGGTCGATGCCCTCGCCGCTCAGGCGGCGCTGGTCATCTCGAACACACGGCTGGCGGCACGGATTGTCCACGCTCAGGAGGCCGAGCGTCGCCGGATCGAGCGCAATATCCACGACGGAGCCCAGCAGGAATTGGTTGCGCTTGTTGCCAAGCTGGGACTGGCCCGGGCCAAAGCCAGAAACGAGACGCTCGACGAGGCAACGCTTGTCGAACTGCAACGCGACGCCGGCACAATCCTGAAGGATCTCCGCGATCTCGCCCAGGGGATCCACCCCAGCGTGCTCACCGACGGCGGCCTTGTGGAGGCTGTGGAGGATCGCTGCAGCCGGTTGCCCATCGATGTCACCGTCGATAGCTCACCAGAGTTGCGCACGCTCCGGTTCGATGCGGATGTCGAGGGTGCGGCGTACTTCTTCGTTACAGAAGGTTTGACCAACGTTCTCAAGCATTCCAACGCAACACGAGCGCGGGTCGAGCTACGTCGGACCAATGGCGACCTGAGCCTGCGTATCACCGATGACGGCGCTGGATTTGATCCCGCGGAAACCCGGTTGAACGGGCTGGCCGGGCTCACGGACCGATTCGCGGCCTTGGCCGGTCAGGTGATCATCGACACGACGGCCGGCGGTGGCACCGTGCTCGGCGGTCGCATACCCCTCAGGGTCGGCCCATGATCCGGGTAGTCATCGCAGATGACCACTACCTGGTGCGCGAAGGGACTCGCCAGCTATTGGAGGCTTCGGGAAAGGTCGACGTGCTGGCTACGGTGGCGGACGGGGCCCAGCTGCGCGACGCGGTGGACCGTCTCGCGCCGGATGCGGTCTTAGTCGACATCCGGATGCCACCGACCCACCAGATGGAAGGGATCGAAGCGTCGCATGACATACGCGCCAAGCATGCGCAGGTGGGAATCGTCGTACTCTCTCAACACGCCAATTCGCTCTACGCGTTTGAACTCTTCAAGGACGGAACCGCCGGTCTCGCCTACCTGTTGAAGGATCGGGTGGGCGATCTCGATGAGCTGCTGCGGGCCCTCGAGGAAGTGGTTGCCGGAGGTTCGGTGATAGACCCTTTGGTTGTCGAAGGACTTCTGAACCGACAGCGCAGTTCGGCCGATCGGCTGCTGGACACACTCACTCAGCGGGAACGTGACGTCTTGGCGGCAATGGCCGAGGGACGTTCCAACGCAGCCATCGCCGACGCGCTCTTCATTTCCAACTCCGCGGTCGAAAAACACATCAACTCGATCTTCGCCAAGCTCGCCTTGACCAGAGGTGAGTCCTCCACCCACCGCCGGGTGGCCGCGGTGCTCGCCTTTCTACGCAACCACGACGCCCGCGCCGATGATGATCGGAATAGATGACGGCAGCGTGCGTTGTCGGTTATCCGACTATGTGACCACGATCTGAGGCTCATGTGGAACTTGGACTGACCAGCTTCGCCGAGACCCACCCGGACCCGACAACGGGAACCCGTGTCTCTCACGGTGAGCGGCTGCGCAACGTAGTCGC
>JASJAS010000105.1 GCA_030066875.1 Acidimicrobiia bacterium | reverse complement strand
CGACGCGGGGTGGAGCAGTCTGGTAGCTCGTCGGGCTCATAACCCGAAGGTCGCGGGTTCAAATCCCGCCCCCGCTACTGAAAGCCCCGGTCAGCGATCCGCTGACCGGGGCATCTACCGTCTACAGACACTGTTCTACCGCCGCTTCCACCGGATTCTCTACCGGCTTGCGGCGATCAGCTTCTCGAAGGTGCGAGCGGCTTCGGCCTGCATACCCGGGAGTACGTGCTGGTAGGTATCGATCGTAAACGCCGGGTTCCCATGCCCTAGCCGCTCCGACACAACCTTGACGGGGACCCCGGCCTTGATCAGCAGGGTGCCGTGGGTGTGGCGGACGTCGTGGAGACGGACCTTGGGGACACCCGCCCGGGCGACAATCCGCTCGAAGGTCTGGGAGATGGAGTGGGGGTGGATCGGGTTGCCCTCGACGTCGGCGAACACCCAACTTGTCGGTTCGATCCCCACAGCTCCACGCTCTGACGATTGCCACCTTTCCCACGCGCCCAAGATGCCAACGGTGGTGGGATCGAGGTCGATCGCCCTCCTCGAGTTGGTGGTCTTGCCACGCGACTCGTGCAGCTCATAGCCGATCGAGACCAGGCCTCGGTTAACCGAGATTGTGGCGGCGTCGAGGTCGACGTCGTCCCACTGCAATCCCAGCAGCTCGCTGCGGCGGAGCCCGGTGTTGGCCAGAAGCCACAGAGCTGCGAAGAGCCGATGCCCAGCCGCCTCACGAAGAAACGCCCGTACTTCTTCGGCTGTCCACGCCTGCGGCTCGACCTTCGGGATCGACCGCACCTTGGGGGCGTGAGCCACCAGAGCCACGTTCCTAGTCACGATGCCACGGCGGACTGCGTCGTTGAGCGCACCACGGATGATGAGATGGATCTCCAACACCGTCTTCGGCGCCAGCGGCCGCTTCCCATTGACCGGGTGCAGCTTCTCGTCATACAGCCTCTCCAGATGGTGGGGTCGGAGGCGACGGATCGGGATGCTCCCAAGCGACGGCAACACGTGGAGGTCGATCTTGCGTCGATACCCATCCCACGTGCTTTGCGCCAACTCCAGCTTCTTGCCCGGCAGCCACCGCGCCGTCAGATAGACACCGAACGTCAACGATCGACCCCCATCGTCCCGACCGTTCAGCTCCGCAGCCAAGCTCGCCGCCAGCCGCTCGGCGTCCTCCCGGCTGGTCCCGGCAGGGTGCCAACGGCGTCGCTCCTTCCCGGTCACCGGGTCGAGGCCTTCGTAGATGACCGCGTACCAACGATCACCCTTACGTGCGACATAGCCCTTCATGATCTTTCTCCTTCCTGGTCCCGACCTTCGGAACCCGGTAGAAGGATCGGTAGAAGCCGGAAGGGGTGTCATGCGGCCGACATTGCTTCGGGGGTCTCCTCGGAGGGCCTTGATGCCCAAGCAACCCGGGATTCAGGCCAGGGTGAGTCTCCAGGATCTGGATTCCCCGCCCGATCCCCGTTCATCAATCGCCTTCAGGTTGCCGATGGGGGCCGCTCGAGGACTGCTCCCACATCGTGATGAACCGCTCGAGTGAGCGGGTGGCCTCTTCGGCGTCTCCCTTGGCGAGCACGTCGATGAGCAGGCCCCGAGACACGGCAACACCGAGGCGAAGGAGGTCCTCGTCGGTTTCGGCTTCGATCGACGCTGCGACTTCGGTGCCGAGATCGAGCCAGGGGTCGGTGAGATCCTCTCCGCCGGTGAGCGCCACACACTCGAAGAACAGCCGGACGAACGGGCGCAGTTCCGGAGATGACACCTGTTGCCAGAGCAGCCTGATCAGCTCGGCGCCGTCGTTGGTCGTGGAGGCTATGTCGATGAGTGCCTGACGTTGGTCTGCCTCGACGCGTTCGACGATGGCGTGGATGAGACCGGCCCTGGACCCGAAGTGGTAGAGCAGCATGCGATGGCTGGTTCCAACTGCCTCGGCCAGGTCGCGCAGGCTGCGGTCGGCCAGGCCGTTGGCGGCTGCCTCGGCTATCAGTCGGTCGAGGAGGTCGGTGCGTGGATCGGGCATCTCCCCAGACTAGACAGAGTCTGTACCACATGGTACATTCTGTACCGATTGGTACAAGGAGTCAAATATGAGAATCGAACACGAGATCGAAATCGAGGCACCGGTGGCAACAGTGTGGGCGCTCACCCTCGACGTGGAGTCGTGGCCGCAGATGTCGCCAACCATGGATTCAGTGGAACGTCTTGACGAAGGGCCGATTGCCGTCGGTTCGCAGGCCCGAATCAAGCAGCCGGGCCAGGGAGTCAAGGTGTGGACCGTCACCCAGCTCGACCATGAGAAGACATTCGCCTGGTCGACCCGGTCGCTGGGCATGACGATGACCGGCATCCACAGGCTTCGGTCGGTGGATCAGACGACGGTCAACACCCTCGTCGTGGACATCGCGGGCGGCCCCGCCCCGGTCGTCGGCAGGCTTCTGCGCCGGCCGATCCTCGAGGCGATCACCGCGGAGAACGAGGGCTTCAAGAAAGCCGCCGAGGAGGCCGAAGGCTCATGAGCTACAACTACTCACGGTTTCGAACCTCCTTTTACGACCTGGCCACGTTCGACGGCCCCCGCGTTGGCGAAGCGATGCCCGACTTCGAACTGACCACGATCGACGGCTCGCCGATTCGGCTGTCGGAACTACTCGACCGTCCCCTGGTCCTCGAGACCGGATCGGTCACCTGCCCGATGTATGCCAAGGGAGTGGAAGCGATGCAGGAGCTCGCTGCCCGTCACCCTGAGGTGAGGTTTGCCGTCCTCTATGTCCGAGAGGCACACCCCGGCGGGAGAGTCGGACCCCACCAGTCGGTCTCCGAGAAGCGGCTGCGAGCCGCATCACTAGCCGACGTCCACGACGACCACCGACTGGTGCTGGTGGATGACCTCGACGGGACGGCGCATCGATCGCTCGGCCTTCTGCCTGACAGCGTCTACATAGTCGGCACCGACGGCCAGGTGCGCTTCCGCGGCGACTGGGCCGATCCCGCTGCCGTCGAAACGGTCCTCGCCGCACGCGATGCAGCCATTGACTTGCCCGAGCACTTCCCCCCAGCGAAACCTGCGCCTCCGCTTGCGATCCGCACGCTGCTCGTCGGCGGACTGGCCGCTGTGTGGGACTTCCTAGTTGGGCTCCCCGGACTGATCCGCCTACACCGGACCGCAGACCAGGCCTACGAGCGGCATGAACCTTCCACCGGCCGGCAACGAACCGAATCTGTGTAGACGCCCTAGCGCTGGCGAGATCCAGCCGATGCAGTCGAAGGGTCACGTTCTGGGTTAGCAGTGGTAAGCTATCTGCGGTAACCGACCGTGGAGAAACACAATGTCGCCGACAACCAGAGCTAGGGCTCGCAAGGGAGAGGGTGACCAGCTTCGGCGCGACATCCTCGCAGCCGCCGAGGAATTGCTCACTGTCGAGGGCAGCGCCGACGCAGTCTCAGTTCGGGCAATCGCGGAGCAGGTCGGGGTGACGTCGCCTGCGATCTACATGCACTGGAAGCACAAGGACGACATCTTCACCGAGGTGTGCTCCATCCGTTTCGCCGAGTTCTCGAGCCGGGTGATGGCCAATGTGCAAGGAGAAGGGCCGGTGCTCGATCGCCTGGCTGAGGTGGCTCGCGCCTACATGGCGTTCGCTGAGGAGCATCCCGAGCAGTATCGCGTGTTGTTCATGCAGCCGGTTTCGGCCGTCCCAGATGGCGCGCCGCCGACGGCGGGAGCGATGGCCTTCCAGATGGTCGTCGGGGTTCTGGAGGCTGCCGTCGCCGAGCAGGAGATGCGCGAACTGGATCCCGTAACGACGGCAGCAGCTCTATTTGCCGCGATTCACGGTGCCGCCAGCCTGGTCGTCGACCGCCATGAGGACATCCCCGTCCCCGAACCTGCTGCGCTGGTAGAGGCGGTGATCGACGTGTCGTTCCATGGCATCGCCGCTGGGCCGGCTAAGCCTTGATCCCAGATATCAGATATCGGCGCAGTAGGCCGTCCTCAACTGCCTTGATTGAGCGGACCCGGTTGGCCTGCCTTTCGTCGTAATCGGTGTTGCCGACAACACGTTTCAGAGCAACCGACTCCGTTCGCCATGCTGAGTGCCATGCTCTCAGGGTCTCGAGGTATCCGTCGGTCACGTCACCGATGTCGACTTGGGAGAATCTGACTGCGCTCATCAGCTCGGGGTAGCCGGGCGCCGCAGTGACGTATGGGGGCCCGGCATTGATCGCTTCGGCTAGCTCCTCGTCGGTGAGACCCTCGGCGACGGCGATGACCGCGAAGCAGGTGGTCCCTCCCGGTTTGAGGATTCGAAAGCTTTCTCTCAACACGGAGAGCTTGTCCTCCAGTCAACAGAGCACGTCGGAGCTGGTGACCGCATCGAAGCTCTGATCGGCGAAGGGAAGCGAATCACCTGACGCCGCGACCACGTGGCCGTCCACTTCGTCCCGGCGAAGACGTAGGGAGGCCACGCCGAGACCTTCGAAGGGAATGTCGCTGAGGACGACCCTCGCCCCGGTGGACGCAGCCAGATAGATGCCGGGCCAGCCCGCACCACTGCCTACGTCCAACAGAGTGTCTCCGGGGGAGAGGCCGATCAGGCGGGCAATCATGTCCGCCTGATCTCTCGTGGTGTAACTGGTGGCTCCGTGGTCGGAGCCGATAACTCGCCGCTCCACCCGCTGCATCGGTGTGGTCTCAACCAGCCGGCAGTGCTCGTTGTGCGCCTCGGTCAGGTCGCTGGATCGGTCCATCTTCTGGGTATCTCCTGTTCGACGCTTGACACTATAGCTGAGCACTGATAAGTTAGCACTGATAAGTTACCTCTGCTAAGGAGAATTGATGTTCAGTCGTCTCAGCGGGACAGTCGTGGCCCACCGCCGTCTTATCGTCGTTGTTGGATTGATCGCAGTCGTGGCTGCCGCCGTGTTCGGTGGTGGTGTCGCCTCCAGGTTGACCAACGGCGGCCTCGACGACCCCAAGTCGGAATCGGCAATCGCGGAGCGCCTTCTCGAGGAGGAGTTCGGGGCTGCCGAGCCAAACCTGATCTTCCTGGTCGACGCCGGAGATGTTGATGACCCCGACGTGATGTCTGCCGGGTTGGAGTTGACCGCGGCACTCGCGGAGGAAGACGGCGTGACTGGTGTCGTGTCGTATTGGAGTCTCGGCGGGGCCGCACCGCTGCGAAGCGAGGACGGCACCCAAGCCCTGCTGTTGGGGCGGGTTCCGGTGGACGACCAGTTGGCCGACCGCATGGAAGTCCTGTCCGAGAAGTACACAAAGGACGGTGTCCTCGACATCGAGGTGGGTGGGTCCGCCGAGGTCTTCAGACAAATGCAGGCCACCATCGAAGCCGATCTGGCCACGGCCGAGAAGATCGCCTTCCCGATAACGCTGGTCCTGTTGGCGCTGGTCTTCGGTGCCGTGGTTTCTGCCGGTCTGCCGCTGGTGGTCGGCGGGTTCGCCATCGTCGGGACCTTCCTCGTTCTCAACGTTCTCACCGGGTTCACCGAGGTGTCCATCTTCGCTCTGAACCTCACCACCGCGTTGGGTCTGGGACTTGGCATCGACTACAGCCTGTTCGTCGTCTCCCGATACCGGGAGGAGCTAGCGGTCGACGGTGATGCCCACGCCGCTGCTCGCCGCACCGTGACCACAGCGGGGAGAACAGTCGCCTTCAGCGGGATAACCGTTGCGATTTCGTTGGCCGCGTTGCTGGTGTTCCCGCTGGGCTTTCTCCGATCGTTTGCTTACGCGGGGATCGCCGTGGTGATCATCGCTGCGTTGGTTGCAGTGATCTTTCTTCCGGCCGTGCTGGCGATGCTGGGAAGCCGAGTCGACAAGATCCGCATCATCAGGCATCGGACTCGGAGCGAGGGGAACACCGGCTTCTGGCATCGGATGGCCACCTTCGTCATGCGTCGACCGGGCCGGATCGCAGCATCGGTCACATTGCTCCTCGCCCTGCTCGCACTTCCCTTCCTCGGAATCGAACTCGGCTTGTCCGACGATCGCGTCCTTCCCGCCGACTCCTCGGTCAGGGCAGTTCAGGACGAGATCCGCGAAGGCTTCGGCTCCCGTGAGGCGTCGGCCCTACCTGTCATCGCTGCCGACATCGGTGCATTGGATACGCAGACCGAGGCGATCGGGAACTACGCAGCTGAGTTGTCGACGGTGCAGGGCGTCGCTCGTGTCGACGCTCTCACCGGCAGCTATGTCGACGGCCAACTGGTGCTTGGAGCCACACCTCTATCTGAACGGTTTCGGGGAGACGACGCCACGTACCTGTCGGTGGTCCCGGCGATAGAGCCGATCAGCCCCGAGGGCGAGGCCCTCGTCCTGGCAATCCGAGACGTAGAAGCGCCGTTCGACGTATTGGTAGGGGGAGGGGCAGCACAACTGGTCGACACCAAAGACGGTCTGCTCTCCAGCCTGCCCCTCGCCCTCGGGATCATCGCCCTGGTGACCTTCGCACTCCTGTTCCTCATGTTCGGCAGCGTCCTGGTACCGCTCAAAGCGATCGTTCTCAACCTGCTCAGCCTCACCGCCACCTTCGGGGCCATGGTTTGGGTGTTCCAGGAAGGACACCTTGCTGACCTGTTCGGTTTCACCCCAACCGGCACCATCGAAGTCACCATGCCCGTGCTCATGTTCGCCGTGGCCTTCGGCCTGTCCATGGACTACGAGGTGTTCCTCTTGAGCCGCATCAAGGAGGAATACGACCGCACCGGCGACAACGAGCACTCGGTCGCTGTCGGACTCGAAAGAACGGGCCGCATCGTCACCGCGGCGGCGTTGCTGCTTGCAGTGGTGCTGGTGGCGTTCGGGATGTCGGGTGTCTCCTTCCTCAAGATGTTCGGCTTTGGTATGGCGCTGGCGGTTCTCGTCGACGCCACCCTGGTGCGAGCCACCCTTGTGCCGGCTTTCATGAAACTCGCCGGTCGCGCCAACTGGTGGGCGCCACGACCCCTGGCCCGGCTACACGAGCGCTTCGGCATCAACGAACACCCGCCAGCCGGCATCGAGCCTCGTTTGGCTCCTGAGGTCGGGGCTCCCCGATGAGTCGCGTTGGAGTGTTCGGCCGTGTCGTGTCGCGTCAAGCTGCCCACCCCACGGGTCTGCTCGGCAGGATCATCGGCCGGATCTGGGTCTGGGAGACCGCAGTGGTCAACGATGCTGTGTTGGCCGCCGTCGACCCGCATCCCGGAGAAACGATTCTCGAGATCGGTCACGGTCCTGGCAGAACCCTGCAGCGGATTGTCCAGGCCGGAGCCGGGGCGGTCGGCGTTGAGGTCTCTCAGACGATGTCCCGTCAAGCCCACAGACGGAACCGCAAGGCAGTGGCAGACGGGCGGCTCAGGCTTCTCGTCGGCGACGGAACCAAGCTGCCTGTCACCGACCAGTCCGTCGACGTCGTGGTTGCCGTGCACACGATCTCCTTCTGGCCAGATCCCCAGACAACGCTCGCGGAGTGTCTCCGGGTGTTGAGACCCGGCGGACGGTTGGTCATCGCCTCCAGAGACGGAGCCGCACCCTTGCCACGACGACTCGACCCCGCCGTCTACTCCCTACCCACGATCGGAGAGCTCTCCTCGTGGATGACTGACGTCGGCCTCGACGTCACAACCCGACAGAGTGTTGGCGACGTGCTCATCGTCGCGGCAACACCAGCCATTCGAAAGGAGTCGAACACATGACACAAGAAGACCCACACCAAGGCGCCGCCGAGCCGATCCTCGACCGGCTCCACCGGCTCATGTCGACGGCCACGGTGTTCGGAGACCCGATCGAACATGACGGTTTGACGGTCATCCCTGCAGCCCGCGTGGTCGCAGGCGGTGGCGGAGGCAGAGGAGTGGACCAAGGCGCACAACGAGAGGGTGACGGCGGCGGCGCCGGTCTGCTCGCACGACCCGCCGGAGCCCTCGTCATCAACGACGGTCGAGTGATCTGGAAACCGGCTATCACCGTCGAATCGGTGGCGACACTCGTGTTACTGGCGATCATCTGGCTGGCCAGGCGAAGATGAGCCCAGCTGCCACAGACGTCAACCCACGAAGAGGGAATGCGATGGGCTCACTGCCACGTCCCGTCCTCATCTACGCCGACGGGTGAAGGTTCTGTCGCGCCGCGGCAGGTCTTGTCGCCAAACTCGACACGAAACACCAGTTCGCCTTCCTGCCACTCGCCGATCCCCAGGTGGACGAACTCCTGGCACACCTAAGCCGCCAAGAGCGAGAGGAATCCTGGCATCTGGTGACTACCGACGGCGACGACCTCACCGGCGGACCCGGACTGCAGGCCCTCCTCGAGACCCTGCAATACACCCGACTCCTCGGGTTCCTTCTGCGCCGCCTCCGAGCCGCCCCGCTGCTGTACCTACTCGACCGCATGCTCAAGCGGAGCCGCGGACGGCTCGGCCGATTGGTGCCCGACGTGCAAGGCCCACGGCGATACCCGTGAACGTCATGTCGAGATGAGCGAGTCACACCGGGTCTACGCGATTCGATGTCGAAATCGCAGACCTTCGCTCGTGGCACTCATACAGCGACAGGAAAGGAGAAAGCAATGTCGCACCCAGTCATGTACTTCGAAGTCTCGGGTAAGGACTCAGAGAAGCTCACCAGGTTCTATCGAGACCTGTTTTCCTGGAGCATCAACACGGATCAGAACACCGGTTACGGCTACGTAGACGCCGTGGAGCCCGGCGTGGGCGGCGGAATCGCCACGACGCCAGACGGCTCACCCGGCCAGGTGACCGTGTATGTCGGGACATCAGACATCGACGCCACCCTCGCAAGGGCCGGATCTCTTGGAGGGTCGACGATTCTCCCCCGGACCGAGGTCTCCGAACAGATCGTGATCGGTCTGCTTGCTGACCCCGACGGCCACGTCGTTGGTCTCGTCGAACAAGCATGAGTCACGTTTGGGGACCGGCGTCGTAGTCGGTCCCCACCCAACCTGGAGAATCACATGAGTACCAGAACACTTTCCGACTACTTCGAGGCGATGACGGCAGCCGTGTTCCAGAGCGGGCTCTCGGCACAGGTGGTCCAGGCCAAGTGGCCTGGGTTCGTGGAAGCTTTCGCCGGGTTCGACCCCCGGATCGTCGCCGAGTTCACGCCTGAGGACGTCGATCGTCTGGTTTCCGACGAGTCGATTGTCCGCAACCGCCGCAAGATCGAAGCGACCATCGACAACGCCAGCCGGATTCTCGATCTCGACCAGGACGGCGGGTTTGACGGCTGGCTCGACTCCTTTGGGAATGACGAGGCGAGGGCCGAGGGCATGCGAAACGAGTTCAGGTTCCTGGGCCCAAGCGGAGTCAACACTTTCTTTCATATGGTGTCCGATGACCGGGAGGTCTGCTGATGAAATACGTGATGCTTCTGCACTTCCCCGACTCCTACATGGGCTCGGAATGGACCAGGGAAGACATCGCAGACCATCAGAAGGAGTACGCCGACTACAGAGATCTCCTGCTCGAAGAAGGCGTGTTCCTCGCCGGTGAGGCCCTGCAGCCCGCAGACATCACGACGACGGTGTCGATCCGCAGCGACGACACGATCGTCACCGACGGACCGTTCGTCGAGAGCGCCGAACACATCGGCGGCTTCTATCTGTGTGAGTGCCGCGACCTGGATCATGCCATCCGGATCGCAGCCGGGATACCAGGGGCGAAGTACGGCACGGTCGAGGTGCGTCCGGTGTTCGACTACGAGGCACTGGTTCGCTA
>JASJAS010000104.1 GCA_030066875.1 Acidimicrobiia bacterium | reverse complement strand
GGCACAGATGGCAGAACCCAATGAAGGCATCACGTCGAGTCTTTCCGGACTCTGGGCAGCTTTCGACGAGCTGACCCTCGACCCCCCCAACCATGCGGCTCGCCGCAACGTTATCTCTGCGCTATCGGAGTTGACCACCAATGTGCGCAACGTTGCGGAGAAATGGGACCTCCAAGCGAAGAGCGCATCGACCAATCTGGCGCACTACGTCGACGAAACCAACACGCTGCTGCGCGATGTGGCCGAGTTGAACCGTCAGATCCTGAGTGCCTCCAACTGGGATGGCCCGCCAAACGACCTGCTCGACCAGCGCGACATAATCCTCGATGAGCTGGCCAACATCGCCGGCGTGACTGTCACCACCATGGACAATGGAGCCGCCAGGGTCAGTCTCGACGGGCTGTCACTGGTGTCCGATGCGATGGTGAGCCCGCTTTCGTATGACCCGGGCACTCATCAGATCAGCCACTCGTCGGGAACAGTCGTTGCCGTAGGAGGGGAACTGGCGGGCTTCCAGAGCTACCTCACAAGTGAGCTTCCGGCATTCCAGACCCAATTGAACGCTTTTGTTGCGGATCTGGCGGATGCCCTGAACAGTCAACATGCTCTCGGCTTCACCCCGGCAGGCGCAGCCGGCGGAGATCTCCTGACCTACACCGTAGGCAACGAGGCCATGTCGCTGACCGTGGCCGTGAGTGACCACTCAGAGATCGCCGCAGCCGGCTCCGGGCCACCAGTGGCCGAATACGACGGCGTGAACGCCGAGGTGCTGGCGAACCTGCGACAGGCGCTCGCAGCCGACGGGGGCGCGATCACTCTCGACGAGTCGATCCGCTCGCTGGTTTCCTATGTCGGCGAACTCACCGCGGCGGCTGCCTCGGGAGCTCGCAGCCAGGCCGCAATGACGGCTGCTGCCGAAAACGGCCGACTTCAGGCCCACGGAGTGTCCATCGACGAGGAGATGGTCAACCTCATCACATACCAACGGGCCTACGAGGCAGCGGCGCGTGTCATGACCGCCGTCGATGAGAGCCTCGATACGTTGATCAACCGAACCGGACTGGTGGGTAGGTAATCATGAGAGTCACCCACCTCGGCGCCCACCAAGCGGCACTCACCCGGATCAACAGCCGACTGTCCGAGTACGCGGCGACTCAGGACCAGCTCGCCAGCGGCAAGCGCATTCGCAAGCCGTCGGACGACCCCATCGGGATGAACCGAGCCCTCGAGCTGCGGGCATCGCTGCGGGCTCGCGAACAGGAGGGCCGCAACGCTGCAGACGGCAAGATGTGGATGGACTTGGCCGACTCCAAGCTGCAAGACGTGGTCGGTCAGCTGCAGCGAGCCCGCGAGTTGGCGGTACGGGGTGCTACCTACACCGGACCGCAGGAGCGGGACGCGATTGCCCAGGAAATCGGTCAGATTCGCGAAGACATCGTTGCGGTGGCCAACGGCAGCCATCAGGGCCGTGGCTTGTTTTCCGGGTTTAGCGCCGGAGATGCGGTCCAAAAGGTTGCCGGAACCTGGACCTATGTGGGCGACAACGGTGAGATCAACCGGCGGGTCAGCGAGAACGAAGTCGTCACCATCAACATCACCGCCGACGAGGCGTTCGGCTTCACGGCGGGCAAGGATGTCTTCACGGTCCTTGACGAACTCGAAGCTGCCCTCTACGCCGACGACACCGCCGGCATCGAGACCGCACTGGCAGATGTTGACGACAGCCTGCAGACCGTGCTCGGCGGTCTTGGCATCATCGGGGCTCGAGCCAATCAGATCGAGACGGCAATGGCTCGCAACGCCGATGAGGTCATCACCCTCACCCAGCAGCTCTCGTCTCTCGAGGACGTTGACATCGCTGAAGCAGTGATGGAACTCCAACTGCAGCAGACGGCCTACGAAGCCGCCTTGGCAGCATTTGCCCGATCGTCGCAAAGCTCACTGGTCGATTTCCTCAGCTAGTAGCACGCTCGGGCGGAGACCCTCGTCGGAACGGAACCAAGGAGTTTCACTCTTGCGGGTTAACCTGTTGCCGGAACAACAGGAGTACTCAATGGAGCAGGCAGAGCACGAGGCGCTGCTGGAGAAGGCGCTGCATTTCCCGGATGGTTTGCCGGGTCTGCCGGATCTCGAGCACTTCGTGATTGTCGAATTGCGCGAAGACGGGGCCTTCCAGCAGTTGCAGAGCCTGGACAACATCGATATCTCGATGATCGTGTGTGTCCCTTGGCTGTTCTTCCCCGATTACGCCCCGGTGTTGTCGGACATCGAGCAGAGTGAACTGGGTCTGGAGTCCGCCGCCGATGCAATCCTGTTCGTGCCGGTATCGTTCGATTCCGAAAGCCGCCAGGTCTTCCTCAACCTGCTCGGTCCTTTTGTTGTGAATTCCAAAACGAGGGTGGGGAGACAGCTGGTGCTCACCGGAACCGACTACTCCACCCGCACGCCGATCGAATTGCCGGGGAACTGATGCTTGTACTAACCCGCAGACCCGGCGAGTCGATAGTGGTCGGGGACGACATCGTTGTCACCGTCATCGAGATCAAGGGGGGCCAAGTACGTATCGGTATCGACGCTCCTCGCGACGTCGATGTCTACCGGGAAGAGATTTATGAGCAGGTGCGTCAGGAGAACCTGAGTGCCATTGCCAGCGCCGCCGAAATCCGCGAGGCGGTCCAGGATCAGCCACGGCCGGATGCCGAGGAGGATGAGGACTAGCTCGGTGCCGCTCTAGGCCGAGTAATCGAAGCGCGAGGCGGTGACCGTCGGCGCCGTCACATACCCGTGCTCGTTGTAGTTGTCCTGGGTGAACATCCCCGGCTCGACGCGATCGATTGCGGCGTTGAGTTGATCGAGACGCTCTATCACGAGGCGAGAGCCGCGTTGACGTAGTTCTTGGACCTCTTCCATCGCCTCGGTCAGCCTCCGCATCAAGCCTTCCAGCGGCTCTACGGCCAGGTCGGGTGCGTATTCGATCAATTGCGTGAGGGTGAGGGTGTCATTGGCAAGGCCAAGCGCTGCGGTTACATCACCCACCAGCATGGATCGGGCAACCTCGAGGGACCCAAGATCGTCTTCGACGGCGTCCACCTCATCGAAGATCTTTCCCAGAAAACGGGACTCGTCGGCGCGGGTCAGGAGCTCCGCCTCAGCGAGCTTGAAGATCAGCCGGTCCAGCAGAACCAACTCGCGATTCAACACCCCGACCAGGGCGATGTAGCGCTCGTTGATGAGGAGCTTGGCAGATTTGGTCATGAGGTCACGACCGGCACGCGTCGCCTCCATTTCCTGTTGTCTCACCTGTCGGCACGACGCTGTGCAGCGTTAGCACCTGCGCTTAGACAACCGCCGACCCTGCCGACAGGTGATGGGTCCGCCCGCACGGATGCGGGTGTCAAGGTACAAGGAGGTATCTCTGACGGGACCCGTTGAGGGATAGACAGCAATCGGCTCGTGTCCGCAACGGATCGGAATCGCAGTACTCGACCATCTCGGGCGAATCTGCTCTTGGCTCACGCCTCGGTTCCTCCCACCCACCCGTTCTGCAAGTGACGACGAGTCCGCGTTGCAGGCCGACCTCATGGCAACGCGCATAGACCGCCGGCGAACGCCAGGCGGCGACCATGAGTGAGTTCGTCTAGCCCAGCAACGGATTTCGGAGCCGGGGCGATTGGAGCAGCCGCTCTACCGCCGTTGGTGGCTGGGCCATGACCCCCGGTATCCGGAGCCTCCCCTGGGCGCGCCCAAAGAACTCGTCCCGGATCCTGCCCACTCAGCGGTTTACTAGGTTGAGATGGGCACAGGAGTAGTGATGACGGGGACCGCGCCGGAGGTGTTCACCGAGTTCGTGGGCGCAGTCGAGCCTCGCCTCAGGATTGCCCTGGTCGCCCGCTACGGGCCGGAGCGGGGCCGGGAGGCGACCGCAGAAGCCCTCGCCTTCGCCTGGGAGCACTGGGAGCGGGTTGCCGCGATGGATAATCCGGTCGGCTACCTCTTCCGGGTGGGTCAGAGCAAAAGCCGGTCACGGCGCCGGCCTCCCCTGGCGGCAGACCGCCCTGAGTCGCACGATCCGTGGATCGAGCCCGGCTTACCGACCGCACTGCAGGCACTCAGCAACAAGCAACGGATGGCGGTGGTGCTTGTGCATGCCTACGGGTGGTCGCAACGCGAAGCCGCAGACGTGATGCGGGTCACCCCCGACACCGTGCGCACTCACCTGGAGCGAGGCCTATCCAAGCTGCGATCTTCCCTGGAGGTGGCATATGACTAACGACCTAGCCACCCGGATCCGGCAGTACTACGAAACTGCAGCCCCGCCGGTGGATGCCGAGGAAGTGGTCGAGCGGCACGCAGTCCGCGTTGGCGAAGGATCGCGGCGTCCCGGCCGCCTGGGGTGGTTCGGGAAGCACCCCGCTGCTGCGGTTGGTGCGACTGCGGTGGTGACGCTCTTGCTGGTGGGTGGAGCGCTGTGGGCAGTTTCGTCCGACCCGACTCCATCCACTCCGGTGACACCAATCACCGAGGTGACCGGCGATTCGAGCTGCGCGATCCTCAAGTGGGGCACCTGGGCAGGAGATTCTTTGCCGGGTCGCTTCACCACCCAGCAACGAGGTCAGAGAAACCTGTGTCGGACCGAGACATCTGATCCCAGAGTCAGCGGATCCTGGGATGTCGCTCTCAACTGCGACTACTCGCTCGAGGGCGACATCATTGCCGGTCAATGCTGGGGAACGCTGGAGATGGAGGGCGACAGCGGTCGCTGGGTAGGCACATTCCTGGCGACTACGGAATCCTCTGTCGAGACGCCCGACGACATTTTCCACATCATTGACAGCGACGTTGTCGGCTCGGGTGACTACGCGGGTCTCCGCTACATCCACCGGATCGAGGGGATCGATTCAATGACTGTCACCGGTCAGATCGGGCCTGTGGATTCACTCGGACCACCAACCACAGCAAGCCCTTGATCCAAGGAAGGACTGGCACATGAGGACGACGCCCTATTGGGCAGTCTTGATCGTGGTGGCGATGCTGGGAACGGGTGCGTGCGCAGATGGCGGCGGCGACCCCGGCGCCCCGGCCGCGACATTGGCCACAACAACCACAACGCAGGCGCCAAGTGCGACTGAGGAAGTGATCACGACTGTGAAGCCGAGCGAAGAGCCGCTGGTCTACGTGGTCATGGGGAACTCTCTCCTCTTCTCAACGCCGGCAGTCATGCACGCCTACAAGGACATCCTTGAGGAGGACCTGGAGGTCGAGGTCGCCATGCGCAACCACACCGTTGGCGGCCAGGCCACTCACGACTTTCTTGAACAGCTGCAGACGAACGATCGGTTGCGGGCCGATCTGGCCGAGGCCGATGTGATCCTGTTCCTTATCCCCAACGACGAGTGGAAGGAGCCCTGCAACACGATCATGGGTTATGACGGACGGGACCCGGCCGACTGCGGCGGCGACGATGGTCTGCAGTGCCTGCGATCGGTTGCAGCGAATTACCGCGCGATGGCTGAGCTGGCCTTCGAAGAGCTCATGACGCTAACCGACCCATCAGAAGCACTCATCAGGGTCATGGACTACTACGTGTTCACGCCCGGGGAGGACGATGAGGCTGCGGTCGAGACGCTGGGGCCGCTGTGGCAAGAGTCGCAGGAGTACATCGAGAAGGCGGCAGCTCGGTACGGCATTCCGGTCGCGCAGGTGTTTGACGAGTTCATGGGCCCGGTCGGCACCCGGATCCCGGAGCAGAAGGGCCTGGTCTCACCCGACGGGATCCACCTCACCACAGAAGGGTCGGAGCTGATCGCCCAACTCATTCGCGAACTCGGCTACGAGCGGGCTGGCCCCCAATCAGCCGAGACGGTTGCGGTCACTGGGACTTACCAGGCGCCCGACGAGCACATCGATGGTGACCCCACCATCATCCGGGCCACGGACAACGGCCTATCTGACGACCGGGTCAATGGAGACTATGAAGCGCTGATGGACGTCGACATCTTCGTCGAGAGTCACCGCAGCACCGGCCTCATCACGATGCCGCGTGTGACGATCACCAATGATGGCGGGACCTGGGAGGGCACGGCCGTTGGAGTCTCGACCTGGACGACGTCCGAACCCGAGCACCGCCACTACATCCACCACACGCTCCTGGGTACAGGCAACTACGAGGGCCTCCAGTTCACGTATCTCCTCGAAGGCATCGACTATCCGTGGACCGTCACGGGCACCATCGAACCCGTCGGTTTGTAGGAGTCGACTGATCCAAACCGCGTTTGGGTACCTAGGCCGCGGCGCTCTCCCGGTCGGCGGCGCGACGTTGCGGCGCTTCGGCCACCACTTGCCGTTCCATGGAATTGGCCAGGATCGACACACCGAGCCGGCCGATGATGCGCACCACGACGACCGCACCCAGGGTCAAACCGGCCCGCACGGCCGCATCGACCATATCCAGCGAGCCCGTCGCCACGCCGTATGCAATCGGGGTGAGGACGATGAGGCCGAGCAGAGCTGCGAGACGATTGATCGGGTTCATTGCCGCCCCACAATCCGTCGCACCGCAAGGGCGACATCAGTCGGCTGCGCCCGAACCATCGACGAGACAAACCCATCGACGGTCCCGTAACCCAGCGTTGCCCCCAGGGTGAATGCCAGGTACAAGGCATCGGACACCGCCGTCTCCCCGACCCAGGAGACCGCAACCGGTTCACCGATGAGCAGGTCCTGCCAGGGTTCGTCCCCGATCACGAGGTGGATACCGCGGCCGCCCTGCACGTACTCGAGCCACTCCCGATCCCGGGCAGTGTCCTCGACCATGGCACAGAACGATCCGTCGTAGGGAGCCATCTCGCCGGCATGAACCAGCGGCAACCCCAGCGGCTCGGCCAGCCGTTCGGCATGGGGCCCTACCACGATGACGTCGTCCACGGGCAGGGCACCACAGTGGGGCGCAACCGCGGCGGCGATACCCTCGATCCACGCGAGATCGTGATTCGATTCGAGATCGGCAGCGGCTTCGATAACCGGGGCCGGCATACCCAGCCGTAGCAGCGCAGTGGTGCTCCAATCGACGCGTCCCATGCCCGGCGGGGCTGCGAGAGGTTCGACCATCTCGGGCCTCTCCTCCGCGGTCTCGCCCGGATGCGCCTCAGCTACTTCGTCGAACTCCGGCTCCGCAGGGAACTCGAAGGGAATCGCCCCGGCCTCCGCAGCAGCCGGCTCGATGTCGACGACATCCGATGTCGGGTGTGCATCCTCGACATCGGCGTCAGGGAACACGGGAGCGGCATGCAACACCGGCCCAACCGCAACGGGTTCGGGGGTGTCTGCGCCGTCGTCCGCTCGAGGCTCGTCGGCGGCAGATTGCTCCGCAACGGCATCCTCAACAGTCTCGGCCGGGGTCTCGGTCTCCTGATGGTTCTCAGTCTCGGCCTCCCAACCAACGGCAGCCAGAAAACCTTGGGATCCGGAATCGGCCGGTGTGGATTCGAGTTCGCGCCGCAGCACGGTGCGGAAATCTCCGTCGGCGGCGTCGGCGTCTTGTGCCATGCGCTCCAGCACGTCGGCTATTCCGTCGCCCGAGTTTGCATGGGGCCGAGCCGGGACCGATTCGGGGCGAGCCGGAGCGGAACCACGGCGACGCCTGGCCGTGAGCTGCACCATCTCTTTGGCGAAAAACCCGCCGACTCCACCGCGATGCACCTTCTGGGCTCGCATGATTTCGGCGTCCTCGCCGAGCTGGGTCGAGATCTCCGCAAGGGCAGCTTCGACCGTGTCGGCTTCAACGGTGACCTTGTCTTGTTGGGTAACTTCAGGCATTGGCAAGGGCTGCTCCTATTACTCCGATTGGTTCCAGCTGGGTGTCGGGTGGTAGTTCTGGGTAGGCGAGGACCGGCATGTCGAGACCCATGCCCCGCAGGCTCTTGGTGAGGGGGCCGCGCAAGGCCTGGCCGACGACCAGGGCGACGGGTTTCTGGGCGCGAGCTGCTTCGCCGGCGAGATGCTCGACGTCGATTCGCACCACATCGAGCTTGCCGGGGTCCATCACGATGAACGTGGCCCCATCGACCTCGCGCAGCGACTCGTGCATCGCGGCCTCGAGATTCGGGGCCAAGGTCATGACCATGAGGCTGCCCTCCGGGGCGATCTTGGCGACGATTGAACGGCCGACGGCGACGCGGGCTGCGGTTGCCAGCTGCTCGGCCGACCGGGTGTCGGTGGCCCGGTTGGAAACAACTTCGACGATTGGGCCGAGATCCCGGATCGACACTCGCTCCTCGAGAAGCTTGCGGAGGACGCTGTGTAGTAGGCCGAGCGGCAGGACGTCGTTGGAAACCTCGTTGGCGAGGATCGGTTCGTCGTAGCGCAGTCCGTCGATCAACGACTGCACGTCCTGACGGCTCAGCAGTGATGCCGCGTTGGCCCGCACCACCTCAGCGATGTGAGTGACGATGACGGACGACCGATCAACTGCCGTGGCCCCCGTGGCAGCCGCCGAGGAACGAGCCGATGCCGGAACCCAGAATGCCTTGAGGCCGAAGACAGGCTCCACTGTTTCCACGCCACCCAGGGCCCGCAACTCCTCGCCGTCGCCGAGGGGCAGCGCCAAGATCTGGTCTTGAGGAGCAGTCCCTCGCCCGACCTCGGTACCGCGCAACACGATGCTGTATGTAGCCGGCGGAAGCGAAACGTCGTCGCGGGTGCGCACGAACGGCATGACGACGCCGAGTTCCATGGCGATCTGGCGCCGCAGCGATTTGACCCGATCTAGCAGATCGCCGCTCTTTGCCGGATCGATGAGGTCGAGAATGTCGTAGGACAGCCGCAGTTCGAGAGGTTCGACCCTCATCTCCCCCATCAATGCCTCGGGATCGTCTGGACTCAGGGTCACCTCCGGCACATCATCCTCAGCCTCCACCGGTCTGTAGTTGTCGAGCGCGGCCCTCCGGCTTCCAGCAAGCAGCAACGCCCCTGCCAGACCGAAGAATGGAACCTTGGGGAGGCCGGGAAGCAGCCCGAGCATGAAGATCGATATGCCGGCGAAACGAAGCACCCGAGCGTTGCCGAGAAGCTGTGAACCGAGCTCAGCACCGATGTCGTCCTCGCTGCCGACCCGGGTGACCAGCAAACCGGTTGAGATCGAGATGAGCAACGCCGGGATCTGGCTTACCAGACCGTCACCAACCGAGAGCAATGAGAAGGTGTCCACCGCTTCGGGGAAGTCCATGCCAAGCGAGCCCATGCCGATGGCAAAGCCGCCGAAGAGGTTGATGGCAACGATGATGATGCTCGCAATAGCGTCGCCCTTGACGAACTTGGCCGCACCATCCATTGCCCCGTAGAAGTCGGCCTCCTTGGCGATCTTCTTGCGGGCGGCCCGGGCCTCGCCCTCATCGATGAGGCCGGCGCCGAGGTCCGCGTCGATGGCCATCTGCTTACCGGGCATGGCGTCGAGGGTGAACCTGGCGGCCACTTCGGCAACCCGGGTGGCGCCGTTGGTGATGACCACGAACTGGATGACGACGAGGATCAGGAAGACGACCAGACCGACGACGACGCTGCCGCCGACGACGAACCTCCCGAACGCGGTGATGACGCCGCCGGCCTCGCC
>JASJAS010000013.1 GCA_030066875.1 Acidimicrobiia bacterium | reverse complement strand
CGCTTTGCGCAGCGCCGCCAGATAGCGGTCGCGCACCCATGACCGGTGGAACTCGCTCGGTGCCTCGAGCGTCAACGCAGTATCGCTCTGGACTGGCTGCAGAGGGGCGATCCACGTTTGCCAGGCCCCTACCGATAGTTCGCTCTGTACGACTTGCTTGAAGCTATCCCACTGCGAGGGAAGCGAGTGAGGTTGTCCGTATGTCATGTGTCGGCAACGCCGTCCTATAGCCCACCCGCTCCATCCACATAGCTATCCACAGCTGTGGAGAATCTTTGAGGAAGGCGCGAGTTGTTCCAAAAATACCTCGGGAAGTTGCGATCGATCTCCAGACCGCCGAGCGAGTATATGGAGCTGTTGCGGCAGGATTCAAGAGCGGCAAATCCGACACTATCCACAGGTTCCAGAGAGGACAACCCTCGCCGAAATGCACTGGGGGACAATGGATTTAAGGGGCTTCGCTGGGGGCTCGAAATGCTTGGAAAACCCCGGGCAGACGCTCTCCTGTCATAACCCTTTCTTTCGCGGATGAGACGAACTTTTCGCGCAAGCCATGCGTTTTTTCCAGGTTCTGGCCGGAGGCCGGGAAACTCCCCTTTGCATACTCTCGTCGCGGTTCGTAACCTAGCGGCCACCCCAAATTCCCCGATCTGGATTCCCATGCCATGAAACGCACGTATCAGCCAAATGTCCGTCGCCGCAAGCGCAAGCACGGCTTCCGCGCACGCATGAGGACGCGGGGAGGAAGGGCCGCTGTCAAGCGACGCCGTACCAAGGGCCGCCATCGAGTATCGGCCTAGTTCCCTGCCGGGTGGGCGGGGTCGACCCTACAAGCCGCTACGGGGCCGGGCAGAGTTCGCTCGTCTCTATCGGAACGGCGCCCGGCGCTGGCGCGGCGGTGTTCAGGTGATTGCTGTGGGGTCTGCCAAAGCGGCTCAGGGTCCGCCTCGCCTGGGTGTGGTCGCCGGCAAGAAGGTCGGGTCGGCCGTTGCGAGAAATCGTGCCAAACGACGGTTGCGGGAAGCCGCTTCTCGTTGCCAGCTCAAACCCGATACCGTGTATCTTCTGGTGGCCGACCAGGAAGTCCTGACGGCCGAGTTCGACCGGTTGGTTCACTGGATCGGAAGCTGCGTCGCCGATTTGGATGCCGCCGAGGAGAGATTATGAAGCTGAAACCGTATCAGCCGGCCTTCTGGGCCGTAAAGCTGATTGGCGTTTATCGCAGCGTTCTCTCGCCGTGGCTGGGTAACAACTGTCGGTACCGTCCGACTTGCTCTGAGTATGCGCAAGATGCACTGCGGGCGCATGGCTTCATCCGAGGCTCGTCCCTCGCGTTGCGCCGCCTGGGTCGATGTCATCCGTGGCACGAAGGCGGCTACGATCCGGTACCTCCGGGCCGAACGCCCGAACACACCTCATCTCCACAAGGCACCTCGAAGTGAATCCATTCACCATTCTCGCTCCCCCGCTTGGCCAGCTTCTCGCGCTCCTGTACAACGTCTGGCCGAACAACTACGGCATTGCCATCATTCTGCTCACGCTGATCGTGATGGTGCTGTTGTTCCCGCTGACCCTGAAGCAAACGCGGTCGATGAAGGCGATGCAGGAGATACAGCCCGAGATCAAGAAGCTGCAGAAGGAGTACAAGGACAATCGCGAAGAACTGAACAAACAGATGATGGCTCTGTATCAGGAGCGGGGTGTCAATCCGGCCGCCGGCTGTCTTCCCCTCATCATCCAAATGCCGATCTGGTTTGCGTTGTTCCAGGTATTGCGAGTGGGACCCAGCGCCGATGACCCCACCGTCCTGAGTCCGGACGACATCATCCCCGCAGATTCAAAACTCGCTGATGCGTTGCTCAGTGGTGACTCCCAATTCCTAGGGATGGACATGCTGGAGTCGCCATCGTCGGCTACATCCGACGGTTTGGTCGGCGCCATTCCGTACATCGTGCTGGTTCTCGTAGTGGTTGCTACCGGATTTTACCAGTCGGTTCAGATGACCCGAAAGCGCAAGAACGACAACCAGCCGGAGAACAAGCAAGCTCAACAAATGCAGACGGTGGCGAAGATCATGCCCCTCTTCCTGGGATTTATTTCCTGGGGTTTCCCAAGCGGTCTGGTCCTGTACTTTGCGGTCTCAAACCTCTTCCGCATCGGGCAGCAGGCCGTGATCTTCCGGCTCGATGATGGAGAGGACGATGCGGGTGTGGTGGCCAAAGCAGACGCGCCTCCGGAGAAGCCAAGAACCAGCGGGCCATCGCCACACGCCAGCAAGAAGCGCAATCGGCGCAGGAGGAAATAGGTATGGAGTGGGTTGAGGCCGTCGGCAGAACGGTCGACGAGGCTGTCGATGAGGCCATGCAGGCCCTTGGCGAAACTTCGAAGGATGCGGTGAGCATCGAAGTGGTAGAGGAACCCAAGAGGGGGTTTCTCGGTATCGGTGGCCAGGAGGCTCGCGTTCGAGTCACGGTGAAGCCGAAGAAGCGGCGGCGGCGGGGTCGGGGCGGCAAAGGCCGTGGCGAGCGCCAACCGAGTGGAGCAAAAGAGCAAGGCCGCGGCAAGCAACAGCGTGGTAAGAATGGCGGTGGGCGAAAGGCCAGCGGCAAGAAGCCAGACTCGCAGAAGGGCGGGCAGAAGCCAAAGCCGGCACAGAAGAAGAGCACCAAGGACGACAAGAGGAGCCGTCGAAGCGAGCCGAAACCGGCCTCTGCCGACGGAGCGGACGCGAAGAAGGTTGCCGTGGACACAAGACCTGATGAGAAGCCGGATATCGAAGAACAAGCTCAGGTGGCGAGAGAGTTTGCCGAAGGCTTGCTCGATTCGTTTGGGCTTGAAGGCGAGGTTGAGACTCGGGTCGAGGATGACATTCTCTATGTCGACATAGACGGCGAGCAAACCGAAGCGCTGGTGGGACGCAAGGGGGTCGTGGTTCAGGCAGTCCACGAGCTCACCAGAACGGTCATCCAGAGAAAGACGTTTGGTGCCCCCCGTATGCGGCTGGATATCGCCGGCTATGCCGCCAGGAGACGTGAAGCGCTGAAGATCTATGCAGGACGTTTGGCGGAGACCGTCAAGGAAGACGGCCGCGAAGCGATGTTAGAGCCGATGAATGCTGCGGACCGTAAGGTTGTCCATGACGCCATCGCCGAAATCGACGGCGTGAGATCGTATTCCGAGGGCGAAGACCCCAATCGATCGGTGATCGTGGCGCCCAGCGATTGACGCCACCAACCTGGTGCGGAGGCTATGGGATCGATAGAGGATGCCGTTCGAGCAGCGTCCTGGGCCGGTTGCGAGCTGACTGAACAGCAATGCGAGCAGCTGGCTCGCTACCACCGGTGGTTGAGCGAGGAAGCCCTCGATGCTGGGGGAGTAGGCCCCAATGAGTTGGATCGGCTCTGGACTCGTCACATAGGCGATTCTTTGCTCTTCGGATTGGCGCTCCATCAAGCAGACACGTGCGCGGATATTGGCTCGGGGGTCGGCCTACCGGGAGTGCCGCTTGCGATTGCAGGACCGGCCACAAGTTTTGACCTTGTGGACAAGTCGGGCAGGCGCTGTGATCTGTTGAGGCGTGCAATACGGGTGTTGGGGCTCGAGAATTGTCACGTTGTCCACAGCGATGTGGATAGGTTGACAACTCGGTACGATGCCGTCGTTTCTCGCGCAGCAATGCCGCTCGAGAGGCTTCTGCTTCACGTGAAACATCTGCTCTCCCCCGACGGAATCGGCTTGGTCGGCGTGACTCACGGACGGGCCGGCGAGGCGCCGATCCCGGCTTCGCCGTCCGGACTGACCCTTGCGGTTGTCTCGGTGCCGGACGAGATCCTTGACAGACCGGTCCAGCTTCTTAGGATTGAGGCCAACTAGATCCGGAAGCGAGTTCCAATGACGCGAGAAGACGGCGCGACCATCGTCGCGATCGCGAATCAGAAGGGTGGTGTCGGCAAGTCAACAACGGCCATCAACCTGGGAGCGGGTCTGTCGCTTCAGGGGGAGAAGGTGCTGATAGTTGACCTCGATCCCCAGGGAAACACCTCTTCAGGGTTGGGAATCGACCGCGCCGACATTGAGCTTTCCACCTACGAGGTCCTGATCGATGACGTCCCAATTGATGATGCGATCGAGCCCACCTCAGTGCGCGATCTCTATGTCGTGCCGGCCACCATCGAGTTGGCTGGTGCGGAGATCGAACTCGTGTCGCTGTTCTCACGGGAGACTCGTCTGGCGACAGCCCTGAAGCCGGTAGTGGACGAATACGACTTTATCCTGATCGATTGCCCGCCATCTCTAGGTCTTCTCACCATCAACGGGCTTGCCGCAGCGGATGAAGTCACGATTCCCATCCAGTGCGAGTACTACGCGCTCGAGGGAGTGAGCCAGCTGATGAGAAATGTACAGTTAGTCCAGCAAAGCCTCAACCCTCAACTAGAGGTTGAAGGCGTCGTTCTCACCATGTTTGATGGGCGTACGACGCTGGCGGCGGACGTCGTCGAGCAAGTGCGGGCGCACTTCGGCGAAACAACCTACAAGACAGTGATTCCCCGAACGGTGAGACTTTCGGAAGCTCCATCCTACGGAGAACCCATCGAGGCCTATGACCCGATGTCGCGAGGTGCGATCGCTTACCGGGAACTGGCTCGGGAGTTTAGGAGGCGTCATGGCCGCACGTAAAAGTGGATTGGGGCGGGGCTTGGATTCGCTCCTTCCCGTAGAGAGACCTCAGGTTGGGTTTAGCCACCTGCCATTGGAACTGATCGAACCAAACCCGCAACAACCGCGGACCCGTTTTGACGAGGATGCGATGGCTGCCTTGGCCGATTCGATAAGGGCTGTCGGTGTGTTGCAACCCATCGTTGTGCGACCGGTCGAGGACAAATATGTCCTGATTGCCGGTGAAAGGCGCTGCAGGGCGGCACGGCTTGCCGGGCTCGTCGAGATTCCCGCCGTCATCAAACCGGAGGACACCGACGACACGGTCAGCCTTACAGAGGCTCTCATCGAGAACGTCCAACGCGAGGATCTGTCGCCTCTGGAGGAAGCCGCCGGCTACCGCCAGCTTCTGGAAGATTTTGGGTTGACGCATGAGACGGTGGCACAGCGGGTCGGCAAGAGCCGGAGTGCCATCACCAATACGCTGCGTCTGCTCCAGCTGCCGGCGGCCATCCAAGTGATGGTAGGAGATGGTTCGCTCTCCGCGGGACACGCTCGAGGGCTGTTGGCCCTCGAGGATCAGGCATACGCGGTCCATATCGCTGAGAGGGTGGTTGCCGAAGGTTGGTCGGTGCGGCAGGTCGAAGATGCGGTCAAGAAGCGAGCCGCGGCTAGTTCACCGGCAGTGCGGCCGCCGAAGGCACCGAGACCGGCAGCCATCATCGAACTCGAGGATCGACTCGGCGAACGCTTGGGTACTGCCGTGAGGATCGATCACGGCAAGCGAGGCGGCAAGGTCATGATTCGCTACGGTTCGCTCGACGACCTAGAACGCATCTACAAGCTGCTCAGCTAAGCCGGAGGATCGGCTTCTCCCGACCCGGCATAGAGACCGATCAGTCCCTGGGCGATGGCGGACACGGCCGTTTCGTCAATCTGGGGAATCGCCACGACAACTGCGGGCGAGCGGGTGTTCTTGAGCATGGGAATTGCGCGCCCGCTGTGCTTGACCCCAAGCAACTCGGCGATACCGGCGGCCAGGGCCTCTCCGGCGATCGAGCTACTCAGGTCAGACGCAAAGTAGAAGACGCCGGCTTCGTTCTCCCGCGGGTGGCATATCGATATGACGATATCGACCCCAAGCCGGTTCGCCCGCAGCGCTCGGACCCGTTCCGTCGGAGCGGTATCGATGCTTCTGGAGAGTGAGACCACCGCCCCACTCGCCTGGATAATTGTGGAAAGTAGCACCGCCGGCCCCCATGTAGCCACGGCCTCAGCCTCGTCGCGACAGAAGGGGTCCACGTAGATGCGCTGTCCGGCGATGGTTGGGGGAAGGGTCTGGAGCCATTGGTGGTCGCGAACCACTTCACGGCCATGCTTTTCCGTTGCCCGAGACATGAGGGAGAGTTCGTCGACGACCTCGGTACCCACCAGGCCATCTTCCGCAAGACCGCGGTTGGACTGGAAGTCGAGAAGCCCTCGCAGCGTATCGGGGCCAAAGATTCCGTCGACGTTGCCCGCGTCGAACCCCAGCGAGTTCAGCCGGCGCTGTAGATCGGCAACGTCGTCGCCTCGCATCATCGGAACCCTGTGATAAAGGATGCGGCTGCCAAGCGCATAGCCGGCGGAAACGAGCGCCCTCCACGTGTCCGGGCCCACGATCCCGTCGACCCACAACCCCCGCTTGGACTGGAAGGCAGACACCGCCGCAACAGTTGCCTCGCCGAAGCTACCGCGGGTGTCGGCGCTACTTGCGAACCCGAGCGCGCCGAGACGGTCCTGGATGTCCCGGACCGCCTCGCCGTCGTCTCCGTGGCGATAGAGCCTCACGGCCCCATCGTCCCACAATCAGTTGTCAAGCTATGTAATCCGCCAGCTCCGTTTCGAGTTGGCCTTTAGACCGCGCTCCGACAAAGCGCTTCTTCTCCTGGCCCCCCTGGAAGAGGATCATCGTCGGGATGCTCATGACCTCATGGCTCATTGCAGTGTCAGGATTGTCGTCCACATTGAGTTTGGCGATAGTCAGCTTGCCCGCCTTCTCCTCGGCGAGCTCGTTGAGGGGACGTTCCATCATCTTGCACGGACCGCACCATTCGGCCCAGAAGTCGACCAGCACGGGTGTCTCGCTACTGATGAGCTCGGTGAAGCTTGCATCGTTTGTCGTAACTGTCTTGTTTGCCATGACTGCGCCCGCAGGCCGTCACCTCCTGATAACTCTTGCTTGCGGTCTGGAGGCTCCAACCCCAGCGACCCGCCTGCGCATTCCTTCTTGTCAAACCTCTTGTTCGTCGAGCCACCGTTCGGCATCAATGGCCGCCTGGCACCCCATGCCTGCGGCGGTGATGGCCTGACGGTACACATGATCAGTGACATCTCCGGCTGCAAACACCCCCGGCACCGACGTCATCGTGTTGTCGCCGGTGATGATGTAGCCCTTGTCGTCCATCTCGATCTGTCCTTGAAAGACCTTGGTATTGGGGTCGTGACCGATCGCCAGAAACAGGCCTTCTACAGCAAGCTCGGATACGTCATCCGTGACCTTGTTGCGGAGCCGGAGCCCGGTGACCAGGGTATCGCCGAGGACTTCCTCGACGACTGTGTCCCACAAGACCTCGATCTTGTCGTGTTCCAGGACCCGATTGGCCATGATCTTCGAGGCGCGGAGTTCATCGCGGCGGTGGATGAGATAGACCTTGCTGGCGAACTTGGTGAGAAACAGAGCCTCCTCGGCGGCACTATCACCCCCACCGACCACCGCGATCTCTTTGCCGCGAAAGAAGAAGCCGTCGCATGTTGCGCAGGCGGAGACACCATGACCCCGCAGCTTGGTCTCGCTTTCAAGGCCTAGCCAGCGTGCAGATGCCCCCGTTGAGATGATCACCGAGTCGGCGAGGTATCCATCTTCATCGACCCAGATCTTGAAAGGGCGTGACGAGAAATCGACCTTGGTCACGTCCGACGTCATTATCCGCGTGTCAAAACGCTCAGCCTGCTTGCGGAAGCTCTCCATGAGTTCCGGTCCCATGATTCCGTCGGGGAAACCGGGATAATTCTCGACATCGGTTGTCAGCATCAGCTGGCCGCCTCGCGCCATACCTTCGATCATCAGCGGTCTGAGATCGGCGCGCGCGGTGTAGATGGCGGCGGTCAGCCCGGCCGGGCCCGACCCAATGATCACGACCTTCTCAGTCATCTTCTGGTCCTTTTACTCGTGACGATTGCTCGCCGGAGATTCAATCCTGTGCTGCTTCGCGCGGAATGCGCAGCCTCCATAGGAACATCCCGATCAAGACAAATAATCCCCCAATGATGGTGTAGGCCCACTGCATACCCACCAGGCCCTCGAGAAGGCGGACCAGGCCGACCGTGAGGAAGATGAGCGCAACCAAACCAACCAGCGCCGCAAAGATCCCGGCAGCCGTCCACTTCGCCCATCCAGCGACACGATCGACGGTCAGCGTGCGCACTTTCTCTGCGGTTTGCTCGAGGAAGTCCGCGATTTGAGTTGGGTAATCGTTCATCCCCACTGAGATTAGTCCTGCGACGGGACGTCCGATCGTGATGTGCGGTTAGGGGAGGGTTTCGAAGATCTCGCATTCCGGAATCGTCACAGATGCGAGCACGGTTGCAGTCGCATCCTCCTCGTTGACGAGAGCGACCAGCAATCTCTGCTGCCCGGTCTCATCAATGATGATCCCGACAATGCGGGGCACGATCCCAGGCTCGGTCTCGAAGATCTCGGCAATGCACCCAGCCCAATCCGGCTCGATCGCCTTGACGGCTTCGTCCCCGGATCGGAAGAATCCCTCATTCGCAGCCAGTTGATCGACGATCTCGAGCCGCAGCTCCGGGCTGAGTCCACCGTCGACCACGTAAGAGAGGTAGCCGATAGCGTTGTCGACCGCACCGTCGTCACTGGCAGAAGTCTCAGGAGCGGCGGTAGTTGTTTCGATCTCCGCAGCGCCGGCGATGCTCTGGTCCTCAGCCGCATCGAAAGCCGGAGATTCAGCGCTGGGGGCCGCAGCCGCGGCGGTGGTTTCCGCTCGTTCACTGTCAGCCGCCTCGGCCTCGTCGGCCATTTCTTCGGATGCAACCGTATCCGCGCTGTCGTCGCTGCCGCCCAGCATGCTCGGCACCACCATGAACACGGCGAGGAACAGCGCGGCGGCGCCGGCCGCTAGAGCAGCCCAACGACCCCAAGCTGCGCTCGGGCGTGGTCTGGCGACTTGCGCGTCAGGAACCCTCAGCTCCTGGTGAAGCCGTTCGTGAAGGCGGGCCGACTCGGTCGCCGTCAGGTAGACATCGGGAGCTTCGGCCAGCGTGGCGAGTGCGACACGCTGCAGCTCGAGGTCGCGGAGACACTCGTCACATCCCGCCAGCTCAATCTCGGCGCGGGCGGCCGCCGCCGGGTCCAAGGTACCCTCGGCGAGCGCCATGATGAGCTCTTGATCGTGTTCGTGCATCATTGATCGTCCCTTGGATGCTTCGAACCCTCTCTGAGGTTCCCAAGCCTTTCTGCCAGCAGCTTCCGCCCTCTGAAGACTCGCGATTTGATGGTTCCGATGGGCACATCGAGTATCTCGGATGCTTGTTCCAAGGCCAAGCCCTCCAGGTCCACCAACACGACCGCCGATCGGAACTCCACGGGCACCGTCGCCAGGGCGTTCTCGATGTCGGGTCGCAGCTCTGCGGCATGAATTGGGTCGCCGCTGGCCGGGTCGGCAGGATCGGCGGTCTCAGCAAGCTGCTCGGTGCGGCGCCGCTTGGCCTTGCGGAGTTGGTCGTAGCAGGTGTTCACCGCGACCCGGTACAGCCAGGTGCTGAAAGCGGCCTTGGCCTGGTAACGGTCCGCCTTTCGAAAGACGGTGATGAAAGTCTCCTGCACCGCGTCGAGGGCAGCATCGCGATCCCGCATCATGCGCAGGCAAATACCGAAGACACGATCTTCGTGGGCTCGCACCAGCTCATCGAATGCGCTGACGTCCCCAGCGAGATACCGGTTGAGGAGTTCGATGTCCTCGGCGGACCTGCTAGTCATACGCGTGATTCTGGCGCAATGATCCGGGTGTGTCACTCTTCGCGCGGGGACGGCCCTCGACCGGGACTGCGACTAGCGCTACGGAGTGAACGTCACCTCAGAGACGACCGTGTAGAACTCGTCGCTTGCCTGTTCCGGAACGTCGGTGAACCAGAGCAGCCAGATGCCACCGTCCCTACGCGGTAGCGGCAGCTCGGCCGGGGTATCGAGCACGGTTCCCGACCCGATCATCTCCCAATCACCAAACTCGGGCGGAATCGTTGCTGCCCAGAGCACCGAGTAGCGGGTCTCAGGTGAGGCCCGCAGCTCGATGCTTCCCGGGGCTCCACTCACCCGGAATGTCATTCCGACGCCATCTTTGATCTGCGGTAGCGGATCGAAGTAGCGTTCGGTGCGCCAGGTTGTGTTGGCGTCACCATCGACGGTGTTAGGGAGTTCCCGCTCGTGCTCGCTCCCATCCCCGAACGGGTCGTAGACCGTTGGTTCGGCGGCTAGTGCACCTGGAGGCGGTTCCGGGAGTGTCGTCTCGGGTGGGGACGTGGTTGTTGTTGTAGTCACCTCCCTGGCAACTGGTGGGGTGGCAGGGAACAGGAAGGGCGAGTCGGGATCAACATCGATCGCCAGCCCAACTCCCGCAAGCACGATTGCGCTGATGAGCAGCATTGCGGCCGGGATGAGCCAGCGCCACGACCAACCATCGCGTCGTGTCGGCGGGACTGCGGACGGGATTGCGCGCAATGCAGTTCCCAGGGTCGCGGCGTCGTATTCCCCGGTCTCGGCTTTGTGAAGTGCCCGATCGACGGAGGGAGGGAGGCCTTCGACGAGGTGGGATGGGCGAATTGCAGGACTGGCGGAACCGGTGACCGCGATGCGCAGCGAATGAGCCAGGGCGGCAGTGTCCTCTTGAGGGAACCGCGTGATTCTCTTCCGACCGAAGGAGCTGAGCTTGGCGGGGTGGGCTGCGGAGAAGACGATGGCCCCCGGGTCGATAGCCCCGTGGGTCACGCCGGCTGCGTGCAGGGCGGCTAGGCCCTCTGCCAGTCCGGCCGCGTTGGGAAGGAACTCAGATACGGGGAGCGTCTCTCCTGCCGCCAGTCGGTCTGCAATCGAGACGCCACCGTTCCATTCGATGGCGGCATAGGCTCCACCGGCGGGCGATTCCATCACCTCATATACGCCGGCGAGATGGACGTGCTCGATTGTTGCGGCGCCCCTGGTCGCGGCGATGAATTCGGCTATCCGGGCGGCGCTGGCATCGGCATCGAGCACTCGCACCAGCACCGGTCGGTCCAGTGCCGTGTCCGTCGCCAGCCACTCGTCAATGTCGCCGTCGCGGCCGAGTCGAACCTGAGTCTGATAGCGGTCGGGGAGTCTTGGGGCCAAGTTTGCGCCGGGGTCGCCTAGACGCGAGGTTAACCGGACACCCGAAGAAGGGTTAGTGGTTCCGGCAACCGTTGGAAGCCCTCGTCTTCGTAGAGCATGATGGCAGGCGTGTTATCTGTCTGGGTGTTCAAGAGCAACACCTTGGCGCCGGCAGCGCGCGCCTTGCGGACGGCCACCCGCACCAGCGATCTTCCCATACCGTGACCCTGCCAGTCCGGGGCTACCGCCACGCGTTGCAAGTAGGAGATGGCGCTTCCAAAACCGACGACGGCATAGGCGATCGGATTGCCGTCGCTGCCCTGGATGGTCAGCGTCGTCGATCGGCTCGTGGCCTCGATTGCCTCTTCGAGACCCTCCCGGCTGAAGCGCCAGAACGGAGGGAAAGCGGCGGCATCGATGGCGAGGAGCTCCTCGAGACGGCAGTCGGGGCTCTCGACTACCAGATGGTCCGGTGCAGCACTGTGGGTTTCCAGTGACTTCCGCATCAAGGCGAGGTCGACATAGGTCGTGAAACCGGCCTGTTCCCACGAGCGACGCGCCGAGGCGGGAAGTGGGGGAGATATAACACCGGTCGCTCCCAACGCCGTCAATCGCGCAGCGCAAGCTTGGAGGAAGGAGCCCCCGCCGCGCAGGAGGCGGAGGCTTGCTTGGGGCTCGGCATCGTTCCATGGTCGAGCCTCGGCCCGCGCCCAGCCTCTCCGTAGAGTGATTCGTCCCGGCCAGTTCCCCCGCTGGCTGATGTTGACGGGCTGATCGGCAAGCGCCATCGAAAACCTGGTCGCTGTTCGGCATCGGCGAATCCCGCTTGGTATCCGCCCGGTCCCGCCCCTCCGGCGGTCCGCAGAACACGTTAACCGCGGCAGCGCAAGTCCCGGCCGATGTACCATAAAAAGGAAGGCCACCCGACAACATCGCGGTCAAGTTGTTCCGGCCTGGAGCCGATACCGGTGGTGACGCCACAGTGTGTGGTCAAGACTGCCACAGCGAGTAACGGGGAATCACCTATGGATCAACTGCCGAGTCTTGATGCGCTTCTCAGCAAACTGTCTGAGATCGGCGCCTCCGACGTCCACCTCAAGGTGGGGTCGCCGCCTGCCTACCGCATCGACGGTCAGCTCCACTTCTCCGAGCTGCCCAAGGTGAGGCCCGATGACACACGGCAGTGGGCTGAAGAGTTGTTGGACGAAAAGAACTCCGCGATCTTTGAGAATGACGGCGAAGCGGACTTCGGCTACGGAACCCCCACCCTTGGCCGGTTCAGAGTGAACATCTACCGGCAACGGGGCTCGATCGCACTCGTCGTCCGCGCCGTCGTCTCCGGTAGCAAGGGCTTTGTCGAACTCGGGCTTCCCGAGGCTGTCGGCCGAGTCTGTCGCGAAGATCGAGGGCTTGTGATAGTCACTGGGCCTTCAGGATCCGGGAAGACCACGAGCCTCAACGCCATGCTGGACGAGATCAACAGCAACCGCCGGGTGAGTGTGGTGACACTCGAGGATCCAATCGAGATGTTGCACCGCGACAAGATGGGGATCGTCAGCCAGCGCGAGGTTGGCGTCGATGTCGTCTCGTTTTCAGAAGGCCTGTACCGGGTGCTGCGTCAGGATCCCAATGTGATCATGGTCAGCGAGATGCGCGATGCGGACACGGTCGAAGCTGCCCTGTATGCCGCGGAGACTGGTCACCTGGTCCTCACTGCGATGTACACCAACGATGCGACGGAGACGATCACCCGGCTAGTCGAAGTCTTCGAACCGCACCGTCACCATCAGATCCGTTTGCGTATCGCCCGCAATGTAAAGGCCATCATCAGTCAGCGACTGGTTTCCACGGCAGACGGGGCCGGCCGGGTGCCCGCGGTTGAGGTGCTGACCGAGAACGATCGCATGTTCGACTACGTCATGGATCCTGAGTTGACTCCGAAGCTCGAGGAAGTCATGGCGGAAGGCGCCTACTACGGGATGAAGACATTCGACCAGGGTCTCTTGCAGATGTTCCGCGACGGTACGATTTCGTTCGAGGAGGCATTGAACAACGCCTCGAATCCGACTGATTTCAGGATGGCTGCTCAGAAGACCGGTCTGCGCACCGCTTGAAACTCTGACCGGGTCTAGGACTCAGCAGGAAGCCACGGCAGGGTTGTCTGGAGTCCTAGATCCGGCGGATCAACTCCCCGAGGACTGCCGGATCCACGCTATGCGACGGGGGAATTCGTTCCTGCAGATTACGCTGCTGGCATGCCCGATTTCACCTGCCGCGACTGTGGCGCCCCTTTCAGCTTGCCGCAGAGGGTGCTTGACAGATATCCAGGGTGGGTTCCCCGGCAATGCCAGAAGTGTCGCGCCACCTCCGCTCCCAACAGGAATCCGCGTGCGCCCCGGGTCGGAAGCGAGAACAGCCCGGCCAATGGCGGTGACGGGCCGGCGACCGGGGTCTTCACTGATGGCAGCTCTGTCCCCAATCCCGGGCCAGGAGGGTGGGGAGCGGTCTACGTGGTCGACGACGAAATCGTCGCAGAAGACTGCGGCCACGAGGCGGAAACGACAAACAACCGGATGGAGCTGACTGCTCTCATCAAGGCACTCGATCTGATACCGGAGGGAACGGCGACGACCGTCTACTCGGATTCCCACCTTGCCGTGAGGACGATCACCGAATGGGCGGAAGGCTGGGAGAAGCGGGGGTGGAAGCGGAAATCGGGTCCTGTCGAGAACCTCGATCTGGTGAAACAGGCTTATGCGGGCTACCGCAGCCGTCCCGAGCTACAGCTCGAGTGGATCAAGGCACATGTCGGCTACCGCTGGAACGAATACGCCGACCAGTTGGCGAACCGATGGCGGGAATCATGATTCCGGAACGGCTCATCCCGGTTCTGGCCGAGAACGCTCCAACCCGCAAGCTTGGGGAACGATTCGCCGCGGCGGGCAGGCGGCTGTATCTGGTGGGCGGGAGCGTACGTGATGCCTTTCTCGACCTGGTCACCAAAGATCTCGACTTTGCGACCGACGCTCGGCCGAGCGAAACACTCGAGATTGTCAACGGGTGGGCGGGTTCGGTGTTCCGAGTGGGGGAGCAGTACGGCACCATCGGTGCCATGCACGATGGTGTTCTCCATGAGATCACCACATTCCGTAGCGACGTCTACCACGAGGAGAGCCGCAAACCACAGGTCGAGTTCTCCGACGACATCGAGACTGATCTGTCCCGCAGGGATTTCACAATCAATGCGATGGCCATTCGTATTCCAGGGGATGCTCAGGAACAACCGGAGATGGTGGACCCCTTCAACGGACTTGCCGATCTCGCAGGGAAGCTCATCAGGACACCGCTGGATCCCGAGATCTCGTTCGGGGATGACCCGCTGCGGATGCTGCGCCTCTTCAGGTTCGTTGCGACCCTGGGCTTCACCCCGGACGCTGCTGCCGCGGCTGCGGTTGTCGCCATGCGGGACCGGCTTTCCGTCGTGTCCGCCGAGCGGATCAAGGACGAACTGTCGAAGCTGATTGTTGGGCTACATGTTGATGAGGGCCTGAGGGGGCTGGTGCGAACGGGCCTAGCTGGCCAATTCCTACCGGAGCTGGCGGCGCTCGAGTTGGAGCAAGACCCAGTACATCACCACAAGGATGTCCTTGCCCACACCGTGGCCGTGGTTGCCAAGACGTCACCCGACGAGACTCTTCGGCTTGCTGCCCTTTTCCACGATATCGGCAAACCTGCCACCCGCGAGTACGGCGCCCAAGGAGTCTCGTTCCACCACCATGAGGTCGTCGGAGCCCGGATGACGAGAGAGCGGATGCGGGCGTTGCGGTACTCGAAGGAGATGGTGCGGGATGTTTCCCAGCTCGTGTTCCTCCACATGCGTCCCCACACCTACAAGATGGGGTGGACCGATTCAGCCGTACGCCGTTACGTGCGCGATGCGGGCCCGCTGTTAGAGCTGCTCAATGAACTGGTCCGTTGTGACGTGACCACTCGCAGCGAGAAGCGAGCTCGTGCCATCGCTCGCCGTCTCGATGAACTCGAGGAACGCATCGTCGAGTTGCGCAAGCAAGAGGAGCTCGATGCATTGCGTCCCCCTATCGACGGCAACGATGTCATGGCCTATCTGGGGCTGAGCCCAGGGCCGGAGGTGGGAGAGGCAATGAGGCTGCTGCTCGAGCACCGTATCGAAAACGGTCCCTACGAGGCGGACGAGGCGTACCAACTGCTCGACAAGTGGCGAGCGGAGCAAGCGTGACTCGCGGCGGTGCCGAAGTCATCGCCCTCGAGGGTGTCTCGGTAGTGCGCGATGGTCGCTTTCTGCTGAACAATGTCGATTGGGTCGTCCACGACCACGAACGATGGGTCGTCTTCGGGCCCAACGGGGCAGGCAAGACAACGATGTTGCAGGTGGCCTCGACCTATCTCGGCCCGACTCGCGGCCGGGTGCGACTTCTGGGAGAAGTGCGCGGCAGGGTGGACGTGCGAGTCTTGCGGGAACAGGTCGGCTATGCCGGTCCGGCTCCTGCCGAGATGGTGCGGCGTGACCTTCCCGCCATCGACATTGTCGTCACCGGCAAGCATGCTTCGTTCGTCGACAGACGGTGGCACGAGTACGACGACGACGACGTGGCGTTCGCCGAGCAGCAGCTGACCCGATTGCGCTCCGACCATCTTGCCGGTCGTCGCTTTGGAACACTGTCGTCGGGGGAGAAGCAGCGAGTCTTGATTGCCCGCAGCTTGATGACCCACCCGAAGGTGCTGCTACTCGATGAGGCGATGACCGGACTCGATCTCGGAGCGCGGGAGCGGCTGGTGGCCTCGCTTGCAGACCTGGCGTCAGATCCGGCGAGTCCCGCCGTGGTGCTGGTCACCCACCATGTCGAGGAGATACCTCCCGGCTTCAGCCACATCGTGATGATGACCCGCGGGACGGTGCTTAGCCGCGGGCCGATCGGGACCACTCTGACCGCTGCCGCGCTTTCGGAGTGTTTCGGCCAGGAGCTGAGTCTGGAGCGGCGTGACGACCGCTACCACGCATGGTCCGCTGGCGGCGCGTGATCAGGCTTCTTCGTCCTTTTCGGGCGAGCGCGCCGCGGCCCCCTTCTCCGACATCCCGATGACTCCGACATAGATCAGACCGACGGCTCCCACCAAAGCAAGCACGAAGCCCAGTTTGAGCTGGGCGGCTCGCGTATAGAAGTAGAGGATGACGAGCAACACCCCGCCTGCCGAAATCGCAAGCGCAGAACCGGTGAGCCGCTCTCTGTCGAAGTAGGCGAAGTAGAGGCCGATCAGGCCGGTGAGACCCGCAAAGCCGGCGAGCGCCCGAGCTATCGGGAAACTGCCCGGGTCGAAGAGCCGAGCGGCTCCCCAGTTGAGGGCTGCTCCGAGGAGGATGAGGACGGCCGCACCGCCCAAGATCAGTGCCAACTTCGGCTCCAGCTTGGTGTCGTCCGGATAGCTGGCTGCCGCCTTGCTACGCAAACCGTCGAAGCTGGCGGAGGTTGCCTCGTCGGCAACGTACTTGTCTCGGGATCCTTCGGGGGCGCCGGGAGGCGGCTCGGGCATCAGTTCCGGTTTCTTACGTCGCCGTTTTCCCTTGGTCCCATAGGGCGGATCATCGTTGACGCCCATCAGGTCCAGGAAGAACTCTCCGTTCTCGAGCTGGAGGACGAGCGTCTCCCCTTCTGTAGCGAGGTGGATGCCGTCCTGTTTCTTGGCAATACGCACGTCGTTGTGCTGCCAGCTCCCGATCTCCGCGTCACCGGCGCGGATCAGGATGCGGTTCAGGTCAACCAGCACCTTTGCATCGAGGGCGGCATCGGGTTCATTGGCGAGATGAACCTTCCCGGTGAAGTTGTGCACATCCTTCCCTTACGTAGGTTCCCTACACAGAATCGGGCCGGCCGGCCGATCCCTTGAGAAAATCGGTCGATCACTAGTCGTCCAGCACCTCCACGAATCGTTGGAATGCAGCCCTTGCCCCACGTTCAATGCCCGGGGAGTGGGCGAAGAACGCCACCTCGAAGTCGAATTCAGCGACGTGGCGTATGCTCTCATCAATGGCGTCGAGTGGGGCGTTGAAGTAGCCGCGTTTGATCTCTCCATTCCTGGTCGCAACTGCGGCATCACCGGCGAAGAGCACTCCTCCGGCCCGATCCAGCAGGTATGACACGTGCCCGGGGGTATGCCCCGGCGTATCGATGACGCGGAGGTCCTCCGGAAGCCCGGCGGCGGACGTCTCGTCGATCATACGGTCGACGTCGACCGGCGCAGCCTTGGGAACCAAACGGAACAACGGCCGCAAGAACGGAAGCCTGCCGAAGAGCGGAGGAGGCGTCGTGGGCGTTTCGCCGCGGATCGCTGGACTGTCGGCCGGCGAGGCAAGCACGACCGCCTGGGCTGCGATCTTCAGGGCCGCCGCGTTCCCTACATGATCGGGATGGGAGTGAGTGATGGCGATGGTGTTCACGTCGGTGATCGAGCGGCCGATCCGAGCCAGAACCTCAGCCACCTTCCCGGCACGCCTGGGCATCCCAGTGTCGATCAGCGTGACGCCTTGGTCACCGTCGACGACGTAGCAGCGCGACATGCCCGGCACCTCGTGCACACCGGGTACGTTGGTTTCCATCGGGCTCTCCTCGACCCCCACGTTACGGCTAGACGAGTACCAGCTCCTCGATACCCACGCCGCGGATGACATCTGACAGCATCTCGAGGTGCTCCGGCTTCGCTTCCGGAATGTCCGCATACGCTGGCCGTACACCGTCCTGTCGGAAACCGATCAGTTTGATCCGCATCGCAGGATCCACGTCGTACAACCACCTCGCCGTCTTCTCGACAACATCGGGGGAGTCGTTCCTGCCGGGCACCATGAGCAACCTCACCTCGTACAACCGCTGCCACTCGGCGAGGTATCTGATCGTATCGAGTACGGGCCCATTGTCGGCCCCGGTCATATCGAGATGGGTCTGCGGATCGAGTGCCTTGAGATCGATCATGGCCCCATCCATTACGGGAAGCAGGCGATCCCACACCTCGCGAGAAGCGGATCCGTTGGAGTCGACAAACGTTGACAGGCGTCCCAGGTTTTCCGAACACTTGAGGGAGCAAAAAAGGCTGGCGACAAAGTCCGGCTGCAGCGTCGGCTCGCCTCCGGAGACGGTGATGCCCGATATGAAGGGCGCCACTTTCTCGATCCGGTGAATCAGGTTCTCCAGACGCACCATCTTGCTCAGCGGCGTGCTGTCGCTAGGGCACACCTCGATACAGATGTCACACTTCGTACACAGGTCATCGTCGACGACGACCTGATTCATCACGTCGTAGAAGAGAGCCATCTCAGGGCAAGGCTCGACACACTTGCCGCAGCTATCACACTCGTTGATCGTGTGTGGGTTGGAACATCCGATGCAGTCGTAGTTGCAGCCCTGAGGAATACGACGAACCGGTTGCCCGGTCCATCGACGGCGCTGAACCGGACTACGTCGTTGAGGTGCCCTAGGGCTGCTTTCACCGTTGAGGACTCGCTTCACGCTTTGTTCTGTTGCCTGCGAGCTCTTCACCGACCCTGCAGCGAACGTCGTGCTCCCGTGCCGGGCATCCATCTCGTCGATCGGTCCGCATAACACGTGCGTACCAGATAGCCGGTCGTGCGGAGGTAACCGTTCGTAGCCAGATCGGATGTGAAGTCCCGCATGCCTTCCCTGAAGGCTCTCCGGATGATATCGACCATCGCGGAGGTGTTACGACGTACCGTGTCCCCGACGCGAAATCTGCCGCTCGCTCGGCCCAGGGGGTCGTCGCGGGTAGCGACGGCCACGCCTAACGCCAGCTGCTCGGCGTTCCTGGGAACGCTTTGTCCAGTGTTCCGCTAGAGATTGCGTCTCGCTGTTTAACCTGGCGACCTATGAGCGAGGCGCCGCAGATAGCGGATCAGTCACCAGGGAAACGTTGGCTCTTCCCGGAAAACCCCGTGATGCGTTGGTCCATCCAGGTCTCCGTGGTTCTCTCGGCGGTCGTCGCTCTTCCCGCCCTGGTGGCGCGGCAATGGGCGGACGAGCGTTTCGTCATGTACATGCCCGAGCACCTCGTCGGATCCCGGCCCTGGCAGCTCATCGGGCAAGTGATCGACGAGATACCCGCCTACCTCGACACCGGCGTTTTCCGTCCGGTGAGCCGTTTGCTGTTCTACCTGGAGCATTGGGCGGTAGTTCGG
This sequence comes from Acidimicrobiia bacterium, assembly GCA_030066875.1. Lineage (GTDB taxonomy): Bacteria > Actinomycetota > Acidimicrobiia > Spongiisociales > UBA5794 > JAAETI01. The sequence goes on along the minus strand of JASJAS010000013.1, from coordinate 7,278 downwards.
TTTGGTGCCACAACGGGCATTCCGCCCAATGTCATGATGGTCTTCGTCAAGGTCGCCATGGTCTTCCTGCTGGTGACGATGGCCATGCTGACGGTTGACCAGTACCGCCGCGCCGCCGGGGGCAAGCCGACTGATCTGCATTGGCGGCGGCTCTACGGGTTGATCGCAGTGCTGGTGGGGGTGTCCCTGGTGCTGTTCAATCCAGCCACCCACCCGCTGACACTGTTCCCGGGTCTCTATCTGGGGACCGCTGCACTCACCCTCGGTGTCCCCCTCTGGTTCGGGAGGAGCTGGTTGCGCTACCGAGCTGGGAAGCCTCTTCGCCACATGTGGGTCCGGGTTGGCTCGGCGGTCATCATCGGTGCGCTGCTGGCCTCGATGATCGAACTCACCTACCTGGTGCTGCCGCTCGGCTTGCTACATCTGCTCCTGCTGTCATTCGCCTCCGGCGACTCGTGGAGTGCGGCATGGCTCGATCTGTTCCACTCCGAGGCTTTCTTGCTGTGGGCCATGGTTGTCACCGGGTTCCTGGTGGTCTTCATCCCGGCGCGGACGGCGATCAACGAGTACTGCGCCGAGCTGACGTGTTATCGAGGGGCGGAGGCGTCCATAGGAGGAGCGGCCCTGGAGACGTTCCCGCTCCGCGTCGGAGCATCCTTCTTCCCAATTCCCCAGTGGACCCAAATCCACCTGTTGAAGCGACTTCGGTCGGCACCCGAGTTCCTGCTTCTCGGTGTGGCCGCCGGAGGATATGCCTACTACGCGTTGCGCCGCTCAGCCTTCGAACGAGAGGACGACGAACGAGGTCGGGCCCCGCGGTTGCCGATGCTGCTCATGGGTGTCTACTTCGCCGCAGTGGTGTTCTTCGCCTCTTGGCTGGCAGCGATAAGCGGCGCAGTCCAGGACAAGGGTTGGGACATTTCTCCGTGGCGTGAGACCGGCTTCACTTGGATCGGCTGGGCCGTGATCATCGCCATAGCCCTCACCGCATTCTTCGACTGGTTGCGCGATGACCCCGGCGTGGTGATCGCTTTGTCGGCCATCATTGCGGTGCTGGCGTTCATGACGGCGCTCGTCAACCAAGCGGATATGGCCAGCGTCAACGCCCGCCACGACACGCGACTTCTCAACGAAGCAGGTCTCCTTCTGGTGAACTTCGATGTGACCGAAGAGGGAAACGTAGACCGTTGCGGGGTGATCGAGGATCTGCGCAACGACGCCCCCAACGAATCTGAGTTACGCAAAATGAACCTGCTGGGCGAGTACATCGACTCCGCCGCCGCCAATATCTACGGCGTGGTGTTTTGCGATTCGTCCTGAGGCCCGTCACCCGAGGGTGGGCGCCGTTTCTCCAGCCGTCGCACGATGACGATCGCCAGCACGATGGGGACGGCAAACATCAGGAATTCGTCCCACCCGCCTTGGTGGGCCAGCGACCAGGTCATGGAGCGAGCCTACCGCGCCTGCAATCTCGCTTGACTTCTATGCACATATGCGTATAGTCGCTGCTTCTCGCGAAGGAAAGACTCAATGAAAAGGCAGATCGCCGTGCTCGGTGCCTCGGGCTATGCCGGCGGTGAGCTGATCCGGCTTGTCGACGACCACCCCGATATGGAACTCGCGTACCTCGGCGCCCACACGAAGGCCGGGGCCACCCTCGGCGCAGTACACCCCCACCTGCGCGGGGCCGATCGAGAACTGGGTCCGCTCGACCCGGCAGCGGTGCGAGGTGTCGATCTCGCCTTTCTTGCCCTGCCCCACGGTGCTTCAGCCGAACCGGCAATGGCGCTGCTCGCGCGGGGAGTCAAGGTCGCCGATCTGGGAAGTGACTTCCGGCTCGACTCCGTCGACCGCTACGAAGCCGCCTACGGCGCACCGCATCCCTACCCCGCGGAGTTGGGGAAGTGGCCCTACGGCCTGCCCGAGTTCTTCGGCAAGCACCTCGTCGGAGCGGATCGAGCCGCTGTCCCCGGCTGCTATCCGACATCAGCTTTGCTGGCGCTGGGCCCGCTGTTCGCTGAGGGCCTGCTCGAAGGCGGTCCGTTCGTCGTTGATTCGGTTTCCGGCGTATCCGGAGCGGGTCGCGGAGCCAAGGAAAGCCTGATGTTTGGGGCGATCGACGAAGGTGTTGCCGCCTATGGAGTGCTCACCCATCGTCACCGGCCCGAAATGGAACAAGGCTTGGCCGCGGTGGGCACAACCGAGCCCCGCGTGATGTTCACCCCCCATCTGGTACCGATGCAGCGCGGTATCCTCTCCACCTGCTACGCACCTGTCGCCGCCGGGGTGACGGAGATGGATGTGTCAGCCGCTTTTCGCACCTGGTACGCAACCACGCCATTCGTCGACGTGGTCTCCGAGCCGCCCAACACGAGATGGATAGTTGGGACCAATCGCGCACTGGTGAACCCCCACCTCGATACGCGGACTCGGTCGGTGGTGGTGGTCGCGGCAATCGACAACCTGCTCAAGGGTGCTGCGGGGCAGGCGGTGCAGTGCGCCAACCTGATGCTGGGTCTCGACGAAACCGCGGGGTTGCCGACAGCCGGGTGGATGCCGTGAGTGTCACCGCTCCACAAGGATTCTCGGCCGCAGGATTCGCAGCAGGGATCAAGGAGTCCGGTGACCTCGACCTGGCTTTGGTAGCCGCACCACCCGGGTCGGTTGGTGCAGCCGTCTTCACCACGAATCGGGCGGCCGCGGCACCGGTGATAGTCAGTAGGAGCCATCTGGACACCGCACCGGCGGTGCGGGCCGTTGTCCTCAACTCCGGTTGCGCCAATGCGGCGACAGGGGAGGCCGGTCTGGCGGCCGCGCGGGCAACAGCGTCGGTCGTCGCCGAGACACTCGAGTGCCGCAGCGACGAGGTGTTGGTTTGCTCGACGGGAGGCATCGGCAAGCCCCTGCCCGTGCCCAAGGTGCTGTCGGGCGTCGTGGCGATGGCGCCCCGCTTGCAGACGTCGCCGGAGGCAGCCACCGACGCCGCCCGGGCCATCATGACCACGGACACCGTTCCCAAGGAGGGTGTCCACCACGGTGCGGGCTTCACGGTGGGCGGCATGGCTAAAGGAAGCGGCATGGTGCGCCCCGACATGGCGACCATGCTGGTCGTAGTCACCACCGACGCGGCAGCCGAGCCGGAGGTGCTCGACCACGCCCTTCGTGCGGCCGTCGACGAGTCGTTCCACGCCCTCAACATCGACGGGTGCCCGTCGACCAACGACACCGTCATCCTGATCGCATCGGGTAGCAGCGGAGTCGAGACGGATGCCGCGACGTTGACCGCGGCAGTCGGGGAGGTCTGCTGGGATCTGGCCAAACAACTCGCCGCCGATGCTGAGGGTGCCACCCGGGTGGTAACGATCGACGTTGTCGGCGCTTCCGACGATGCGACGGCTGGCCGGGCCGGGCGCCTCGTCGCCGACTCGGCGCTGGTTCGGTCTGCATTCTTCGGCGGTGACCCCAACTGGGGGCGCCTGCTCGGAGCCCTCGGGGCTACCGACATCGAGTTCGACCCAAGCGAGTTTGGTGTCGCCTATGAAGGAATCGACATCGCCCGCGACGGGGTGCTCGCGGTCCACGACGCGGCCGCACTGCACGATTCGATAGTGAAGGGTGATTTCACAGTGACCATGACAATCGGAACCGGGCCGGGAAAGGCAAAGGTGCTCACCACCGACCTCACACCCGACTACGTGACCTTCAACGCGGAGTACTCGTGATGGCCGGACACTCGACTCCCCACGCCGCTAAGCCCCGCATCGCCAAGACCATGGGCAAGGCCCGCATCTTCTCCGAAGCGTTGCCATTCATCAAGGGCTTTCGGGGGCAGACCGTGGTCATCAAGTACGGCGGCTCGGCCATGGTCGACGAGGATTTGCGCAACACCTTTGCCGACGATGTCGCCATGCTCCACTACGTCGGGATACACCCGGTGATCGTCCACGGCGGCGGTCCGCATATCTCACAGGCGATGGGTCAGCGGGGTATCGAGCCGCAATGGTTCGAGGGTCTTCGGGTAACAGACGACGAAACGATTCGGGTCGTTCAGTCGACGCTCGCAGGCGAGATCAACCCCGACATCGTGCGTCTCATCAACGCCCACGGCTCGGTAGCCGCCGGGGTGAACGGACTCGACGGCAATCTGTTCGTCGCCAGGGCCAAGGACGAACGGCTCGGGTTTGTGGGTGAGATTACCGAGGTCAACCCGGGGCTGATTCAGAGTCTGCAACACCAGGGCTATGTACCAGTGGTGGCGCCGCTGGCTCGGGGTGAAGACGGCAAGGCATACAACCTGAACGCCGATACCGCGGCCGGGGCCCTGGCAGAGGCGCTCGGTGCCGCCAAGGTGATCTTCCTCACCGACGTCGAAGGGCTCTACCGAGATCTCGGCGACAAGGACTCGCTCATTGCCCGGATCATCGTTCCCGAACTCGAGAAACTGATCGGCTCCGGATCGGCTTCGTCGGGGATGCTGCCCAAGCTACGCGCCTGCATCTCAGCAGTGCGCAGCGGTGTGTCCCGCGCCCATATTCTCGACGGGCGAATGCAGCATGCACTGTTGCTCGAGATCTTCACGCCGGAGGGGATCGGGACCATGGTGAGCATGGAGCCCGTGCCGTGAGCCCGTCAACGGCCTCCCGCAGGAGGCTCATCCGCAAGCTGCTCGGCGAAGGGACCATCGCCAGCCAGGGTCAGCTGGTAGATCTGCTCGAGGCTGAGGGCCTTCCTGTGACCCAGGCAACCGTGTCCCGCGATCTCGACGCATTGGGAGCCACCAAAGTGCGGTCCGCCGAAGGTGCCGTCCACTACACGATCGCGGGTGAGCCTGCCGCGCTGACCGAGGCCGAGTCCTGGCTGCGCCGTTCAATCAACGAGTTCGTCGAGGAGATCGCCGTTTCTGACAACGTCGTGGTCTTGCATACGCCTCCCGGTGCCGCCCACCTCGTAGCCGGGGCGATCGACGGCGCCAATCTGGACGGAGTGCTGGGCACGGTCGCCGGCGACGACACCCTCATGGTGGTCGCTGCTCCGCAGCGGGGAGGAGCCGCAGTTGCTGCAAAGATCGAACAGATAGGAGCCCGATAGTGAGCGATATCAAGAAGGTCGTACTCGCATACAGCGGTGGTCTCGACACCTCGGTGATCCTGCGATGGATCATCGAGGAGTACGACGCCGAAGTCATTGCCTACACATGTGATGTCGGTCAAGGAGACGAGGTAACCGAAGCTGAGGAGAAGGCGCTTGCCACCGGCGCCAGCGCCGCGATCGTCGATGACCGCCGCGCCGAGTTCGTATCCGACTTCGTCTTCCCTGCAATCCGCGCCAACGCCATATACGAGGGCTACTACCTGTTGGGGACGTCGCTGGCTCGCCCGGTGATTTCGAAAGGGATGATGGAAGCGGTTGCCGAGACGGGTGCCGATGCCATCGCCCACGGTGCGACCGGCAAAGGCAATGACCAGGTCCGTTTCGAACTGGCCGCTTTCGCCATGGACCCGGCGATCAAAGTGATCGCGCCGTGGCGGGAGTGGGATCTCAGGGGTCGCGCCGACTGCGTCGCCTATGCCGAGGAACACGACATCCCGATTCCGGTGACTCCCGACAAGCCGTATTCAATGGATGCCAACCTGTTGCACATCTCCTACGAGGGCGGCGTGCTGGAGGACCCGTGGGAGTCCCCGCCGAAGGGGATGTTCAAGATGACCGTCGACCCATGGGAAGCCCCCGACATGATGGAGACGCTTTCGATCGAGTTCGAGCATGGCAATGCGGTTGCGGTCAACGGCGTGCGGCTTTCGCCAGTGGAGATACTCAACCGGCTCAACGAGATCGGCGGTCGCCACGGCGTCGGCCGCGTTGACATCGTCGAGAACCGCTTTGTCGGAATGAAGTCGCGTGGTGTCTACGAAACGCCGGGCGGGACGATCCTGCACCATGCCCACCGTGCCGTCGAGTCGCTGACGCTCGACAGGGAAGTCACCCACCTGCGGGACGAATTGTCGCCCCGATACGCCGAGATGGTGTACAACGGCTTCTGGTATTCGCCGGAACGAGAAGCACTCCAGCAGTTCATGGACGAGATCCAGAAGCCGGTCAACGGCGAAGCTCGGCTCACCTTGTACAAAGGGAACGTGGTCGTCGAGGGACGCCGCTCCGATTCTCACAGCCTCTATGACGAAGCAACTGTCACCTTCGAGGCCGACGACGTGTACGACCAGGGTGACGCCACCGGTTTCATTCGCCTCCAGTCGCTGCGGCTGCGAACCTTCGCCGAGAAACGGTTGGGAGAAGGCGAGTAGCAATGACCCTTTGGGGAGGACGCTTCACGGAGTCTCCGGCGGAGGTGCTTTGGCGGTTCACCGTCGACCACTCGGACCGCAGGCTGCTCGTCGACGACATTCGCGGCTCGTTGGCCCACGTCGCCATGCTGGGAACGGTGGGGATTCTCGACCCTGAGGAGACAGCCGGGCTGACCACCGGTCTGGAAACCGTGCTTGCCGAGGCCGAGGCGGGAGAGTTCGAGTGGTCGGATGGTGATGAAGACGTGCACTCCGCGGTCGAGCGTCGCCTGACCGAACTCATCGGGGATGCAGCAGGCAAGCTGCACACCGGACGCTCGCGCAACGACCAGGTGTGTCTCGACCTGCGGCTCTACCTGCGACGCAGTGCCGACGATCGGATAGATCAGATAGCCAAACTGATCAGGGTGCTGATCGCCCTCGCCGAAGAGGTCGGCGAGACCGTTGTAGCTTCGTACACCCATCTGCAGCAGGCGCAGGCGGTCCCGCTGGCACACCATCTGCTGGCCCATGCGTGGGCGCTGGTGCGGGATCGCGATCGCTTCCGCGACGTCCTTCCCCGGCTCGACATATCACCCTTGGGGGCGGGTGCGTCGGCGGGGAGCAATCTGCCGATGGATCCCCACCAGACTGCATCCAAATTGGGATTCCGGAGTGCTTTCGCCAACTCGATGGATGCCGTTGGAGCAAGGGATTTCGTTGCCGAGTACACCTTCTGCTGTGCGCAGACGATGGTGACGCTGTCACGTTTGGCGGAGGAGACGATCCTATGGACGAGCGAGGAATTCTCGTGGGTGACCTTTAGCGACAGCTTCACCACAGGGTCGTCGGCAATGCCGCACAAGAAGAACCCGGATATCGCCGAGCTGGCCCGGGGGAAAACTGCGACTGTGATCGGCGACCTCACGGCGCTGTTGACGCTGCAGAAGGGGTTGCCGCTCACCTACAACCGCGATCTGCAAGAGGACAAGCGAGC
>JASJAS010000012.1 GCA_030066875.1 Acidimicrobiia bacterium | reverse complement strand
TTCTTCTTCTCGCACTACCTGGGTGTGGTGATTCCTCTGAGGCAACCACGACAACCGCGCCGACAGCTACCACTACCACATCGGCTGTGCCAGAAACCACGGCCGAGCCGACCGAAGCTTCCACTACGACCGCTCTCGAAACGTCCACGACGACAACCACGGCGGCGACGGCTTCCGATGCCCGGTTTGCGCTGACGATGGTGTCGCTCGGCGACTTCGCCCAGGTCGTCGTGCAAAACGTCGGCAGCGGACCGGGGTCGCTCGCCGGCTACTGGCTGTGCCAACGACCTGCCTACTACGAGTTTCCCGATGTCGAACTCCAACCCGGTGAGGCGGCGGCGGTCAGCCTCGGCGGCGACTTCTTCTCTCCTCCGCCGGGTGCGATAGCAATCGAGGGAACTGCCAACATCGGTGCATTCGACCCAGCGAGTGGTGAAGTGGGCCTCTACCGCAGCGGTTCCTTTGATGATCCCACGGCGATCGTCAGCTACGTCGAGTGGGGGAGCAGCGGTCATGGCCGCAGCGCAACGGCTGTGGCCGCCGAGATCTGGACCGAAGGCGGGTTCGTGACGACTTCCAGCGAGACCGGAGCCATCCTGGCTACCGTGATTCCGCCAAGCGAGCCGGGGCATTGGACCAGCGGCTAGGTCTGCTAGATCCCCAGCTGGCGGGCTGCGAGATCCCGCATGATTTCTTCGGAGCCACCGCCGATGGCGTTGACCCGCACCTCTCGATAGATCCGCTCCACGGGGTTGCCCCGGGCGTAGGAAGCTCCCCCGAGGATCTGGGCCGCCTCCCGCGCACATAGCTCCATTGTGAGACTTGCTTGGACCTTGCACTCGGCAACCTCGGCGACCGGCCGTTCCCCCTGGTTGATCTGCCATGCGAGCAGTTCCATCCAGGCTCGGGTGGCATTGATGGTGCGGTCCATCTCCACGAGTTTGTGGCGAATCACCTGATGATCGGCAAGGCGCTGCCCAAACGTCGTCCGGTCTCTGGCCCAGGCGAGCGCTTCATCGAAACACACCTGGGCGGCCCCGACCATGCCGGCGATGAGCTGGAGACGTTCATAGTTGAAGTTGTTCATGATGATTGGGAAGCCGGCGTTCTCGACACCGAGGAGGTACTCGGCGGGCACCGGACACTCGTCGAAGTAGAGAGTCGCAGTATCCGAACACCACCAGCCCATCTTCGAGATTGATGTTCTGGAGAATCCATCCACGGTGGCGGGAATCACCAGCAGCGACACACCCGAAGGGCCGGGGCCGCCGGTCCGGACCGCGGTTGTCACATAGTCGGCCCGCATCCCAGTAGTGATGAACGTCTTCTGCCCACTGACGACGTAGTGGTCTCCAGTCCGGGTGGCTGTTGTCTTCAAGTTGGCCACGTCCGATCCACCGCCCGGTTCGGTGATGCCGAGCGCACACACGATGTCGCCGGTGAGCATGCCGGGGAGTACTTCGTTCTTCACGGCATCTGACCCGGCCAATTGAATTGGGGGCGCTGAGATGTAGTTGGAGAAGAGCGATGCACCGACCCCGCCGGCCCCGCAACGGGCAACCTCCTCGGCGATGATGCACAGCAGGAGCGCGTCGTGCTCACCGAGTCCGCCGTATTCGGCGGCGAAGCCCACTCCGAACAGCCCGAGTTCGCCAGCCTGTCGATACAGCTCCCGCGGAAACCCTCCGGCTTCATCCCAGTCGTTCACATGAGGGGTGATTTCGGCGGCGACGAACTCTCGAACCGTGCGCCGGAACAAGCCGTGGTCCTCGGAGTAGAACGGTGAGTTTGACATCTAGCTTCCGGGTTGTCGGCCGTCGGTAGGCGGGCCGGCAAACGCTTGGGCGATGAGCAGCCATTCCCGCGCCAGGTGTGTAGCAACCAGGCGGGTGTCATCGATGTGGCGGCGTTGGGTGACAACCAAGCAGAAGTCCTCTGCGGGACCCGTCACCGACTCCTGCGCACCTTCGGGCCCAAATTGCCATGGTTCTCCCTCCGGCCCGGTCAGCAGGACGGTTACGTCTTCATCGGGCGGCGTGAGGCCCCGGTTGACGTATGACCAGCCGCGAGTGACGTAGCCGAGCCGAGCAACATGTTTGAGTCGAGATGTCGGTGGGCGAACCATCGCGACTGTGTCGACGACATCCTGACCGTGTGCCCAGGTCTCCATCAACCGTGCGGTGAGAAACGACTTCGCACCCATAGCCGGTCCGTACCAGGGGACCCGGGCCCCGTCATCCAAACCCGCAGCGGCCGTTGCCAGCAAGGTGCGCCCATGGCGCCACGCCTTCAAAACCTCGGCCGGCGGCAACGAGCGGTAGGCGCCAAGGGTGGCAGCGTCGACGCCGCGAGAGCCTTCCGCAGCGGCTTCTGCAAGGCGAGCCACCAACGCATAGAACGCCTCTGGGTCGGTGATTGCTACCGCGGCCGCTTCGTCGAAGTAGGTCAGATGGGCGATCTGGTCGGCGACGGTCCAACCCGGGCTTGGCGTAGCGAGCTGCCATTGCTCGTCAGAGAGAGTGCTGACTATTCCGTCCAGAGACTCCTGCTCCGCCACCAGATCTCGTGCCAGCTCAGCAAGATCCATCTGGTTGTCCTCTCTCGATTCACCGAGCGAGCGCTCGGTCTGCTGCTACGATAGCGGCCGTGCAGGTAATTCGCAGCCACATCGACATCCGCTCCGATGACTTTGCCGGCAACCGGGCGGCAATGTCTGAAGGCGTCGAAACGATCAGCGAGTTGCACCGGAGTCTGCCCACAATTGGCGGAGAGAAGCGGGTGGCTCGCCATCGTGAGCGCGGCAAGATGCTGGTGCGAGAACGGATAGAGGCGCTCGTCGATCCGGATACGCCGTTTCTCGAGCTCTCCCCATTGGCGGGATGGAACAGCGATGACTCGCTGGGGGCGCGCGCCGTCACCGGTATCGGCATCGTCTCGGGGGTGGAGACCGTCATCAACGGAAGCGACCTCACCGTGAAGGGCGGCACCGCCACAGGTACCGGGGTGCACAAAGCGCTCCGTGCCCAAGAGATCTCTCGTGACAATCGGCTTCCATACCTGCAACTGGTGGAGTCCGGAGGAGCTGCGCTCGATCAGCAAGCCGAAGTGTTCATTCCGGGGGGAGCCACCTTCAAGAACCTCACCCAGCTCTCAGCTGCCGGTATTCCAGTCGTATCGCTGGTGTTCGGCTCATCGACCGCCGGCGGCGCCTATCAGCCGGGCATGAGCGACTACGTCGTCATGGTGCGGGATCGGGCCGAGGTCTATCTTGGCGGTCCACCGTTGGTGAAAATGGCCATCGATGAAGACGCCGAGCCCGAAGACCTCGGTGGCGCGGCCATGCACTCACGGGTATCTGGACTCTCGGACTACCTAGCCACAGACGAGGTGGATGCCGTCCGCCTCGGAAGAGAGATCATGGCGCATCTCAACTGGCGCAAGCTGGGTCCGGGACCCAGCCGACCGGCCGATCCTCCTGCCTACGACCCAGGCGAGTTACTCGGCGTGGTGCCGAGCGATCTGCGAACCCCGTTCGACATTCGCGAGGTATTGGCCCGAGTAGTCGACGGTTCCCGCTTCGAGGAGTTCAAGCCGCTCTACGGTGAGCAGCTGGTGGCCGGTTGGGCTTCGGTCTGCGGCTTTCCGGTAGGTGTCCTCGCGAACAACGGGATTCTGTTCTCCGAAGAATCCCAGAAGGGCGCCCAGTTCATCCAGCTCTGCAACCAGGTCGACACACCGATCGTTTTCGTGCAGAACATCACGGGGTTCATGGTCGGCACCAAATATGAGCAGGGCGGGATCATCAAACACGGAGCTCAGCTGATCAATGCTGTCTCCAATTCGACGGTGCCGCACTTCACCGTCATGGTCGGGGCGTCATACGGAGCCGGCAACTACGGAATGGCCGGTAAGGCTTTCGATCCGCGGTTCGTGTTCAGTTGGCCGTCGCATCGCATCGGCGTCATGGGGGGCAAGCAACTCGCCGGGGTTCTCGACATGGTGGCGAGGTCGTCCGCCGCGGCACGCGGTGAAGAAGTCGACGAAGAGGTGTTGGCTCAGCGCAAAGCCTTCCTCGAGGCCAAGATGGAGCACGAGACCCAGGCCCTCTATGCAACCGGGCGGCTCTGGGATGACGGCATCATCGACCCGCGCGACACCCGGACCGTACTTGGTATTGCCCTCTCTTGCGCTCACAACAACGTCGTCGGGGGAGTCAAGGGCGGCTGGGGCGTCTTCAGGATGTGATGATGGAGACTCTGCTCATTGCCAATCGAGGAGAGATTGTCTCCCGCATCGCCCGAACTGCGCGAACGATGGGGATCCGCACTGTAGGGGTGTTCTCCGACCCGGATAGCACTTCACCGGCAATGGCGGACGTGGACCTGGCGGTGCGCCTGGCCGGAGTGACTGCGGCCGAAACCTATCTCGATCAAGAAGCCGTCATTGCGGCCGCAATCGGAGCCGGCGCAGATGCGATTCACCCCGGCTTCGGATTCCTTGCCGAGAATGCCGAGTTCGCCACCAGGGTCATCGATGGTGGTTTCACCTGGATCGGGCCACAACCGGAGAGCATCGCCCTCATGGGGGACAAGGTGCGAGCTCGGGAGGCTGCCGCAGATGCAGGAGTTCCGATACTGCCCGCGGTTCCGGTCGATCAAGCGGGGACCATCGGGTTCCCGACCATCCTGAAAGCCGCCGCCGGAGGCGGAGGCAAAGGGATGCGCGTCGTCGGTTCGGCAGACGCGCTGGTTGCGGCGATCGAGTCGGCTCGGGGCGAGGCCGAGCGAAGCTTCGGCGACGGCACCTTGTACGCAGAGCGGTTCATTCCGGCCGCTCGGCACATCGAGGTCCAAGTGTTCGGCGATGATCATGGGAATGTGGTTCATCTGTATGAACGGGAATGCTCGATCCAGCGGCGTCACCAGAAGATCATCGAGGAATCACCTGCGCCCGGTATCGACGCGGCTACGCGGGCGCAGCTCTGCGCCACTGCCGTTGGTTTGGCCCACCATCTCGGCTATCAGAATGCCGGAACCGTCGAGTTCATTGTCGGGGAAGCCGGCTTCCACTTCATCGAGATGAACACACGCCTGCAGGTAGAGCATCCGGTGACCGAGGAGCTGACCGGAGTCGATCTGGTCGAGTGGCAGTTGCGGGTAGCCGTCGGCGAACCGCTGCCCCTCCTGCAGGAGCAGATAACCGTGAGCGGGCATGCCATCGAGGCCCGGCTCTACGCGGAAGACCCGTCCGCCGATTGGTCGCCCGCTACCGGGGTGGTCCATCGCTACCGCCACGGCAGCGCAGCCCGCTACGAGGACTCCATAGCTTCGGGAAACGAGATCACTCCCCACTACGATCCGATGATCGGCAAGGTGATCCGTTGCTCTCCGACCCGACTCGAAGCTGCCAGAGCGCTGGCGGGGGAGCTCGCAGCTATCGAACTGCACGGCATCGCCACCAATCGGGACATGCTCGTAGCCACCCTGCGGAGTGACCCTTTTCTTGCCGGTGCGACTACGACATCCTTCCTCGACGATCATCCTGAGCTTCTCGAAGCCCGACCGGATCCGGCAGTCGCGATGACTCACCTGGCAGCAGCCATCTGGGCGCGTACCCGGGATAATCGCGCGGCGGATCAGCTGTGGGGGTTCGCTCCCGCCGGCTGGCGCAACGTACCCTCGCAATGGAGCGATGTGCGCTTCGACGAGCATGTAGTGCGCTACTCCGTGAGCCGGGATTCCGGCGCTGACCGCGGCCGAGTGGAGTTCACGTACGGCGATCAGCCGGTCGTGCTCGCTCGCGTCCATGGAGAGGGACCGTTCGCAATCGAAATCGATGGGATGACCCGGCGCTGTTCCGTGCACCGCGTTGGCGACGACTACTGGATCAACTCGGCCGAAGGACAGACTCGATTCGCCGAGTCACCACGTTTCGTCGCCCCCGACACTGTGATAGCCGGTGGTGGCCCGACGGCTCCCATCCCCGGCACGGTCGTAGACGTGCTGATCTCGGTGGGAGACCATGTCGACGACCGGACAGACCTCATGGTTGTCGAGGCCATGAAGATGGAACACCGGATTCGCCCACCCGGGCCGGCGGTGGTGGCCGAGGTGCTCGTTTCCGCCGGGGACCAGGTCGAAGCCGGGCAGCTGCTGGTACGGCTCGAGGAGGAGGAGGAGGCCTGATGCCATTCACCCAGGATCACCACGACTTTCGGCGGGTTGTGCACGAGTTCGTCGCAAATGAGATCAACCCGAAGGTGCCCGGATGGGAGGAAGCCGGGCAGATTCCGCTGCATGAGGTGTTCGCACAGATGGCCGAACTTGGTTTCCTCGGACTCGAGTACGAACCGGCCTACGGGGGCCAGGGTGCAGATCACCTCTTCACCGCCGTACTTGCGGAGGAGTTCGGCCGTGCCGACCACGGGTCTATGGCGATGGCGCTGGGTGTACAAGTTGACATGGCAACGCCGTCGCTGGCTCGTTTCGGTACCCCTGAGCAGAAGGAGCGATTCCTGGCGCCTGCCCTGCGCGGCGAGGCGGTGGCCGCGATCGCGGTCACCGAACCAGGTGCAGGCAGCGATGTTGCCGCCATCCGCACCCGGGCCTCTCGCGATGGTGACGAGTGGGTGATCAACGGCTCGAAGACCTACATCACCAACTCGACTCAGGCCGACTGGCTCTGTTTGCTGGCCCGCACCTCCGAAGATTCGACCGGCTATGCCGGCATGAGCCAGATCATTGTGCCGACCGCTACTGCCGGCTTTGAAGTCTCCAAGAAGCTGGACAAGCTCGGCATGCGGGCATCGGATACTGCGCTGTTGACGTTCAGCGATCTCAGGGTTCCGGTAACCAACACACTCGGAGAGCCGGGGAGAGGCTTCCAGCAGCAGATGGACCAGTTCGTCAAGGAGAGGATGTGGGCCAACTACAGCACCGTAGGGTCGCTCGACCGGGCTCTGCAGCGCACCAAGGAATACACACATCAACGCAACGTCTTCGGCAAACCCCTGGCGGCGAGTGACTTCGTGGCGTTCAAGCTCGCTGAGTTGGCCGCAGAGGTCGACCTGCTGCGCCACTACAACTACGCCGCGGCGGAGGCGCACATAGCTGGTGACGACATAATGCGGTTCGCCACGATCGCCAAGTACAAGGCCGGTCGATTGAGTCGCGAGGTCGCCGACTGGTGCCTGCAATTCCACGGGGGTATCGGTTACATGGAAGAGACCTGGACAGCCCGGTTCTATAGAGACACGCGGCTCACGGGCATCGGGGGCGGCGCCGACGAAGTGATGCTCGACGTGTTGGCGCGGCTGGACGGGTACCGGAGCTGATGCCGTCCGACGATCTGCGCCGGGAGCGGGAGAACCAGATCGCCGTCGGCGCGCTCGGGCTCTTCCGCGACAAGGGCTATCACGCGACATCGATTCGGGAGATCGCAGCGGCTTCCGGGCTGTCGATGGGGGGCCTCTACGAGTACATCGACGCCAAGCAGGACGTGCTGTCGTTGGTCTATCGCCACCTGATCGAAGGTGTCGACCGTGAGGCTCTAACCAGGTCGGCTGATCTGACGGAGATACTGATCGCGCTCATGCAGGGCACCGCAGAACACGCCGCCGAGGTTCAGCTGATCTATCGCGAGACCGCCGCACTCGATCCCACGCATCGGGCCCAACTGGCTAGGTCCGAGCAGGAGCAGGTTGCCGCCATCCAGGCAGTAATCGAGCGCGGAGTGGCTGCGGGCGACCTCGACGTTGCCGACCCGGAACTGGCCGCACATGTGGTCGTCTTCCTCACTGCCTTCTACCCGTTGCGGCGGTGGCTGCTGCGGCATCGCCCAGACCTCAACCCGGACGCACTGGCGGGTGGGGTGGCCGAACTCATTCTCGGTGGCATGCGGCCGACCTAGCTTCATCGAGAACAAACGGGGAGACATCCCCCTTAACCCGCTACTCGCGAATCGAGGGCTCCGCCGCGTCTCTACAATCGACTGACCTTCGGGAGGCTCTGATTGAACGTACAGCCCCGGTTTGAGTTTCGCGTGTGGGGAGTCGAACTCGATGACCCCGCCGCACGGCTGCGTTCGAATGCCGACAGAGGAGAGACGGTCACGAGCAGCGAGATCTATCTCGTGGCCTCCGGAGCCGACGACACCAACACCAAACTACGAGCCGGGGTTCTGGACATAAAGGTGCTGTCAACCGTCGAACGTAGATGTGAGCGGTGGGCGCCCTGGATCAAGGCAGGTTTCCCTCTCGCGGCGGTGAAGCTCACCGAGATACTCCCCCGGCTCGGGGTGCCCGACGCTTCTCTCGAGCGGGATTCCTATCTCCTGTCCGAGTTCCTCGCGGAGATCGTCGACCCGCACCCCGAGTTGCGCTCGGTCGATGTGTCGAAGCATCGTCGCAAGTACGCGATCGGCGGCTGCCTGGCGGAGTACGCAGACGTCGCCTTCGACGGCGTTCCGCTGGAAACGGTGGCCGTCGAGTCGGCGGACCTGGACGCACTCGTTGCCACCATCCGGCTTTTGGGTATTGAGAGGGAAGAAAACGTCAGTTACCCGCGCGCCATCAAGATGGCGCTCGGCTGAGTAGGAACGGGAAGATGGCCACTGAAATCGAGCGCAAATATCTGGTAGCGGGGGAGGAGTGGAGGGCGCTTGGCCGCGGATCTGATTTTCGGCAGGGCTATCTGTCGACCGTGAAAGAGCGCACGGTTCGGGTGCGGGTCGCAGGAGAGCGCGGCTACCTGACGATCAAGGGGATCACACTCGATGCCACGCGGGAGGAGTATGAGTACGAGATCCCGGTGGGCGAGGCTGCGCGGATGCTCGAGCAGCTGTGCGAGCAACCCATCATCGAAAAGACTCGCTACGAGATCGATTGGGCCGGTCTCACCTGGGAGGTCGACGAGTTCCGCGGGGTCAACGCCGGCCTGGTAGTTGCCGAGGTGGAGTTGGGCGATCCCAACCAGGAGATCGAACTGCCGCCATGGGTCGGCGACGACGTCACAGACGACCCCCGCTACTTCAACTCGAACCTCATTGCCCGTCCGTTCTCGAGCTGGTGATCTCGGTTGCAGCGGATTTCGGATGGTGGAACAGCAGGACCAGGCTCATCAGCACCATCCACCCCGGGAATACATACAGGCTCGGGTTCCAGAAAGTCACATTGATGATCAGGCCCGTACCAACGACATAGCCGGCAAGGATGAGCCAGCGAGGGAGCGCGCCGGTGCGCAGGCCAAGCGTCGAAGATGAGAAGACGATCAGGGCGGCGACCCGTGGGGCGAAGACCGCAAGGATTACCTGGGCATATCCGCGAATCATCGATGCTGCACCCGGGTCCACGCTGCCGCTGACCTCCGCGAGCAAGAACGGGACTGCCAGCGCCGCTGAGCCGAGGAACATCAAACCGGCGAAGAGGATCCCGCCGCCGAAGAACACTGTGTCGAACATGGTCGGGGCCGCCTCGCCGACCCGGTTTCTGATGACGCCGATGAACCACAGAAACGCTGCGGTCGCGATGACCAGCACTTGGAGCAGCACCAGAACATCCCATCCGATGTCGGGGTCTGCGAAGAACTCGCTGATTTCCGCCTCAGAGGCATCGACACCCGGTCCGCGGGTGAGACGGGCGAGAGCAACCACCCATCCGACGGCCGCGACGATGCCTGCAATCGCTGCGGCCTCCAAGGTCGCAAACCTTTGCCGGAGGCCGCGGGTAGCGGGCATGCGCTAGTCCTCCTCGGTCGAGAGCATAGGCTCGCCTCTAGCTCGCCTTGCGGCTGCGCGTTTTCCTCGCTCGGTCACAGGAGGTCGTGGTGTCCCGAGTTGGTCGGGCATTGTCCGGGGGAGTGCAGAAGTAGCCGCTGCCCCGTGGCAGTGCTTGACTTTCCGTCCGCTGCCGCAGGGGCAAGGCCCATTGCGGCCGGCCCGACGAATCGCATCGGTCAACGACTGCTCCTCGGCTGCGAGCATGTCCATGATGGCTGCGGCCGGCTGTCCCCGCCGCATGAGGTCGATCATGATCCGCATCGGCTGATCGATGTGACTGAAGAACTGCTTGAACCCGGAGCACAGGTAATTGAGGCCGGGTTCGCCGTCCGGTGTCATGATGAAGCGGTTCTTGGGGCATTCGCCGTGACAGGCGAAGCGGACGTCGCAATCAAGGCAGTACTGCGGAAGTCCGGTCAGCTTGTCCTGACCGAAATCGTACTGCTGCTTGCCCGCCACCAGGTCTGCAACGGATGCATCGGCGATGTTGCCGACGAGGAACTCGGGGTCGACAAAGTGGTCACACGAGTAGAGATCGCCGTTGTGCTCCAATGCCAGGCCGAGGCCGCAAGTCTCGTTGAAGACACACATGCCGGATTGATCCATCCCCGCCCAGTTGCGTGCCGCGGCCTCGATGGTCTGGATGAACACAGATCCGACATCGTTTCGCACCCACTCGTCGAAGACAGTCGTGAGGAATTGGCCGAACTGCTCAGCCTCTACAGAGCGATCCGACGCATAACTCCCTCGCAGGTCCGCGGGGTTCCCATGTTCGTCGACCCGTTCCACCACTGGGATGAACTGCATCCAGTCGGTGCCCGCGTCGTCTCTCAAGAAGCGATAGACCTCGAGCGGGAAGTCGCCGTTCATTCGATTGACCGTGGTCAGCACGTTGTATTCGACCTCGTGTTTCTGCAGGAAGCGCAGCCCCTGCATCACCTTGTCAAAAGTGCCCTCGCCGCGCTTGTTGACCCGGTAGGCGTCGTGCAGCTTTCGAGGGCCATCGATGCTGATACCGATGAGGTAGTCGTTTTCCTTGAAGAATTCGCACCATTCGTCGTTGAGCAGGGTGCCGTTGGTCTGCATCGTGTTGAGGAAAGTCATGCCCGGACTGCGGTACCGGTTCTCGAACTCGATGGACTTGCGAAAGAAGTCGATGCCCATCAGCGTTGGCTCGCCGCCCTGCCAAGCCACGGTCACCTGCGGCACCTGGTGCATATCGATGAGCGACCGAATGTACGTCTCCAGCATCTCATCTGACATGCGAAAGCGGTCGCCTTCATAGAGCTGCTCCTTGTCGAGAAAGAAGCAGTAGCTGCAACCGAGGTTGCAGATGGCGCCGGTTGGCTTCCCCAAGATGTGCACGGCCTCGGGAGACCAGGCCGGATCCCCGGTCGGGCGAGTGCGCGGGATGGGCAACGGGGTACTCATCGGCCGCAGCCTAGGGGGACGCCTCGCCCCTCGGAACGGATGGTGGCTCAAGACCTACCCGGTGTTTGCGGAACCCAGTGTCGCCATGGTGGACGGAGCGGGTTTGCCGAAGTTGGGGTTGCGGGACAGTGCCTCCTCGTGGGCACGACATACCGGTCCAAGTCCGGTTGCGTTGTTGTCGGCGGTGGAGCCAGCCGGATCACGTTGGGCTTGGCGAACTTGCAGAGGCTGATGATGTTGTGGCGGTGCAGCAGCTGCACGCCCACCAACGGCTGCTGAGATTCGTCGGGGCCTAGGGCGACGCGAGCTGTTCGAGCAGCGCTTCGGTGATCTTGTCCCGCTCGTGGTCGAGGACGGCAACGTGGATCGAGTCATCGAGCCACAAGATCCTGCATCGATCTCCCAGCAGGTTGGCGAGAATGCGGGCCGATCGCGGATCGACGGTTTCGTCGGTCCGGGACTGCACCACCAGCGAAGGAATAGCGAGCTTGCGAGCCGCCCGCAGTGCCCGGCGCACAATCGCCAGCAGATCGGCGGCTCCCTTTGTCGGGAATCCGGGGTAGGGGAGCCAGTACTTCAGCATTCCCGGTTCCAGATCTGGCGGGTCGGTTTCAGGCCAATCGATGTGTGCTTTGAAGTAGCGGGCGATCGGCGAAACGTAGAACTGCTTGTTGCGGACGATGATCGGACTGTTGATCGTCGCCACGGTTGCAGCGCCAACCGATTCTGCCAGGAGCACTGAGATGAGGCCTCCCATCGAGAGCCCCCCGAGGTGGATGCGCTCGTGGTCGGAAACCTCGATTACCGCCTGGCGGGCAGACTCGACCCAATCCTCGCCCCGCGTACCCGCCAGGTCAGTGACGCTGGTGCCGTGGCCGGCCAGTCGAGGAACAATCACCGTGTAGCCGGCTTCGTGAAGCGTCGCCGCCAGCGGGCGGAAGTGCGCAGGTACCCCCGTGAAGCCGTGGATCAACACGACGGCTTCCCCGTTGCTCCCGTTGTGGCGAAACGACGCCGCCAGTGGGTTCATCAACTCGGTCATAGGGGCGAGTGTAAGGGCGCAGGCCGGGGCCGCAATGTCTGCGCTGCAAGCGGAGTCAGAGGCTCGTGAAGAACTCGATGGCTTGCCGAGCCGCCGCTCTGCTGTCCGGCACGGGGAGCGTCTCCGTCGACAGGTACCCGTCGTATCCGATCTCGTGCAACACCGACGCCAGCTCCGGGAAATCGATGTGGCCCCAACCCGCTGCCAGTCGGTTGCTGTCGGTGAACTGGACGTGGAGAAGCCGGTCGCCGGCAGACCGCAGGGATGCCGCCAGATCGGCTTCCTCGATGTTCATGTGGAAGGTGTCGGCAAGCAGGCCAACATTGTCGAGACCAACATCGTCGATGAACTGCAGCCCCTGCTCGATCGTGTTGAGGAGATTGGTTTCGTAGCGGTTGATTGGCTCAACAGCCAGTGAGACGTCGAACGGCTGGGCATGTTGGGCGTAGTACTGCACCGACTCAACGGCTCGTCGGTACTGGTCGGCTTGGTCGCTCTCGGATCCTGTCAACGTTCCGCGAACACCGCCGATCACCACCAACGCCTTCCACGGGGCCGCCATGTCCACGATCCGCAGCATCCGTTCGTCGAGACGGGTACGTACGCCTCGCTCGCCCGTCGTCAGCGCCCAGCCGTCTGAATAGAACGACTGTCCGGTGGCGATCGCCGACAACTGCAGACCGTGCTCGCGCATAGCCTCGTTGCAGGAGATCACCACCGGATCGTCGGGGTCGCGGACACTCACTTCGATGGCTTCGTAGCCGAGTGTGACCGCAGCATCTAACGCCGCCTCCCACTCGCCAGCGAACAGGAGGGGAGCAAAGTCCGCAGGAGTGGGCGATATCGCCATGCTGGACCGATACATCAGCACTCAACCATTTCCGCGACGGTGTTGCCGCCGGTTACGGCGGATAGGCCAACGTGTAGATGTGTCTTCCACCTTCTTCGAACGGTCCCTTGATGACGGCTTCGATTTCCTCCTTGGGACGCATGCTCAGCTGATCGATCGGGGGAAGCGTACCGGCCGGGTACTTCTCCATGATGTCGTTCACCAGACGCTCGAGGTAGTCGAGGATGGCGTTGACACCGCCGCGTGCCTTCTCGGGATCGGCAAGGGTGGCGTCGCCCACGGTGCCCTCCGGCGTGACGACGACCTCCAGCGCGGAGCCGCCCACCTGCTGCCAGAAGGGCAAGGGAGCCTCTTCTAGCGGGAGTGCCGAACCCGACTTGTTGATGTGGCCCGGAGGTATGAGAGGCTCGGCATACGACGATTCGAAGAACTCCGGCTGGATGAACTCCGGGAACAATGCCATCGAGAACGATGCCTCGCATTCGTCGCCATGGATGAACGGTGTCTCGAACGGTCCGCCGTGCTCCTTGTCACGAAGGTGCTCGGGGATCACGAACCACCAGTTGACGTTCACGATGATCGACGGGACCTGATACTTCTTGCCGAACTGGTGCATCGCCACGGGGATCGCGTAGTCCTGGCCGTGGCCGTTGAGCAGGATCATCTTGCGGAACCCGGCGTTCCAGAAGCCGGCCATGACTGCCCGGAGGTACGCAACGAACGTCTCCTCGGGAATAAGGACGGTGTGCGGCATACCGAGGTGGTGATTCGGATGTGACCCGTACCAGATCGGCTGGGCGACGGTGCACCCGGTTGCGAGCGCAATCTGCTCAGCCTGCCGTGTGACCAGGAAGGTGTCCTCGCCGGGGTTCTGCCCGCGACCGTGGTTTTCGGTGCTTCCGATCGGGATGATGATCAGATCATTTACCTCGAGACGATCCTCGATCTCTTTCAGGGTCATGTTTTGGTAATACACACCCGAGGCGCTCTCCATGTGGCCGCCGTCGGGCGGAATCTGCCATTCGCCCACGTGTTTCTCCTTCCGTGTCGTCTGCGTGTGGCTTACCTTCGTTCTTGCGTGGTTCCTTTCGTCACACGTTGGGCTGGATCAGGACTTTGATGGCGCCGTCGATTCGTTTGGTGAACGTCTCGAACCCTTCGGCGAACTTCGCGAGCGGGAAGCGATGCGTCGTGACCGTGTCCACATCCAGCTTGCCCTCCGCGATGAGAGGGATCACCTCCTCGCAGGTTCCCGGGTTGGCCCTAACGCCCATGAGGTCCATCTCCTCGAACACTATGCGCTGCAGCGGCAGGACGACGGGCTCCGGGGGAATGCCAATGAGGGAAACACGTCCGCCCTTGCGCGTCATCGAGACGGCGTCTGCAGGTGTGTTGCCGCGAGCCGCCGTGTCGACCGTGAAGTCGGCGCCCTTTCCTTCGGTCAACGCACGCACCGCCTCGGGGCCGTCGGTTGCGGAGTTGTCGACAACCTCGAATCCCATCGCCGCAGCCGTCTTCAATCGTTCTCCGCGCCCCACGATGATCACTCGGGACGCACCGAGGAGGTTGGCAGCCTGGCCGGCAAGAAGGCCTTGAGCGCCGGGGCCGATGATCGCTGCAACCTCGCCCGGGTTCACCCGTGCCCGCTTGACCGCGTGGAGCGCAATCGAGCTCGCATCGACGAGTGCAGCCTGCTCGAGAGTCATCGTGTCGGGGATCGGGAACACGCTTTTGATCGACGTAGCGTGATATTGGCGCATCGCGCCGGTCGAGTAGTGGCCGTAGTGATGGTGGCCCCGCTCCTCATGTCCGTAGTTCCAGCACAGGTTGTAGCGGCCGGTGACGCACATCCGGCACACGCCACAACCATCGTGCGCGGTTCCCGCGACACGGGTACCGACTTCGAATCCAAGCTCGGCGGATTGCTCGCCGGTTGCCACGATCACTCCCGACCATTCATGCCCAGGGGTGTAGGGGTAGCCGGGGGGCCAGCCCTTCTTGAGAAAGTGGCCACCGATGAGCTCCGTGTCGGTACCGCAGATCGCCACCGAGTGGACTTCACATAGGACTTCGTGTCTGGCCGGTTCCGGAACCACCGCCTCTTGGACTTCGAACTCGTTTGGTCCGAGCAGAACCAGGGCATCCATACTCGAAGGAATGTCTTGTTCGGTGGTTGTCATTCTCCCCGTCTCCTTGCCGCTTCCCGGTTGCCCGGCGGTTCAACCGCTTGCCCGTTCGGATCGATGATTCCTCCGCTACGGGCCCTCTTCGCCGCTGCAAACGATTGTACACATCTCGAAATGAATTCGAAACACGCCCCTCGGTGGATACCAAGTGCTGCGGCGGTGGGCCATTGAACCGTGGGGCCGAGGGCCCTGTAGGAGTCAGTGATCTCAGAACCGAATGTCAGGAGCCCGCAGGCGGGGCGGTGGAGCCCCGGGTCTTCAGAACGGGGCGCAGCCGGGTAGACGTTGGGAGGGTGCCGGCGCCACTGTCATCCGATGTGAGCAGCGACAGCATGACCTGCCCGGCGAGAGCCCCCATCTCGTAGAAGGGGACCAACACGGTTGTCATCGGAGGGTTGACGCGGTCGATGAATGCCATGTCGTCGAAACCTGTCACGGAAATGTCCGCGGGCACCTTGATCTTGCGCTCGGCGAGAGTGTCGTAGCAGCCGAGAGCAATCAGATCGTTGGCGCCGACGATGGCCGTGAAGCGCGCCCCCGAGTCCAGGAGGCGCTTGCAGGCCTTGCGGCCTTCGGCGGTGTGGAAGCCGTTTGTTTCAACGATCAACTCTGGGGGAGTGTCGAGACCTTCGCTATGCATCCAGGCGACAAACGCTTGCTTCCGGATAACACCATTCGAGATGTCCTGCGGCCCCGCAATATGTGCGATATCGGTGTGTCCCAATTCGACCAGGTGGCGGACGATGAGTCCGATGCCGGCGTGATCGTCACAGGCTATCGAAGGGGCGTCGATCGAATCGGTTGTCCGGTTCACCAGGACGGTAGGCACGGGCTGGTTGGAAGCCATTTGCGGCAAGCTGCTGTGGATATGGGCGTTGGCCATGATCAGACCATCGACATGTCGGTCGATCAGGATCCCACTTGCTGCTACGGGGTTGGCCGGATCGTCGCCGGCGCCAACGAGGAGGGAGTAACCCTGGTCCCTCAGGCTGGTTTCAGCCCCGGCGTAGAGCAGAGGAAACACCGGGTTCAGCAGATCGGGAACGGTAATCCCGACGGTGAGCGTGCGGTTCGTCCGCAGGCCCCTAGCAAGTGGATGGGGTCGGTATCCGAGGCGTTCGGCGGCTGCAGCCACTCGTCTTGCCGTCTTCTCGTTGACGATCGAGCGGGTTTCCGGGTTGAGTGCCCGCGAAGCCGTTGACACATGGACGCCCGCTTCATTCGCCACTTCTCGTAGTGTGACGGAGCTGAGCACCACGTTGTCGTCCAATGCACTCTCCCGTCGTCTATCGATGTGCAGTTCGACCAGGCAAGCGCCATCTTACGCATTCGATTGCAGTTTTTGGAGCGGATGCGCCGGGATCATGATCCGTCACCGCGTTTGCATCAGGCGGTTCGCTACGATCATCACGACCGCCGCTGTTGGAGAAACCATCCCGGAAAGGTGCTGCCCATGCCCCGAATTCCCTACGTAGATCTTGGCGAGATAGCCGACCCGGAGATCTTGTCGATCCTCGATCGGGCTCGCCAGAACGGGACTCCCCGACCCGAGTCCCAGGCGATCCGAGCCCACGTACCTGCCGTTGTCAAGACGTTCTCGGCGGCATGGGAGGGGACGTTTGTGGATGGAGTGGTCGAGCACGAACTCAAGGAGCTTTGCCGGGTCTACGTGACGAAGACGGTGGCGTGCGGGTACTGCGCGGCGCAACGCTCGGTAGATGCTGCGGTTGACGAGGACCACTACGCCGATCTGCTGGAGTACAAGAAATCTGATCGATACTCCGCACGGGAGAAGGCGGCTCTCGGATACACGGACGCAATCGTATGGAACGCCGACTTTGCCGACGACGAGCTGTGGAGCGATCTGCACGACCAGTTCACCCCAGCCGAGCTGGTCGAGCTTGGGTTCTTCATCGCACTCACATCGGGACAGCAGAGATGGCTGAAGACGCTCGATATCGGACATCGTGAAGTGTTGGCCGATACGGACGCGGGTCTAGTGCACTAACCAGCCACATTCACCACGTCACAGTCGGGCGACGGTCAATCCACCATCGACGGTCAGGATTTGACCGGTCGAGTAGGGGACATCACCAGCTACGAGCGCCGCAACGACCGCAGCGACATCCTCGGGCGTACCCATTCGCCGCTCCAGGGTGAGACCGGCCTCGATCAGTGCGTCGTATTTGTCGGCAGCCGGAGATGTCATGTCGGTTCGGATGATCCCGGGGCGTACCTCGAAGACGTCGATTCCGTGATCCGCAAGCCGTGTTGCCCACAGCAACGTCGTCATAGACAGTCCGGCTTTGCTGATGCAATATTCGGCACGATTGGTCGTGGCGACTGCGGCGCTGATGGAGGTCACGTTCACGATACGTCCCCGGAACTCGGGGTCGGCAGCGCGTTCCTCGATCATGTGCTTCGCCAGCTCCTGGGTCAGGAGGAACGGGCCTTTGAGATTCACCGCGAGTACCACATCGAGGTCGTCTTCGGTCGCCTCGAGCATGTCCTTCCGGCCCGGAGATGTGATGCCGGCGTTGTTGATCAGCACATCCAAGCGGCCGACGGTTTCGAGAGTCTCCGCGACGAGATGCTTCCGGTCGTTGCGGTCTCCAATATCGGCTGCGACATAGGTGACCGACCCGATCCGTGACAACTCGGCGACGATGTCGGACACCGCCTCTGGAGGGCGCGTGCCGTTTACAACGACCGCATATCCGGCGCCGAGAAGTCGTTGGGCAATACCCCGCCCGATTCCTCGAGTACCCCCGGTTACCAGTGCGCTGCGGGCGGTCATCTGATCCCTCCTATTGGGCCAAAGAACGTCGGGTATTCCGCTCCACTGGCGAGTCGCTGCACGAGCAGCGCCACCTCCATCAGGTGGTAGTCACCCCACAAGACAGATTCGCCTGCGGGGACGCCGCCACCGTCCGGGGTGCGATCCCACCCGTTGGGGCGGTGATAGACGCCGTGGAGGAGCAATCCCTCATGGTCGGGGTCCAGGCTGAGGTACTCGTCGCTCAGTAGGGTGCGCAGCACCGTCAGGCCCGCTTTGGTGTATCGGTCGCCCGCTGAGTCGCCGGCATTCCCCAGATAGCGACCGAGCCGCAGCAGACCCTGGGCTGCGATTGCAGCGGCCGAGCTGTCGACCGGCTCGAAGCGGTTTTTGGGCTCGGCGGGCCGGTCGAGGTAGTCGCCCATCATCGCTAGGCCCGGGGCTCCGGTATCCCAATAAGGCACGCCGTCCGTAGGTGTGTTGTCGATGAAGAAGTCGCACGATGCCTGCGCCGCCTCGAGCATCATCGATCGGATTCGGTCGCGTCCTCCGAGCAGATCCAGCTCCTCGTCGGCGACGATGTCGAGGAACTCGAGTTGCTCAGGGAAGCCCGACATCACCCAGGACAAACCGCGGGTCCAGGTGGTGAAAGGCGAATACCCCTGCTGTGTGCTCGGAGCGCGGTAGTTGCCGTCATTGGTGTTGAACAGTGATTCGTGAGCCACCCGACCCCGAATGTCGTAGATGTCGCGGCCCTCGCCGTAGTAGACGCTGTACTTCGCAGTGGATGTTGCGTGTTGTACACCTCTCTCGAGTAGCGAAATCGCCCGGTCGTTCTCACCGAGCAAGCGATGGCCAAGCAGGTGAGCCAGCATCAGCGACCGGACGGACCGCATCGTGTCGCAGAACAGCGAGTGTGGTCCGTTGAAGGAGTAGATGAAGCCGCCCCCATCCGCGGTAACGGTCCACCGCATTGCCTGGACTGCGCCACTAACCCGGAGGGCGTCTTCATAGAAGGCCAGTTCCCAGTCGTCGCGAGCGATGCGGCCCTCGAGCATCAGCCGCCGGAGATTGCCGTAGGTGCTCACGTTGTTGAAGCCGTGGTCGTGAACGCCTTCGTGGGTGAGGTGCGGAGCCATCCGGTCGCGGGTCAGCTGGCGGCCGAACTGGAGTGCTTCTTCGTCACCGGTTGCGTCGAATAGGAGGATGGCTTCTCCATACAGGAAGCCCTGCGTCCATTCCGTCCAGCTCTGCGACGTGTACCGCCCATCCACCGTGTGGACCGGGGTGCCGGTATCTGGCGAGTCTTTGTGGCAGAGGCTCTTGATCTTGGGGTCCGCGATACTCCAAAGCCGATCGAGTTGCGGAGCCAACGCTCGTGGTTCGAGGGACGTGTCGATCCGAATCATGACCTACTCCGATACTGCATGGCCACAGGTGTCATCCCAGGCTTGCTCGCTTCGCCTTCTTGGCGGCGGCGATCGCAACTCTCGCCTCGCTCTTCTTGTAGTGGTCATCAAGCGGGTAGCAACCTGAAGCCGTACCGATGCGTGGTCCGGTTGTGCAGTCGCTGAAGGTGCGGCAGATGAGGCGTGGGTCCAATTCCCTCCCGGCAAGAACGTCCGCCGGCAGGGTTGGGTAGCTCAAAGCCATCCTGCCGAGGCCGACCAAGTCAACGGCGCCGGTGCGCACCTGGTACTGCGCAACGTTGGGGACCAGCTCCTGCAGGTAGCTGTATCCGCTACCGACGATGACCAGCTCTGGATGCGCCTTCGTCAGAGAGGCCGTCGTGTCGACGTGGTAGGCGACGTCGGCCAGCGGATCCCGTGGAGGGAGATACCCATCGAGCGCCGGGTGGTAGGCGGGTCGTGTGAGGTGTGGGTTGTAGTAGGGGCTGCCCATCGACACGCAGACCATGGCTACCCCCAGCTCGGTACAGAGATCGAGGAACCTATGGGTCTCGCCAAGAGGGTCTCCGGATTCGTCCGGGCCGAAGCCGAACCGGGGTTGGTCGTCCGGCAAGTAGCCCACCCCGTCAGCGGCCTCGACAAATGGTCCCGGATCGACCGCACTGAGGCGGACGGCAATCGTGAGGTTGGGGCGTTGCGCCTTGAGTTGATCGACAACCGTTCGCAAGAACCTGGTGCGGTTCTCGAAGGATCCGCCGTAGCGGCCCGGCCGAGTTCTGGCGCTCAGCAGCTCGTGGAGCAGGTAGCCGTGGCAGTGCTTGATGTCGACAAAGCCGAACCCGGCGTCGGCGGCGAGAACGCCGGCATTCACGTACGTGGCGGCCAGTTCGTCGAGTTCGTCATCGGAGAAGACCGATGCGTCGGTTACGGAAACTCGTTCGTCAAGCGTGGCATTCCGGTAGGCAATCCTCGGTGCCGGCTCGCCGAGCGGCCGGGAGAAGCGACCGCTGTGGGTCAACTGAAGCCCGGCGACCAGGGAGCTCCCGTCGAACTTCCGGGCGTGCTCCGCGAGCATGTCGGTACGAAGCTCACCGACGGCTTCCGCCGTTCTGTCGTTGATCATCAGCTGGTTGGGGTTGGCCCTGCCCTCGGGAGCCACGGCGGTGGCTTCGCACCACACCATGCCGGCGCCGGACGCGCCGAAGCGGAGCCAGCGGCGCCGCAGATCGGGGGTGGGCATACCGTCTTTCGTGCCATCCCAGCCTTCCATGGGCAGGATCATGAAGCGGTTGTCGGTTTCGAGGTGAGGCCCGACTTGCAGCGGCTCTGCCAGGGGTCCATGGGGTGCCGGCTGCACCTCGTCGTCCAACGGTAGATCGATGCCCTCTTCGGCCAGATGGGCCTTCATTGCCGACGGTGTTCCGAGCTTCTTCACCTGAGGAAACCGTCTGCGGGATGCCGACATCGCAAAGCTCGCTTTCTGCCCGGACCGGTTGTGCAGAGGCTCTTCAGCGAGCGGCCGCGCCGGTCTCGTGGCGTTCGAGATCATAGGATCGCGGGCTGGAGACGGACAATCACCGCGGTTTGCCGCTCGCGGCGGAAAAGCGACGCCTAGCTCTGCAAAGGTTTGCAATCCGATAATCGATTCGTGGTAGGATCGCGGCCAGCCATAGCAATCACGGGAGGTAGCGATGGCACGATTTTCGAAGTTTCTGATTCTTCTTACGGTGCTCGCTTTGGTCTTCGTGGGCTGCGGCGGTGACGACGATGACGCCACCGAAACCACCGAAGCGATGGATGACACCACCGAGACCACTGAAGCGATGGATGACACCACCGAGACCACTGAAGCGATGGATGACACCACCGAGACCACGGAGGCGATGGCGGACGAGCCCGAAGAGCCCATCGTCTTTGCGAGTTCGCTGCCCCTCACCGGAGAATTCTCAGGGGTGGGTGCAAAGCACAAGGATGGCTACGAGTTCTGTGTTGAAGAACTCAACCGCCTGGGCGGAATCCTTGGTCGTCAAGTAGAAATAGTCATCGAGGACAACCGGTCCGAGACTGAAACCGCGGTGAGCCAGTACGAACGTTTCATCAACGTCGTGAATGCTGACGTTCTGTTTGGAACCTTCTCCAGCTTGCTCGGTTACCCGACCTCCTCCCTGGCGGAGCAGAACGGGATGGTCATGGGGCTGCCGTCCTCGGGAGCCATGCGGGTTTGGGCCCGGGGCTATGAAAACATCTTCTACTTCCAGCAGCTTCCAGCAGAACTCACCGGATCGTCGTTCGTCGATCTCGTGAATCACTACACCGAGACTGGTGTTATCGATGAGCCGCTGGAAACCGCTGCCGTCGTTGACGCTGACGACTTCTTCGCCAGCGCCATCGCCAACGGATTCAAGGGCGCCGAATTCACAGTCCGGGGCGAAGGCGGCGCGGAAGATCGACAGGTCAGCCTTGCTCCCGGCTACGTCTCCGACATGGGCATGGAGCTCGTGTACGAGGAGACGTGGCCCGTCGGTTTCACCGACTGGATCACGCTGGCCAACGCAATCGCAGGCGCAGAGCCGGACTTCCTGGCCGTGGCTGTTACCTCGGTCGATGAGTTGCTCTCAATGCTGAAGGCACTCGAGACGGTCGGCTTCAGCCCCAAGATGATGTACGCGTCGCAGGGCACGCAGTCCGAGGTGGGCGAGGAGCTCGGAGGCATCGAGAGCGGGCTGCTCATCCATGCCGTGTGGGCTGAAGAAGCCAATTGGGAGGGCAAGCTGGCTGGTCAGCCCTACACCAACGAGGACTTCATCAACAACTTCACCGCGGCTTATGGCCGTTCCCCGGATGAGGACGAGGCGATTCCGTTCGCACTCTGCCAGGGCATGGAGCAGGCGATCCTCGGCACGGGTGGCACCGACAATGCGGCGATGAGCGAGTGGTTGCACTCCCGCCAGGGTGACCCGGTGAAGACGATCATGGGTGACTTCGTGTGGGGCGAGGACGGTCTCGCCGAGGAACGGGCATTCCTCGTGAACCAGTGGCAGGACGGCGAGCTCAAGCTCGTCTACCCCGTTGGTGAATTCGACGGAACTGCCGACATGGTGTTCCCGAAGCCGTAGACCTAGCCCAGAACGACAACTGTGACCGGGGACCCAATCACGGGTCCCCGGTCCACAATCCTGGAGTACGCACTTTGAACGCATGGTGGACACATGGCCTTGCTTGAACTCGACCAAGTCACCAAGAGGTACGGCGGAATCATCGCCGTCAATGAAGCAACCTTCTCCGTCGAGAAGGGTTCCATCACCTCGCTGATCGGACCGAACGGAGCGGGCAAGACGACCGCTTTTGACACGATCAGCGGAGTGATCGAAGTCGACGGAGGCAAGATCCGCTACGCAGGGAAGGACATAACCAACCTGCGACCCTGGGCCGTTACCAAGCTGGGCATCGGACGCACGTTCCAGGTGACCCGGGAACTCGGCGACATGACCGTCCTGGAGAACCTGGCGGTGGCCGGGGTTCCCAACAGCTTCTCATCACTCCTCGGCGGCCGCATCCAGAAGGATGAGTATGACAAGGCGATGGAGGTTCTCACCTTCCTCGGGATCGAGAAGCTCGCCAACGAGTTGTCCAAGCGGCTGTCCTACGGCCAGCGCAAGCTGCTCGAGCTTGCAGCGGTGTTGATGATCGAGCCGGACATGATCCTTCTCGACGAGCCGGCCGGTGGTGTCAACCCTGCTCTTCTCGACCGGATCCTCGATCGCATCCAGGCGATCAACGACACCGGAATCACTTTCCTCATTGTCGAACACAACATGGACGTTGTGATGCGACTATCGCATTCGATCGTTGTCATGGCCCACGGCCAAGTGCTGATTCAGGACACACCTGAAGTCGTGCGCAACGATGAACGGGTGCTCGACGCCTACCTAGGGGAGGCCTGATGGCACTACTCGAGTTGCGATCGGTGCGAGCGGGGTACGGAGTCGGGCCCGACATTCTCACTGATGTCTCAATCGACGTCGAAGCTGGTGGCACCTATGTGGTGATCGGACCCAACGGTGCCGGCAAGTCCACCCTGTTGAAGGCAATCGTCGGGTTGCTGTCGCCCCGGGAAGGCACCATTGAGTTCGAGGGCGAGATGATCGGTGGACAACGGCCCGATCAGATCCTCGAGGCGGGGATCTGCTTCGTGCCTCAGGACCGCACGGTCTTCCCCGAAATGACCGTGCGCGAGAACCTCGTAATGGGAGGGTTCCTGATTCGTGACAGCGCCAAAGTCGCACAGCGGCTCGACTGGGTCATGGAGATGTTCCCCATCATGAAGGAACGTGCACCACAGCTGGCGCAGACTATGTCCGGCGGCGAGCAGCAGCTGCTGGCGCTGGCCAGGGCGATGATGATCGAGCCAAAGGTCCTCATGGTCGACGAACCGAGCCTCGGGTTGGCCCCACAGGCCGCGGATCAGATCTTCGACACAATCAGGCGTCTCTCCGACGAGCTCGGTGTAACCATCCTCATGGTCGAGCAGAACGTGCGGAGGGGGCTCGACCTCGCCGATTACGCGTTTGTACTCGACCTCGGCACTAAGCGCTTCGAAGGACCTTCGAAAGAGATCGGAGAGGACCCGCGGATCAGGGACCTCTACCTGGGAGCCATGGCTCCCGACGTTGCGGACGAACCCGCGGAAGAACCCGCCGAAGAACCCGCGGAAGAAGGGGAGGTCTGAAGTGACGAACTTCATTCAAGTCGTGATTCTCGGCCTGTTGCTGGGCGGTGTCTATGCGCTCATGGCATCCGGCCTGACCCTGATCTTCGGCGTCATGCGCGTGGTCAACCTCGCCCACGCAGCCTTCATCATCGTCGGCGCGTACTTTGGCTACTACCTCTACGAGGGTCTCGGTCTCGACCCACTGATCTCTATCTTCCTGGCGCTGCCCGTGTTCTTCCTGTTCGGCGTTGCCCTCTACCGGCTCCTGTTTCCGCGGATCGAGGGCTCGGAGCGCTTCGGTGAGATGACGGTCTTGTTGACCTTCGGTCTTGCTTTCTTTTTCGAGGGGATGATGTCGTTCTTCTTCACCGGCATCTTCCGCACCGCCAGCACCGGGTATTCAACCGACGCCTTCTTCATCGGCGACATATTCATCCCGAAGGGACAGTTGTTCGCAGTCACCGCGAGCGCGATTCTCCTGCTCGGGCTGTGGGCCTTTCTCAAGTACACCCGGATCGGTTACGGCGTACGCGCCACGATGCAGAACAGAGACGCCGCACAACTCGTCGGCGTCAACGTCCGGAGCGTGTCAACGATCTCGTTTGGGATCGGGATGGCGGTGGCAGGAGCAGCGGGCACGCTCGTCAGTTTCCTGTTTGCGTTCTTCCCGTCCCGTCACTGGCAGTGGCTGGCCATCCTCCTTGCCCTGATCGTTGTCGGCGGTATGGGAAGCATCAAGGGCGCCGTGATCTCGGCACTCGGCTTGGCGGTGCTGAGCTCGCTGGTGACCGATCAGATCAGCCCGGAATGGGCGCCCATGTCGTTCTACGGAGTGCTGTTCCTAATGCTGATGATCAGACCCCAGGGCTTGTTCGGTAAGAAGGTGAGGATCTGATGACTGCCGTCCAAACCCCAACCCCGGAGGCAGCGGTGACGTCGGCCAAGCCGAACCGAAGCCGATGGATAGTCCTGGCCGCCGTCTTTGCCTTCGTCGCGCTACTTCCGTTGGCACGCTGGCTCGATTCCTACAACTACGTCCTTCAGGTTGGGACGATCATCCTGATGTGGATCGCCATGGCCTCGAGCTGGAACATCCTCGGGGGTTACACCGGATACACCTCGCTGGGCCACAACGTCTTCTTCGGCATCGGTGCCTATGTCGGTGGGATGCTGCTCGTCGAAGCGGGAATCTCACCGTTCATCACAGCACCGTTGGCCGGTCTTGTCGCGATGATCACGGGAGCGATTGTCGGGCTCATCACCTTCCGCGCCAAGGGTCCGGCGTTCATCATCTCGACGATCGCCCTGCTCCTCGTGATCTTCCTTCTCTTGGACAACTGGGAGTACGTAGGTGGAGCGAACGGTCTCAGCCTTCCGCTGGCTCCGTTTGAGCTGTCGTGGGTGAAGGTCCCCTTCTACTACGGCATGCTGGTATCGGCAGTCCTCGCGGTGCTACTCGGATATCGGGTTGCACACTCGAA
>JASJAS010000103.1 GCA_030066875.1 Acidimicrobiia bacterium | reverse complement strand
GTGAAGTAGGGCGGCACCTCCATGTTGTTGCGGGGGAGGAACGAAAGCAGATAGCGGACCTCGTCGAGGGCCGCCCGGCCATCGCTGGCGACAAAATGGGTCACTCCGGATTTTGTCGCATGAGCATGCGCACCGCCTAGTTCCTCGAACGTGACATCCTCACCGGTCACTGTGCGGATCACCTCGGGACCGGTGATGAACAAATGCGACAGGCCTTCAACTTGGTAGACGAAGTCGGTGATGGCAGGCGAGTACACGGCTCCGCCTGCACACGGGCCCATCACTACCGAGATCTGCGGAATCACCCCGGAAGCCCTGACATTGCGTTCGAAGATGCGACCGTAGCCGTCGAGCGATGTCACTCCCTCCTGGATGCGGGCACCGCCCGAGTCCTTGAGTCCGATGATGGGGGCTCCGGTGTCCATGGCGAGGTCCATGACTTTGCAGATCTTGTCGGCAACGACCTCGCCCAAGCTGCCGCCAAAGGCCGTGAAGTCCTCGGCGAAGACGAACACGTTGCGGCCGTCGATGGTGCCCCACCCGGTGATTACGGCATCACCGAGAGGTCGCTTGTCCTCAATGCCGAATCCGGATGCCTGGTGCTGCACCAGCATGTCCATCTCCTGGAACGACCCCTTGTCGAGCAGGGCCTCTACGCGCTCCCGGGCCGTGAGCTTGCCGAGATCGTGCTGGCGTTCGACGGCGCGTTTGCTGGCAGGCTGGCGGGCTTGCTCCCGCAGCTTGCGCAGCTGCTCGATTAGCTCGTCGGTGGTCACTCGCGACTCCGGTAGTGTCGGCGTGTCTTTCTATGACTCGCTGGACTGAACAATGGCTACACCCTACGTCACGATCGTTGCCGATGAGGTGACTTCCACCCAGGACGTCGCCGCCCGGGAGTTGGAGAACTCCACCCAGCCGGTGCTGATCGTAGCGAGCCGGCAGAGCGCCGGCCGGGGGAGGAGCGGCAGCGAGTGGTGGCAGGCGCCGCGCGCGGTGGCTGCATCCTTGGCCTTCCGCAACGATGCGGTGCCAGTGCCGGCTTCATTCACGCTCGCAGTCGGTCTCGCCGTCCACGAAGCGATCGCCACCGAAGCGGGTGTCGCCGTCATGCTCAAATGGCCGAACGACATCGAACTCGCCGTCGGAGCGGCTCCGGGCGGCAAGGTCGGTGGCGTGCTTGTGGAGCGTGACGCCGCACGAACCGTCGTCGGCTGCGGTCTGAACCTTTGGTGGCCCCAACCTCCGTCCGGTGCGGCAGGCCTGGTCGCCGAGGATCCCGGGGAAGCTCTCGGAGAGCGAATCAGCCGCCGGTGGGCCCAGTTGCTTCTCGCAATGGGCGGAGCCTGGAATCGGGCCGCGTATCGCGAAGTCTGCTCGACCCTCGGGGAGCGCGTGACCTGGGAGCCCACGGGCGAGGGGACCGCGGTTGACGTGGATGAAGACGGGGGCCTGATTGTTGCGACGGAAACGGGTCGCGTGACACTTCGCTCAGGCGAGGTCGCCACCGTTCGTCGTGTCTAGCCGATCCGGTTAGCGACGACGTTTGATCTTCGGCGGCTTCTTGCGCGCTGACCGTGACTTGACCTGCTTGGCGTCCGAGCGGGCCCGGAAGCTGTCGGCAACCTCGGTGTCGCGTACCCAGTTGCTGAGACGGCGCAGCATCGAAGGCTTGGGCGGCTTGGGTTGCGCGCTGCGCTTGGTGATGTTCTGAGCAACCTTGGTTCGGCGGACCCGAGATCCCATCGACGGCGCAGCTGTTTTGACATTGCGGCCGCCGGCTCCCGCAGCGACCCGACTGCCGAATCCCTGCCGCTGCGGCTGCAGCAGTGCGATGGTGGCGATCAAGGCGATCAGGGTCAAGCCGATGATTGTCAACCACCACCAGTTGGCAGAGAAGAAGGTCTCGTCACTGTCTGGAGGTACGGCGACTGCGGCGATCGTGGTGGTAGTCGCGACAGGAGCGGCGGTGGTCGTCGTAGTGGTCGTCTCCGGCGGTGCAGTCGTCGTCGTGGTAGTCGTCGTAGTGGTGGTTGTTGTTGTCTCGGGCGGCTGAGTCGTTGTCGTGGTGGTGGTCGTTGTTGTTGTTGTTGTCGGCGGCCGGGTGGTGGTCGTCGGCGGTCGGGTCGTGGTTGTGGTGGTCGTTGTCGTTGTGGTGGTGGTCGTTGGCGCCACGATGGTGACGGCAATCGTGCAAGATCCGCCGCTGCCGTCATTTGCGTTCTCTATTACCGCCACCGATCCACTCCCGGTTGCCGAGGCACCGACGGAGATCGAGACAGTCGCGGTCCAGGCGCCGCCGCCGGGTGGGCTTGCGCCGCCACCCACGATCGAGGCACTGGCTACGCCGGATTTCGCACCCAATGAGGCAAACGCGCTATCGCTCGAGTTGAAGCTCACCGTGACTGAACGAGACTCACCCTGGGGGATGCTCACGGCGGGACAGGATGCCGTCGCCTCCGCGGCTGTTGCGGTGGCGAGGAGGACACCGACGGCGCCAAGCAGCACAACAAACGCCATCACGATTGGATAGCGGGGCGCTGCTTTCAATGCTCTGTTTTGGGTCAAGAGTTCACCTGCTCTGGGTACCCAAGACTAGACGCGTATCTCAACGGCCTGTTCTGACCGCTATCGGACGTGCTGGGCGTTCCTTGAGCGGTTCGCCGGATCTGCATCCTCGGCTTTCTACGCGTGGAGGCTGGGCGTCACCCTTCTGTCGAGTACACCCTCGAGATGGTTCTGGCATTGCCATAGAGGCGGGCGCCGTTCCCGATGACCAGGCTCAGCGGCCTGGCGAATGCCTCCGTGACACTGGCTGTTGCCGCGGCGGCGAGTTGAAATGGGGCAGCCAGCAGGCTGACGATCGCTATCACCCGAGCCCGCTGCGCCGCCATCAATTCCTGGAGCACTAGAACCAGAGCAGCCAGCAGGATGTTGGCCAGAATCGTTGCCGGTACGAGCCACGCGATTTCGAAAGCCTTGGGGAGCACAGCCGCCATCGGATTGCCTGCCCAATCCCAACCCGCAACCGCGACGTAAGCCAACGCGGCGCTGACCACGATTGCGTTGAAGCGGAAGTGGTTGGTTCGCGAGACACTCTGATCGCCGGCGAGCGCACCCGTCATGATCTTCGGTCCGAGTACGTAGCCCAGCCCCGTCCCCAACACGAGGATCGGATGGGCGGCCACACGAGCGGCCTCGGCGAAACCGAGAGCTTCCGGCCCTGCGGCGAATGTGATGATCGTGGCCGCGGCGAAAGCCGTGACCGTCGGGGTCCCCACGCCGACCAGCAGCCAAGCACCAGACTGCGTCAGGCTCTTCCGATTCAGTCGTTCCGGGGCCCTCTCCCGCGAAACGGACCATCTGGCCAGGATCAGGCCGACCAGCAGCGATGCAGCGTTGGCCAATGCCAAGGACCCGTACGGGATCCAAACGTCGGGGACCCCAGCGAGCAGGAACACTCCAATGGAGCCGACGACTGTAACAAACTGGGCCACTGAGACCGCTGCCGCCGCCCATGACTTGTTGGCGATGTGCAGGGTGCGACGGACATGATCTTGTGTCGGCCACAGGAGGGTGGTCAAGCCGGCTGTCAGGGCCAGCGGAAGCACGAACGAAGCTGTCGTGATCTGGATCGTTATCAGCCCGGCAACCCCGATTGCCAGGGCGCCGATAACGGATGGGGTGATACCGAGGGGGATGCTCTGGCGGATGATCTTGATACGGACGTGTTCCGGCCACGAAACGGCGACGACCTCGGCTGGGATGTAGACGAGGTTGTTGGCAATCACTTGCCCGAAGTTGAACGCGGTGTAGAAGACGGCATAGACGCCGAGTTCCGCGTCTGTGAGGATGTTGGCCGCCACCAGCGCAGCGATGAACGTGGCCAGTGACGACATCGCGGCGTCGACCACGCCCGGAGTGATCCCGCGGGTCCCTTTGGCGCCGGCGACGTCGAGTGCCGTTTCGACACCGGTGTCGTGGAACTCGGTCTCCACGTTCAGGGAGCCTCGGCCCGGCTCGCCGCAACGGCGTCCTCGCGGAACCTACTGCCGACGAGTGCAGGGAATCGGTTCCGTTGCGAGAGTATCACCAACGCCGCTCCCGACCCGAAGAAGGCCCACAGCAACATCGCAACCTGGGCTCCTTCGAGAGTCGGATCAAAGATCGCATTCACCAGAATCGGAATCGGGGTGAGCATGAGCCAGGTCACGAGTGCCGACTCGCGAGCGCGATCGCGGTAGCGCAAACGGCGCCGCAGAGTCTGCATTTCCGCCATCCAGGTGATCCACAGCATGCCCCAGAGGACAATCCCGACCCATCCCGTCCGGGCAAGTACGCCGACATGGGAGTTGTGCGGGTTGCGCAGTGGATGCGTTGGGTCGGTTGAGATGTCGTAGCGTTCCCCCAGATCTGGTCCCGGACCGAATCCCATGAGCGGCGACTCGTTGGTGACGTCGTCCAACACCTGCTCCCAGATGTTGATACGCCAAGCAGTGGTCGAGGCCTGGCGTTGCCCGCCGGCGTCCTGATCGAAGATGCTGGTGATGTTCTTGGTGAACTGCTCGATCGAGACATCCCGTTCATCGAACAATTCGATCTTGACGTCGAACACCAATCCCACCGTCGTGAAAAACAGGACGATTCCCAGCATCATCGTCAACATCTCCGTCCGGCGCTTGCTCAACAGGAACATCAAGAGAGCGATCATCACGGCACTCGCCACCATGCCGCCACGGTTCTGCAGTCCGGTGAATCCGATGACGAGCGTTGCCAACCCCGTCAGCCAGGCGCGCTGCCGCCGCGTGAACAGCAAGCTGTCGCCGTCGGCCGTCCACAGGAACGCGATCGCTATCGCCGATAGGACCGCCATGTTGCCGCTGCGGTGGAAGAAGATAGGAACTTCGCTGTCCGGCACGTACATGCGGTCCCCAACGACCCGGTGGAGGACGATGGCAAACGGGAACCAGAGAAGGTAGATGGGGATCAACCGCGCAAATGCCGTCATCCAAGTGTTCACTCGGGACGGGCGCCGCACCAGCAAGATTGCAGCGAAGAAGGCGATGATCCCGTAGTACCAGATTGCCGAGTCGCGGATCGCGTCGAGGCCGTATGGGAGGATTCCCACCGCCAGTAGGAGCAAGCCCCAAAGCATGAAAGCTCGCAGCATCCGCAGAGATGCACTGGCACGGACCAGGCTGCCAATCCCCGTTCTGGTCGTCAGTACCACCACCAGACCTAGGGCGATCACCATTTCTCCAACGAACAACGGAGTCCCGGGGACATGAATCCAGGCAAACGGTCGGTCAAAGAGGATGTAACCGGCGATGATGACGAGCAGCGCACGTTCGAGCCAGAGGGTCTGTCGGGGCTCCAGATCGTGTACGGCCTCAGGGGCCGACGTTGCGGTTGCCGGTCTGATCTTCCACGACGTGTTGGCCGGCCTACGGGCCATGAAGATTGCGGCGGAAAATGCCCCGGCTGTGATCGCCACCACGATCCACGGCGTGCCCGCAGAAGCCGACGCCGCAAGACTCACGTTGGAGAGGCCGATCATGATGTGTTCCGAAGTCCCCTTGGTCTCGGAGAGATGTCCCGGCCACCTCTCACTGTCGATCCGCCACTGTACTGATGGTGGCCCAATTGCGGTGGCGACCCCCGCCCCATCGTGGGCTCATGCCGCCGAGCTGTTCGCTCCCGACCCGCCGCCGCCGAGGATCTCTCGTCGCAACGGGGCGAAGTTGTAGACATAGCCCATCACCGGTACGCCCACTACCGCAAGGTAATGCTGCAGTTCTTCCGCGGTCGCGATATCACTCTTGTGGGCTACCACTACCAAGACCTGCTGCCCCAAGCGCACGACCGTTGACCCGTGAGCCAGCCGTAGCACCGGAGGGGCGTCGATGAGAACGAGGTCGAAGGATTCCTCGATATCGTTGATCAGTTGAGCTGCCGCGTTCGTACCAAAGAAGTCGGGCATATTGTGCGCCATCGTGCCGCGGCGGAACAGAGTGAGGCTCGTGCCGTTCGCCCCGGTAACAATCTCGGCGATGTCATCCAAGTCGGCGTCGCCTCCAACAACATCGGTCAGGCCGGGTGAACTGACGTCGTCCGGTGTTAGCAGCGTTGTCAGCGCCGGGTTGGCAAAGTCGGCGTCGATCAAAGCCACCCGACTCCCGCCGCGGGCTGCCGCAAAGGCCGTGTTGGCGGTGACTGTCGTCTTGCCGTCAGCGAGTGTCGCGGAAGCAACAACGACCGTCTTGAACGGCGCAGTGTCGTCAGACGCGTGCTGCCTGATGCTTATTCCCGTTGCCACAAATCGGAAGGACTCGGCAGCTGCAGATTCCGGGGCCTCCGTCGCCGGCAGCTCCGTGCGAAGGCGCTCGTCGCCGAAGATCGGGACATCGGATATGAGCCCCGCTTGAAGAACGGACTGAGGTTCGCGGCGGGTATGGAAGCTGCGGCGACGCCGCGCCAGCGACTGCGCCAGAGCCGCACCGATGATGGCGCCTCCGAGCACGCCAAGAACCAGGAACAGCACCCCGCTGGAAGGCTCAGCGGTTTCGGCGGGTGATGAAAAGACAACGCCGTTGCCTGCGAGTTCGGCGTCCACTGCCAGCTGGTCGCGGCGGAGCTGGAGAGCGCTCAGACGGCTCCGCACCTCCTCCTGCTGCAGCAGTAGGTCGTTTATGGCGTCCTCGTCCTGGGTGAAGGCAGCCAAGGCGGCTCGGAGGATCTCGACGCGCTGTCGAAGGTCGAGGAGCTCGGCGTCGGCGGCGGCGATTTCTTCAGGTGTCGCCGTTGCCAGGGGTTCGGGGAACGTCAACACCGCCTCGACCGTGGCGAGAAGCTCTTCTTGGACCGCAAGCTGTTCGGGAGATTCGGTTTGGAGGATCGCTAGTTCCGCGGCGACCGTGTCCAATTCGCTGCCTCTCTCCGCGATCTTCTCGTCCAATTCGGCCAAAGCATCACTGAAGGTGGCCTCTGCTCCCTCCCGGCTAATGGCTTGGTAGGCGTCCGAGGCGGCGTTTGCCACCAATACCGCTGTATCCGCATCGGGATGCGTGTAGGAGATCGATATGACATCAGTTGCCTCGGCTGCTGTGACGCTCAGACTCTCTTGGAAGTCTTCGATATCGATGACCGTCGGCGGCTCGCCGGCAGCCAGGTTGTCGAGCGTACGTTGGGCAACGGCGCGGGATTTGGCGATTTCAATCTGGTCGGCAACGTACCTCGCCGGATCGAGACGCTGTACCTGGTCGAACACAATCGAGGATCGGGGGTCTTGAACAGCGATGGTGGCCGTGGCGGTGGAGGCTTCAGTCGTCGTCCCGTACCACCACCCGAGGGCGCCGAAGAGGATCACCGTGACCAGAACCAGCCAGCGATAACGCCATGCGGCGCCGGGCAGCGTCGGTTCGAGGTTGAGAGTGTTGGAGGTCTGCATCGATCCCTCTGTGACCAGCGAGCGGAGGCGAGCGTACTACACCGTGCCGTTTGCGAATGGAGCGTGACACGATTCTGGTCAGCTTCGTCCCCGGCCGCCACCGGGAGTCTGACAGTCAAGGGCTGAACGCCTCTCCGGGTAGGCATAGCCAAGCGCTGACCAAGCATGGGGCGCCCCGTCCCGATGCGCACCGGACCCCGCAGCGGGTGCCTTAGGATGCTGGTGTGTGGTCGTAGGTGACTCACTGAAAGCGATAGGGGGCGGGGGACGAATCCCGTCTCAACAGAGAGGTAGGGAATCGTGAATCTACTTATCTTCGGCGCAGGCGGGTTTATCGGCTCGAACCTGGTTGAGCATCTCATCGAGCAGGGTGAGCACCAGGTTGTCGGGCTCGACATCACCAGGGCCAAGCTTGCGGGCATCGAGGGACCGAACTTCAGGTTCGTCGAGGGCAACATCAGCGACAGTGATCTGGCGAATGAACTCGTTGCTGATTGCGATGTCGTTGTTGATCTGATCGCCTATGCCAACCCGAGCATTTATGTCGAGAAGCCGCTGGATGTGGTCCATCTCAACTTCTTCGAGAACATGAAGATCGTCGAGTACTGCCTGAACCATCAGAAGCGTCTGATCCAGTATTCGACTTCCGAGATCTACGGAAAGCGCACCAGGGACGAGAAGTACAACGACGATCACTCCGACCTGGTGATGGGTCCGGTGCAGAAGCAGCGGTGGATCTACGCGTCCGCCAAGCAACTCCTGGAACGGATCATCTATGCCCACGGTATCGAGGGCGATCTCAACTACTCGGTAATCCGTCCGTTCAACTTCGTTGGCCCGCGATTCGACTACCTGGTTCCTGCCGGCACCAAGGGCGGTCCTCGGGTGTTCTCCCACTTCCTGTCGGCGCTTCTCACAGGTGGACCTTTCCACCTGGTCGACGGAGGTGACAAGCACCGTTGCTTCACTCATATCAAGGATGCTTCGTCGGCCTTTAGTGCGATTCTCGAACACCCGGATGGGCACAACGAGATCTTCAACGTCGGCAACCCCGACACGAACATCACGATGCGCGGTCTTGCCGAACTCATGATGGAGATCTACGGCGAACTCACTGGGACCAACCCGGAGAACGAGTTCATCGACATCGACGGTGAAGACTTCTACGGCAAGGGATACGAGGACATGGATCGGGTACCGCCGGATGTCGACAAACTGATGGCGCTCGGCTGGAAGCCGAAGCGTGACCTCGACACCATCTTCCGGGAAGCAATCCAGTTCTATCTCGATCGGCCGGAACTGACCGCGTCGATTCTCTAGGCGAAAGCAGTCCAAGCAAGGGGCCGGTCGGCGATTCACCGCCGACCGGCCTCGTTTTGCGCTCCGACTCGGGGTACCCGAAACGGACTAGGTCTAGCCGGTTAGTAGAGCCTCCCAAGAACACCGAGTGTGGCCGGTGATATTCTTAGAGCGGTGGGCCAGTTCGGCGAAATACGTGTTCGCTAGTCTGCTCTGCCGGTAGGAAATGTATGCAGTCCAAGGATTGTGAGGGAAGATCATGAGTCTTACAGGCGTGAGTGTGCGCCGAACTCTCGGGTTGCTCTTGGCGGTGGTGCTTCTATTCGG
>JASJAS010000002.1 GCA_030066875.1 Acidimicrobiia bacterium | reverse complement strand
GGGATTGGTCGGCGTGGTAGCGACGAAAGCTATGCGACTCCCGTCACTGTCGGGCGAGGCGCCGGTGATGGCACGTTCACCCCCGAGGAGGTCGGCAATCGACTGGCCCCCCCTCATCGTCATCAGCCTGATCGATCCGGAGTCCTCGACGGTCAGGATGGCACCGCCGTCGTCGAGCCATTGCGGCCCCGCTGGCGCAACCGTCGGCGCCAACGGCACGATATTGCGGTCGAGATGCCCGGTCAGGTTGGTGAGCCCGCCGTCCGATTCGATTCGCCACAGCGGCATCACATCGGGGTGCCGCCAGCGATCCGGCGTCCCCACCACGTGGAGCCTTCCGGCAGGATCGAAGCTCGGTGTCGCCCACAAACCGATGGTCGTCTGTGGAACCGGCGTACCGCCCGAGGCGTCGATCGTCCAGGCTTGGGTGCCGGCATCCAACCCGCGCTGTTCGTGACGTGCGGAAAGAAACGCGATCCGATCACCGTCAGGATGCCAGGCGATACCGCTCTCATCGAAGTCGCCGGCGGTGAGTTGCCGACGTTCCTTGCTGTGGGTGTCAACGAGATAGAGGTGAGTGCGGCGGTCGGCAACCCAACCCACGTTGTCGAAACGATAAGGGAACCGGACAACCCGGCGAGGGCGGCGTTTGCGCTCGTCGCTCTCCAAATCGGCGAGTTCGGGGATCCACTCTGCGGCCACAACCGCGATTTGCCGGCCATCGGGCGACCACTCCGCTTCGAGCACACCCAGCTGGAAGTCTGTAACGACCTCAGCCTCCCCCCCGGCCATGTCGAGGATGGCTAGTTGCGGCTTGTCGTCGTCCCCGGGGCCCTTGCGGAGGAAGGCAAGCCTCGAACCATCAGGCGACCAGCGAGGAGAGGTGTCGGCCGGACCGGCGGTGAGCGGCCGCGCCTGGACATCATCCCAGACCCAGATCCGGTTCTTGTACTCGTCGTCCTCCAGGTCGAGGCGCGTCACGACGAACACGATCCGCTCCCTGTCGGGATGGAGGCGGGGATCGGATGGAATCGCTATCTCGCCGAGCTGTTCGGGGCGCATTTGTTCCTCTCTGTGTTCCCGGCACTCTATCCCTCGATCCGGCGATGGCGTGCTGGCGACGACGGTCGCTGCGTAGACTTCCGTCATGGCATACAACGAGCATCTCGCCGACGACATCCGAGCCGAGATTGGGTCGCACCCGGGTGTCACCGAGCGCGAAATGTTTGGAGGCATCGCTTTCATGGTCAACGGCAACATGGCCGTTGGTGTCAGCGGTGACGAACTCATGGTGCGGGTCGGCAAGGATGCCCACGACGAGGCAATCCAACTGCCAGGGGCGCGTCTGTTCGACATGACCGGCCGGCCGATGAAGGGCTGGCTGCTGGTATCCACCGCGGGTTGGTCCACCGATGACGACCTGAGGGCTTGGATCGATCGCGGGGTGTCTTTTGCGGAGAGCCTTCCGGCGAAGTAGCGAATGACCGGCGGTGACCAATCGGCAGGGTCGATGAGCGATGACCAGCTCGCCGCGATCACTGTCGGCGAACTCGAACGGATCGACGGCCCGATTCACCTAGCCGACCCCGATCCTTCGTGGCCGATGCTGTTCGATCGTGAAGCTGAGCGAATTCGTGGTCTGCTCCGGGAACGGGTTCTGCTCCTCGAGCACGTCGGCTCGACTGCGGTGCCCGGTCTGCCGGCGAAGCCCCGGATCGACCTCGTGATGGCGGTCAGCGATTCTGCCGACGAGGCCGCCTACGTGGCACCACTCGAGGCAGCCGGGTATCTGCTGCGAATACGAGAACCGGATTGGCTGGAACACCGGGTGCTCAAAGGGCCTGATTCGGACATCAACCTTCACGTTTTCAGTGAGGGGGAAGAGGAAATCGACCGAATGATCGTATTCCGTGACCACTTGCGCCGCAACGACGCTGATCGGCAGCTGTACGCAGCGACCAAGCGAGACCTCGCCGCTCGCACGTGGGTATACGTGCAGAACTACGCCGACGCCAAATCGGAGGTCATCGCTGAGATCATGCAACGGGCCACAGGGAGATAGCCGGTACCCTCCACCCAGTGCAACGGCTAGTCGCAACCGGGTTCGGCGTTGGATTGATCCCGCAACGCGCCTTCAAGACCGACAACGGCGCCGGGACGTTCGG
The DNA here is from genome assembly GCA_030066875.1 of Acidimicrobiia bacterium. Lineage (GTDB taxonomy): Bacteria > Actinomycetota > Acidimicrobiia > Spongiisociales > UBA5794 > JAAETI01. The sequence goes on along the minus strand of JASJAS010000002.1, from coordinate 62,780 downwards.
TGCCGCGCTGGCGGCGCTCATCGGTCTCGCTCTGTGGAGTGCTCCATGGTGGGTGGATCTGCTCGTAGCCGCCGCTGCAATCGGTCTGTCGTTGTGGGCCGCGGCCCCTTTTGCGGGAAAGCACTCGGACCCCGGTTGGGTAGTGATCGACGAGGTCGCCGGTACTTTGGTCGCGTTCATCGGGCTGCAAGGGTTGCCGTGGCTGGTCGCCCTGGTTGTCGCCCGCTTGGGTGACATCTTCAAGGTCCTTCCAGGGGTTCCCCAGGCCGAACGCCTCCCGGGAGCCTTTGGCATCACCGCAGACGATGTCGTCGCCGGTCTCTACGGGCTGGCCGTGGGATGGATCGCGGTCGCGCTACTTTGATCTACTGCTGAAAGAAGAAGTACCAAGCGGCGACACCGACAATTGCGCTGTAGATCATCCACTTGATGGCGCTCTTGACGACCCCGAAGATGAACCCGATCACTGCGATGACGCCGATCACCAGCAACACCTTGGTGAACGTGGGATTCGAGGAAGCGGCTTCGAGCAAGCCCTCAGGGATCTTGTCCTGAACCGCACTCGGCAACGAGTCGACGATGTCTTCCGGTATGGCGTCGAGGACGCCATCCTTGAGTTGCTGAACGATATCGTCGGGCAGCGAGTCGACCACCTCCGGCGGCAGCTCGTCGATGTCCACCTGGGCAAGCAGTGTGGTGTTCATCGGAGCACCTTAACCCGGAACCCCGTCAAGCCCGGGTACTCGGGCTCAGGTCCGCCCGAGCCAGAGAAGCAGCAGGTCGGGGTCGACCTCCGAGACTGTCGGGTGCATCCCGGTGTTCAGTCCCATGCGATTGACGATCACGACTCGGAGGCCCGCCGCAGCAGCAGCATCGGCGCCGACCCGCGTGTCCTCTACGGCCACCGAGGTGCCGGCGTCGATGCCTGCCCGACGCACCGCCTCAAAGTACAAATCGGGCGCAGGCTTGCCTCTAGGTACCTCGTCGCCGGCCACTGTGGCGTCGAAGTAGCGACCCAGCCCCAGCACGTCGAGTTTGAGGTCGAGGTTCTGCCGAGAACTCGACGTGGCCACTGCGAGTGGGACTCCGACCATGGACAATGCTTGTGCTGCGTTGATGGCATCGGCAAACCCTTGCAGCTCGCTGGGGTAGCGACACCGCCGGAACTCGTCAACAGCGCCCAGGACCTCCTCATAGGGCGGCAGGGCGCCGCGCCCCGCAAAGTGGGCATACGTATCCCGGCTGTTGGTCCCGAGGCACGCCACCAGATCGGCATCCGACATATCGACACCGCAACGACGCAATACGGTGCGCCACGCGTTCCAGGAGAGCGACTCGCTGTCGGCGAGCACACCGTCGAAGTCGAAAACGACGCCGTTCACCGCGAGGTCCGCTCGATGCGATCGAGCGTCGTTTCCAACCTGCGATCGAAGTACCAACGGAGGATGCCTGCGGCCGCAGTGGGTGCCTCCACTCGCTGGGTCAACTTGACCCTGGTGGCCACCCCGCCACTGGTTACTTCTGGGTGGACTTCAACATCGAAGCTTGCTGCTTTGACAAGACGGGTCGGCTGCAGCTTGCACCGATAGCGCGAACCGGCTTCCCACTGCTCCACCTCGATGCGCCGCGCCCTAGAAGGTCTTTGCCAGCGTCGGGTGCGAACAAAGACGACATGTCCGGTCTTCGGCAGTTCGGATCCCATGAAGCCGACGGTCTCGACCGCGGCCCATTCTCCGACCCGGCCCGGATCGGCTACAAGCGTCCAGATCTGCGCAGGATCGGCCTCGAGAACTCGCTCCGCGATGCACACCACGGTCGGGCTCCGCGGCCGCTGCTCATCGGTCACCCTTCGGCTGCCTTGGTACGGATCAGCTCGGAGACGACCTTGGGATCGGCTTTTCCCCGAGTTGCTTTCATGACCTGCCCGACGAGGAACCCGATCGGCTTCATGTCGCCGCCCCGGATCTTCCCGAGGACATCGACGTTGGCAGCAAGGACGGCGTCCACCTCGGCCTCGAGCTCCCCGCTGTCCGATATCTGGATCAAGTCGTGTTTCGCCGCTAGTGCAGCAGGAGTACCTTCGCCTTGCAGCACCCTTCCCAACACGTCCTTGGCAGCCGTGCTCGACAACGCCCCCTCCCGTACCATCTCGGCCAGTTCCTGTAGATGGGCGCCGCTCAAGTGGGTTTCCTGCAACGTGGTGTCGTTCCTCCGTAGATACGCAACCACGTCACCAGACAGCCAGTTGCCGACCGTGCGCGGGTCGGCGCCACCGGCCACCGCATCGTCGAACAAGTCGGCGAGGTCTCCGGCCTCGACCATCACTGCGGCCGCCTGGCGGTCCACTCCTGACTCTGCGATGCGGTGCCGCCGGACCGCAGGAAGCTCGGGCAAGCCCGCGACAACCCGCTCCCGCCATTCGTCATCGACATGCAGTGGTACGAGATCGGGCTCCTGGAAGTAGCGGTAATCCTCGGATTCCTCCTTAGAGCGCATCGACGACGTCTTGCCCGATCCCTCATCCCAGTGGCGGGTCTCCTGGACAATCTCGCCGCCGCCTTCGATGACGGCGATCTGTCTTTCGATTTCGTATGCGACGGCACGCTGCAACGAGCGAAGTGAGTTCATGTTCTTGACCTCCGCACGAGTCCCGTACTCGGCCTGACCAACCGGTCGCACGGAGATGTTTGCGTCGAACCGGACACTGCCCTCCTCGAGCCTCACATCCGAGACACCGAGACTGCGCACCACCCGTTGCAGCTCAGCGGCATACGCCCTGGCCTGCTCGGGGCTGCGGATATCGGGCTCGCTCACGATCTCCACCAGTGGCACGCCTGACCGATTGAAGTCGAGCAGCGAGTACTCAGCGTCGTGGATGCGACCGGTTTCGCTCCCGTGCAAGCTCTTGCCCGTGTCCTCCTCCATGTGGACGCGCGTGATCCCGATACGGTGCTCCTCGCCCTCGACCTCGACGTCGAGATGCCCGTTGACACAAAGCGGCACGTCATACTGCGAGATCTGGTAGTTCTTGGGAAGGTCCGGGTAGAAGTAGTTCTTTCGGTGAAAGAGCGAGTCCGTAACGAGCTCACACTCGAACGCCGCACCGATGCTGAGGATGCCTTCGATGGCTTCCTGGTTTGGCACCGGGAGCGCCCCGGGAAGCGCTAGACAGACAGGACAGACCGTTGTGTTGGGTTCGGCTCCAAAGTCGACGGCGCACCCGCAGAACATCTTCGACCGGGTTTGCAGCTCCACATGGGTCTCGATCCCGATCACCGCTTCCCATCCGCTCATGCCGGCCTCACTTCCGAGGTCGCCAGCGCCGGGCGGTGCGAGAACGTGGCGAGACGCTCCACCTCGGCAGCGGCCCGGAACAGATTCGCCTCGTGCAGTGCCGGGGCCATTATCTGGAACCCGATGGGTAGACCTTGGTTGTCGAGCCCGATTGGAACCGACCCGGACGGGTCTCCCGCCAGGTTGCTGGCGATCGTACAAACGTCTGCGTAGTACATGCTGAGCGGATCTGCCGTGCGCTCCCCGATCGGGAAGGCCGTCGTCGGACTCGTCGGTGAGACCAGCACGTCGACCTTCTCGTAGGCTGCGGCAAAGTCCCGGCGCACCAGAGTGCGCACCTTTTGCGCCTGGCCGTAGAACGCGTCGTAGTAGCCCGCCGACAGCGCATAGGTCCCGAGCAGAATGCGTCGGGTGACTTCAGGGCCAAACCCTTCCGCCCGTGTACGGGCCATCATCTCCTCGGTGGTTGCCCCACCCACGCGCAGCCCATAGCGCACACCGTCGAACCGGGCCAGGTTTGCCGAGGCCTCCGCCGGCGCAATCAGGTAATAGGCCGATAGTGCATACTCGCTGGCCGGCAGAGAGACTTCTGACACTTCAGCCCCGGCATTCGCCAAGCTGTCGTACATGGCGCGGCAGGCGGCGGCAACCTCAGCGTCGATGCCGTCGCCCGAAAGCTCGGTAACGACGCCGACCCGCATCCCGGCAACTCCCTCCTCCAGAGCTTGCGAAAACGCGGGTCTCTCACCGCGATAACTGGTCGCATCGCGAATGTCGAACTCTGCAATCACCTCGAGCAGCGAGGCGGCATCGGCAACTGTTCTCGCAAACGGACCGATCTGGTCGAGTGACGACGCAAAAGCAATCAGCCCGTATCGGCTGACGAGCCCGTACGTGGGTTTGACTCCCACAATCCCGCACATTGCGGCCGGTTGCCGGATCGAGCCGCCTGTGTCACTACCGAGTGCGGCCATCGCGGAGCCGACAGCCACAGCTGCTGCCGAACCTCCCGATGACCCGCCGGGGATGCGCTCGGTGTCCCACGGGTTGCGCGTCGGGCCATACGCAGAGTTCTCGGTCGATGAACCCATGGCGTACTCGTCGAGGTTGGTCTTGCCCAGGATCACCGCATGGCGGCTCTGCAGGCGCTCTACAACCGCTGCGTCGTAGGGGGGCACGTACCCTGCGAGGATCTTCGATCCAGCCGTGGTCTCGGTTCCCCGCGTGGTCATGTTGTCCTTGAGGGCAATCGGGATGCCGTGCAACGGTCCGCGATCCTCGCCGCCGGCCCGAGCATCGTCGGCGACCCGGGCGGCGTCCCGCGCCGCGTCCTGGTCGAACGTCAGATAGGCATGCAGGTGAGACTCGGTGATACCGGCGCGTTTGATGACGGCGTCGGTCAGCTCGACCGACGAGAAGTCGCCGGCGCGAAGCCCGGTTGCAGCTTCGCCAACGTTGAGATCCGCAAGGTCACTCATGCTTCACCCAAGATGCGGGGCACCCTGAAGTACTCGCCTTCCCTCTCCGGGGCCTGCTCGAGTACTTCCTCGCGATCGAGCGACGGCCTCACCTCGTCAGGGCGAAATGCGTTGGTCATGGGCAGCGGGTGCGAGGTCGGTGGTACCCCTTCAGTTGGAAGAGCGCTCACCCTTTCTGCGTGCTCCAGAATGTCAACGAGCTGTGCTCCGTATTGGCGAAGCTCCTCCTCGGTGAGAGCCAGGCGCGCGAGACGGGCAACCTTGGCAATGTCGATATCTACGGGCATGTGACGAGATGGTAACGGAGCCGACGACGCAGCTCAGTCTTCGTCCTCGCTGAGTAGCTTTGCCAACTCCTCGGATGAGTCCTCTTGGCCATCGACGAGGAACTCGCGCAACACGTCGAATGCCTGGTCGACGTTCTCGAGGGCAACCGACTCGGCTTGCTGATGCGCCAATGCCGGGTCTCCCGGTCCATAGTTGACGGCGGGGATGCCCCGGCCGGTGAGGCGCGCAACATCGGTCCAGGCCTGCTTCGCTTGACGGGTTGCCCCGGTGATAGCGATGAGCCGGTCGAGGTGCGGGTTGTCGTGGACTACATCGCCGGCGGGAGCGCGGTCCTTCACCACCACCCAATCCGCCGCGGCTGCGATCTGGTGCAGTCGGGCCTCGGCCTCATCCAGCGAGTAGATCGGGGGGAATCGATAGTTGAGGTTGATGCGCAAGGAAGCGGGGAGCACGTTGTTGGCTATGCCACCTTCGGCCTTGGTCACCGAGAAGACCTCGTTGAACTCCAACCCGTCAATGACCACCTTTTCAGGCTGCCGCTCGTGCATCTCCGCCAGCCAAGGCCCCGCCTTGGTAACCGCGTTCTCGCCCAACCATGGACGGGCGCTGTGGGCAGCCTTGCCTTCAAACATCAGTTCGGCGTTCATGGCCCCGTTGCATCCCAATTCGACCCCGAGGTCCGTCGGCTCAAGGACGATCGCAAACTCGCTTTCCGCAAGCCACGGAGCCTTGTCGAGCACCTTCTCGAGCCCGTTTTGCTCCATCGGACCTTCTTCTTTGTCGTAGAAGACGCCGACAACATCGTACGGTCCGGTCCGGACCGCATCGTCTTCGAGCAAATGAACCATGACCGCCAGCCCGGACTTCATGTCGGATGTACCCACACCGGACATTCTGCCGTCGGCCACAACCGGTTCTCCGTTGTCCTGAATGGGTACCGTGTCGAGGTGGCCGAACAAGGAAATCAGCGGTCGGCCGGTTTGCTGACCCACTACCAGAGCATTGCCGATGCGGGTCACCGACTGCATCGTCCAGATCGGCAGCAGGCGCTTGGCGACGGCAGTACAAAGCCGCCCCTCGTTGCCGGTGACGGAGTGGATCGACACCAACTCGGAGAGCGTGTCGTGTAGAGCGGTCATACAGGTACCTCGAAAACGCGCAAAGCTTCGTTCAAAGATGTCTTGCGATCAGTAGATGCGGAACGTTCACCGATGATCAGGGCGCACTGCAGGTCGTAGTGTCCCGAGGGGTACTCCTTGGGCCGGGTCCCAGGAACGACGATCGAACGTGCCGGCACCCGGCCACGATACTCGACCGGCTCATCACCCGTGATATCGATGATCGGTGTCGAAGACGTGATCACCGTGTTCGCTCCGAGCACCGCGCCTTCTTCTATCAGCGTTCCCTCAACAACGATCGACCTGCTCCCGATGAATGCGCCGTCTTCGACGATGACCGGTCGGGCGCCCGGCGGCTCGAGGACTCCGCCGATGCCGACACCACCGCTCAGGTGAACATCGCGTCCGATCTGGGCACAGGAGCCGACCGTTGCCCACGTATCGACCATGGTTCCCGACCCGACATAGGCACCGATGTTGATGTATCCGGGCATCAGAACCATGCCAGGCTCGCAGAACGCGCCATAGCGGATGGTTCCCGGAGGAACGACCCGAATCCCGGCCGCAGCGAGGTTGGTCTTGGTCGGTATCCGGTCGTGGAACTCGAATGGTCCACTGTGACTCGCAACGAGAGGAGCGACCCGGAAGTACAGCATGATCGCTTCCTTCACCCAGACGTTGACCTGCCACTCCCCGTCGAGTTTCTCTGCGACACGGATCTTGCCACGATCGAGCGCTGCAATCGTCCGCTCGATTGCTTCGACGGCGTCGTCCAACAACTCGAGATCGGCATATGCCGCCTCGATGAGAGCACGGTCGTTCATCGACTCAGACACTGAACCAGCACCTCCACCGCTCGCTCACATTCCTCCAATGTGGGTACCAGCGCCAGACGAATGTAGCCCTCCCCTCCGGGTCCAAAGAACCGGCCCGGCGAGACTACAACTCCGGCGTCGAGCAACCGGTCGGTGGTTGCGAGATCATCGGTTGCTTCGACCCACATGTACAACCCTGCCTTGGATGCGACTACCCGCATCCCCAGCTTCTCGAATGCGTTGCGAAGCACATCCCGTTTTGCCGCGAATACCTCTCGCCGTTCCGCGGCGTGAGCGTCGTCGGCCCAAGCGGCCGCGGCTGCTTTCTGGACGAACTCCGGCGACGCCGTGCCGGTAGCGGTGCGTAGCTTCTTCAGCGCAGCGATGGCGGCCGCGTCGCCGACGACCGCGCCGGAGCGATAGCCGGTCATCCCGGAGCGTTTCGACAGTGAAAGAAACGACAACACCCCGGCTGAATCACTGCCCGCGAATTGCAGGATCGAGGGCGGGCCATCGGGGTAGGCGGCTGGCTCATATACATCGGCGTAGCACTCATCCGAGAATAGGAGTGTGTCGTGACGGCGGGCCGTTTGCAGCAGCTCCTTCATGTCGGACGCGGACGTGACCGCCCCGGTGGGATTGTGCGGGGTGCAGATCCAGGCGATGCGGGCCTGGTCCCAGATCTCGGCTGCGGGGAAACCGGCTCGAAGAACGAAATCGCCCGTGAGCTCCACGGGGGCCGGCAGCGCACCAGAAAACAACGCACCACGCTCATAAATCGGGTATCCGGGGGTGCCGTAGATGACGGCATCGCCCGCGGCGCGGTCGATAAAAGCAAGCGGTGCAGTGAAGATGGCCTCCTTGGACCCCGACGTGGGAATCACCTGTGCTTCCGGGTCGACGACCACGCCAAAGCGCCGCAGCACATACTCGGCCACCGTGGTCCGCAGTTCGGCGAGGCCAGGTGTTGTTGGGTATTGCGACACTGTGGGAACAGCCGATTTCAGCGTCCGGGGAATGAACGGCGGCGTAGGTTCCCGGGGGTCACCGATCGAGAAGTCGATGACCACACGGCCCGACTCCCTCATCGCCCGCGCCCGTTCGTGGACGATCGCGATCGGATAGGACCCCAGCTGGTCGAGTGTCGGATTCAGCCGCATCAGCCCACGGTAACCGAATTCCCCGGGGGGCCGAGCGAACCGTATGATCCCCCCGTGAACCGCTACCGCCTCACTTTCACCCTTCTCGGTCTTGCGCTGGCGGCCGTCGTGATCGGCGCCGTCGTGTTCGCTCCATCGGGGCGTCCCGACCAGGTACCGGAAGTCGTCGAATCGTATTCGCCGAGCAACGAGTCGACCGTGCTGCGCCAGACGGAAGTGCAGATCGATCTCCCCGTCGACTACGGAATCACGTTGGTCATCGACGGCGTCGCCATTCCGGAAAATGAGATCATCGCGACCCCGGAGACGGGTCGGTTCGTCTGGCGGCCGAGCGACACGACGATCATCCCGGAATGGTCGCCGGGGATTCATACGGTTTGGGTGCGGTGGGACCGGATCGCTGGCCTTCCCGACCCCGGCGAGTGGAGCTGGGTTTTCCGGGTTCAGTAGCAGGGCTCAACCGTCGATTGAGCCGGTCTCCAAGAGCCGGTTGAAGGCGGTCTCGTCGAGCACGGGGACTCCGAGTGATTCCGCCTTCGCCAGCTTGGATCCGGGGGATGCCCCTGCAACCAGAGCAGTCGTCCTCCCCGAAACGGAGCCGGTGACCTTGCCGCCGCGTTGCTCGATCGCCTCCTTGGCGTCGGCCCGGCTGAAACCCTCCAGCGTCCCCGTGACGACAAACGACCGGCCTGCCAGCAGCGCCGCCTGTTCGGTGTCCGTCTCCGTCTCCGGCTCTGGATCCTCGAGCCGTACCCCTGCCTCGCCGAGACGCGCCACGAGATCACGGTTGACCGCATCCTCGGACCATTGCACGACCGATCTGGCGATCTCCGGGCCGATACCGTCGATCTCCGTGATCTGCTCCTCGGTCGCAGCCAACATTGCCGGCAGCGAGCGGAAACGGTTGGCGAGGGCCCGGGCCACCGTTCCCCCGACGTGATCGATACCTAGCGCAGTGAGGAGCCGGCTCAGCGGTTGGTCTTTGGCTCCCTCGATGGCACCAAGCAGGTTGTTGACCGAAACCTCACCCCAGCCTTCGAATCCGAGCAGAGTCGCCGCGTCCAGGGTGAAGATGTCTGCCGGGTCGCCGATGACACCTTCGCTGAGCAGCAGGTCGACGGTCTTGTAGCCCAGTCCCTCGATGTCCATCCCGCCTCGAGATGCAAAGTGGTAGAGGTATTCGCGCAGCCGGCTGGGACAGGCGTACCCGCCGGTACAGCGCGCCTTGGCCTCGCCGGCGGGAAGCACGATCGGATTTCCGCAGAACGGACACATTGCGGGCATGTCCCACGCTCTGGTCCTTTTCTGCCGCTTGCTGAGAACGGGACCCACCACCTCAGGGATCACGTCGCCAGCGCGCCGAACGATCACCGTGTCGCCGGGACGCACATCCTTGCGATGAATTTCGCCCTCGTTGTGCAGTGTGGCGTTGGTGATCGTCACCCCTCCGACGAAGACGGGTTCGAGTACCGCATATGGGGTCACGGCGCCGGTCCGCCCGACATTGATCTCAATGGATTCGAGCGTGGTCGTCTTCTCTTCGGGCGGCAGCTTGAACGCAACCGCCCACCGGGGACTCTTTGCAGTGAAACCAAGCCTCGTTTGTTCACGGAGGTCGTCCACTTTGACAACGGCACCGTCGATCTCGTATTCGTTGTCGTGGCGGCCCTTTTCCGTCTCAGCCACATAGGCTTCGATTGACGCCAAATCTGTGACCCGGCGACTCGCAGGATTGACCCGCAGCCCCAAGTCGGCGAGCCATTCGAGGGAGTCCGATTGAGTCGAGATATCGGGACCACCGACTACGCGGCCCGCCTGGTACAGCCAGATCGACAGTGATCGCTCTGCCGTCTTCGCCGGATCCTTCTGCCGAACGGAACCCGCTGCGGTGTTGCGAGGGTTCACGTATGGTTTCTCTCCCAGCTCGGCCTGGCGGGCGTTGAGGGCCGCAAAGGCCGCCACCGGCATGTAGATCTCGCCACGTACCTCGATCAGCTCCGGCGGATCTCCCTGCAGCCGCAGCGGGACGGCGTCGATGGTGCGCACGTTTGCGGTGATGTCCTCCCCCACTCGGCCGTCACCTCGAGTTGCGGCTTGCACCAGGCGCCCGTCGGCGTAGGTGATAGAGACGGCGAGGCCATCGATCTTCTGCTCGCAGACATAGCCGCTCGGGTCGTGCCCCAGGGTGCGCGTCAGCCTGGCTTGCCATGCCTCTAATTCCTCGATCGATTCGACGTTGTCCAGCGAAAACATGCGCTCCAGGTGTTCCACGGGAGCAAAGGCAGTGTCGAGTGGCGCCCCAACCCGCTGGGTCGGCGAGTCGTCGGTGATCAACTCGGGATAGTCCCTCTCCAGCGCGACCAGCTCGCGCAACAACGCATCGAACTCGGCATCGGAGATCTCTGGATCGTCGAGTACGTAGTAACGATGATTGGCCCGGTGCAACGCTTCCCGCAGCTCGGCCAATCGGCGTTCTATGTCAGCGGTCATAGTCGGTTTCCTGCGACTTGAAGGCCCGGCTGATGGTGCCACCGCCGAGTACCTCGTCACCTCTATAGAAGACCGCAGCCTGGCCCGGGGCCACGGCACGCTGCGGCTGCCCGAAGCGGACCGCCCATCCGTTTGCACTGTCGCCTTGCAGCACCGCGGGCACCGGATCGGCCCGGTATCGGATCTTGACTTCGACCGCCATGTCGACCGGTGCGCTTCCGGAGACGAATGTCACCGAGTCGACTTCACACCCCGCGGCGAGTAGATCCTCCTTACGGCCCAGGACAACCGTGGCCGTATCCGGCTGCAAGTCGACCACGTAGCGCCTCTCCCCCAACGCAATCCCCAGGCCGCGGCGTTGCCCGATCGTGAAGTCAACCAGGCCATCATGGTCGGCGAGGTGAGCCCCGTCGGTGGCAACAATGGGCCCAGGTCTGGCGGCGTCAGGAAAGCGGGCACGGATGAAGTCGCGATACGATCCCTCGCCCACGAAGCAGAGGTCCTGGCTATCGGGCTTCAGCGCGGTACGCAAACCGAGCCGGCTTGCGTAGGTACGCACGTCGCTCTTCTGCATCTCGCCGACCGGAAGTCGAATCCGGGCAAGCGCTTCCTGGTCGAGCATGTGCAACACGTACGACTGGTCCTTGGTCGGATCGACCGCCCGCATCAGGTGATAGCGAGAGTCACCGCGAACCACACGGGCATGGTGCCCCGTCACCAGCACATCGCACCCGAGCGCCTCGGTGCGATCCAGCAAGACATTGAAACGCACCCGGCGATTGCATTCGATGCACGGGTTTGGAGTCTTCCCGGTGACATACATCTCGCCGAAATGGTCTACGACCTTGGTGGTGAACTCGTCCACGTAGTCGAGCACGTAGTAGGGAATGTCGAGCTGGGCGGCGACTCGTCTGGCATCCTCGGAATCCGCAACGGTGCAGCATCCAGCGAGCGGCATCTGTCCGTTCTCACCCTCCCACTGCTTGAGCGTCACACCGACCACGTCGTATCCCGATTCGAGCATCAAGGCCGCGGCTACCGAGCTGTCGACACCTCCCGACATGGCTACGAGCGCCTTCACCGTAGGTCCCTCGCTACAGCTACTACCCGCTGCGCAGCCTCGTGCCCGTCCGTGGGGCGACTCGACCACCCGAAGCTGAAGCGCACACACTCAGCCGCTGCAGTCTCGCTTCTACCCATTGCGGCCAGCACATGCGACACCTCGATCGCGCCGCTGTGGCAAGCCGATCCGGCGGCGGCTGCCACCCCTGCTTGATCCAAACGGATCAACAGCGTTTCCGCAGAGACGCCCGGAATCCGGAGATGGCTGTGCTGCACGAGGCGGTGGTCGAGGTCGCCATTGATCTCGACATCATCGAGCGCTGCCCCAATGGTCGCTTCGAAATCGTTGCGGATGTCGTCGATGCGCTTGCGGGTTGCGATCCGGTCGGTAACCGTCGCCTCCATCGCAGCGACCATGCCCACGATGGCAGCGACGTTGTGAGTGCCGGAGCGACGGCCTAGCTCCTGCCCGCCACCGTGAATGACCGGCTCGAGATGAATGTGACGCGGCGCCAGCAACAAGCCGACGCCTTTTGGTCCACCAAACTTGTGTGCCGCCAGCGAGATCATGTCGACTCCCAGCGCAGCAAACGTGACCTCTTCTGTGACGAACGCCTGCACCGCATCGGTGTGTACCGGAACTGTTTCGGCGGCGGCGCGGACAGCTTCGGCCACCTCACGGACCGGAAAGAGGGTTCCGGTTTCGTTGTTGGCGGTCATCACCGAAACAACAGCCGTGCCCGGGCCCACCCGGCTCACCAGTTCTGCAATGTCGAGCCGGCCCTGTCCGTCGACACCGACGACATCGACGGGACATCCCAGCGAGTCGAGGAAGACGGCGGAGCTGAGCACCGCCTCGTGTTCAACGGCGGTCGTCACCACGCCGCCGCGCTTCCCGTCGGCAAGAGCACTGCCTACAACCGCCAGGTTGTCGGCTTCCGTGCCACCACCGGTAAAGACGATGTCGAGCGGGTGTGCGGCGCCCAACAACTCGGCCGCTCGCTCGCGAGCTTCCTCCAGGGCGTTCTTGGCGCGCCGTGAAACCTCGTGAACACCCGAAGGGTTCCCGAACGAGTCATCGAGAAACGGCGCCATTGCGGTCCGGGTTTCCGGGCGTACCTCGGTTGTTGCGGCGTGGTCGAGATAGAACATCCTGCGTCAGTCTGGCATACCGAATTAGCCTGCAGAACCGACACAAGTCCTGCGGGAGGTGACCAATGCGAGCTCTGCAACTTGTCGCCGCGGGGACACCTCTGCGGCTACGAGAAGTGGCTCTCCCGCCTCTTGCGCCGAACGATGTTGTGGTGGACGTCGCGGCCGCCGGCATCTGCCGTTCTGACGTGCACTACCGAAGGGGATTCCCAGCCGTCGGTCCACTCCCGTTGGCTCTTGGGCACGAGGTCGCCGGCGTCGTGAGTGCGACCGGGGAGCAAGTCGCAGACCTCGAGCCCGGGCAGCGTGTGTGCATCCACTACCAGGTCGGTTGCGGCGAGTGCTCCTATTGCCGGCGCGGCTTCGAGCAGTTCTGCGCTGAGGGCAAGATGATCGGCAATGGCCGCGACGGCGGGTACGCCGAGCAGATCGTGGTGCCGGCCCGCAACGCCATCCCGGTTCCCGCATCGGTGTCGCTCGATCACGCCGCGGTGATGATGTGCTCCTCGGCGACTTCGCTCCATGCGCTTCGCAAGGGACGCCTCGCGGCAGGCGAAACCGTCGCAGTCTTCGGTGCCGGTGGCCTCGGCATGTCCGCCATCCAACTGGCGTTTCTCGAAGGCGCGTCCCGCGTGTTGGCGGTGGACGTGAACGTCGCCAAGCTCCGGCAAGCCGAACGGTTCGGGGCGGAAGCGATCCCGGCGTCCGATGACGCCGTTGCTGAGATCCTCGACAAGGGTGGGGTGGATGTAGCCCTCGATCTCGTCGGTTCGGCCGATGTCATGCGCGACTGTCTCGATGTGCTGGCTCCGATGGGCCGTGCTGTGGCGGTCGGGCTCACGGCCGACGAGATGGCGGTAGGCCCCTACACGGACCTTGTGAGCGGCGAATCGGAATTGATCGGGACCTCGGATCACCTTGCATCCGAGATCCATGAGTTGCTCGAATACGCCGCAACGGGAGGGCTGTTGCTCGATGAGATCCTCACCGAAACGATCCCGCTGGAGGAAGCAGCGGTCAACGCGGCACTCGATGAGCTGGAGCGATTCGGCGCAACGCTACGTACCGTGATCCATCCGAGCTGAACCGCTCCGGCCCGGCGCGACCGCTAGCCCGCCCCTTCTCGTGTCAGCTCTATGAGGAAGGCAAGCACTGCCATGTTGTAGCGCTCGGGATCGTGGTTCCACAGTTCGGTTCTACCAGCGCCCTCGAACCGCTCGTAGGTGACCGGGCCGGCGACCGCCTCCACGAACTCGTCAGTCGTTGCGATCGGCGCGAGCTCGTCTGCGGTGCCGTGAAGCAACAACAGCGGCGTGTTGAACTGATCGGCCCGAGCCAGTTGATCGAGTTCCGACCACTCCAACCCGAACCTGACTCGCGCCACGGCCTTGGCGGCCGAACTCACGATCCCCGGGATTCCGCGATCCTCAGCTATCTGATCAACAACCGCACCGAGGTCGATTACCACCGAGTCGAAGATCGCCCCACGCACGTGGGCTGCGGCGTCGGATTCATGGAGATGCATCGCTGCGATGTTCGCCCCCATACCGAACCCGTAGAGGATGAAGTCCTCGGCGCCCTGAGTTCGCGCATAGGCGATGGCGGCATCGACGTCCTGCCACTCGCTCAATCCCCAGCGGTAGTAACCGCCGTCATCGGGTGCGGCTCCGTCATTGCGGTAGGTGATCACCAGTGCGGGAAACCCGCCGTCGGCCAGGGCTGGGAGAATTCGCAGCGCCTGGCGCCGCTCGTCCAGCCCCTCCCCGTGGATGACGATGACCCAAGTGTCGGAGGAGCCATCGACAACCCATGCCGGATTCACCCCGAGGCTTCCCGGCACTCGGACGTGGTCGAAGTCGAGGGCGAAAGCCTCTTGCGGGTCATGCCCCGCGGCATACGCGTCGAGGGTGACCATCTCACCCTCCGCGAACCGTCCGGTCAGGGTGCGAAACGAACGCTCGATGGTCTCGGCGTCTTTGGAGATCACGGCTGCCATCTGTCCGTAGGCACCGGTAGCGTTACTCACTCCCCAGACACCGCCGCGTTCCGTAACGTCGTCGCGCGGCAACACAATCCGGCCTGCCCCCACCATTCCTACCTCATAGGTGGGTCCCGGCGCCGGGGCCTCAGGAATGAGCAGGTCGGCAGCGATGATTGTCGAGCCACGGAACGCTCCGAAGAACAAACCGACAAGTAGACCGAGAACGACCGCGAGCGCGATGCGCCTTGTCCAGAGAGCCAACCTGCTTTCTTCCACCGGCGGAGGCTACCCGCAAAGAACGAGTACTCAACTCCCGGAGAAGTCCGGCTTCTCCTTGTTGACGAAGGCCAGAATCCCTGTCTTGGCGTCGTCGGAGGCAAACACCTCTTCGAACGCCTCACGTTCGATCTCGAGAGCGGCCTCCATCGAATGGCCAAAACCGTCGCCCATCGCTTTCTTGATCGCCCAATAGCCTCGGGTGGGGCCCTCGGCCCAAGCCGCGGCGTCCGCCATTGCGACCCGCAACAGATCATCCGGCTCGACCACCTTGTCTGCAAGTCGGATGTCATGTGCCTCTGCCGCGGTGATGTGGCGCCCGGAGAAGTTCAATTCCTTGGCTGCCTGGTACCCGACGATGCGTCGCAATCGTTGTGTCCCCCCGGCGCCGGGGATGATCCCGAGAAGGATCTCCGGCTGACCGACCTTGGCATCCGTGGCCATATAGCGGAAATCGGCACCCATCGCGAGTTCGAGCCCACCCCCGAGGGCATATCCCGAAATGGCGGCGATTGTCGGCTTCTCCAGATTCTCCAGCCGGCGAACCACCGCACCCAATCCGGACGCCTGGGGTTCGGGGGTCTCGCTGTCAAAAGCGTCGACGAAGCGGGTGATATCTGCGCCGGCCGCGAAATGCTTGGTGCCGGTGATGACCGCGGCTCTGATGTCTGGCGATTCGGCTGTCGTGAGGGCGCTATCGATGTCTGCGATCAGCTCGCTGTTCAGCGCGTTGACGGGGGGACGATCCAAGGTGATCAACGCCACCGCTCCGGTGACGGAGTACTCGACGAGACTCATCGGAACCTTCCTGTCGGGTTGGCTCCAACCTAATCGGACAACGCCAACAGCAACCGGCTTGCAGCATTCCAGGGATCGAGTTGTCGGTCTGCCACCTGGTCGGTAAGACCGGCCCAGGTCTCCGCAGGAACTGATGAGCGAACCCGCTGTCGTAGTCCGGCGAGGAGCGCCGATTCCATCTCGGCGATCAGACGAGAACGCCGCTCTTCGACGAGATCCCCGGAGGACGTCATGTGGCTGCGGTGGCTGCGGACAGCAGCCCACAGGTCTTCGATGCCTTCACCGGTGGCGGCCACGGTCGTGATCACCGGCGGTGCCCAGCCGGGAGCGGCGCCTAGTTCGAGCATCTGTTTCAGATCACGCACCGTTTCGGCAACCCCTGGTCGATCGGCTTTGTTGACGACGAAGACATCACCGATTTCGAGGAGCCCGGCTTTGGCCGCCTGCACGCTATCCCCCCAACCCGGATTGACCACCACCAGGGTCGTGTCTGCATTGCTGGCGATCTCGACTTCGGCCTGCCCAACGCCGACGGTCTCGACCAGGATCTCCGGAAAGCCGAGACCATCGAGCGTCGCCACGATTCGGGGCGTAGCCGCCGCGATACCGCCGAGATGGCCGCGACTCGCCATCGAGCGAATGTAGACGCCGGTGTCGTCGACATGATCCTGCATCCGCACCCGGTCCCCCAGTACCGCTCCTCCGCTGAACGGGCTGGAAGGGTCGACGGCTACCACTGCCACCTCAGACCCTTCGGCACGCACAACAGTGATCAGGCGGTCAGTGAGCGTGGACTTGCCGGCACCCGGGGCTCCGGTCAAGCCAGTCGTCCATGCTGAGCCGCCACCGGGGAAGAGTTCGGCGAGCACCGCATCGGAAGTTGGTCCACCGTTCTCGACGAGAGTGATCAGTCGGGCGAGGGCGCGCCGGTCACCCTGGCGGGCACCCGGAATGAGAATGGCAGGATCGGTTATGCGGGCCATCGGGACCCGAGCCTAGTGGCGGGTGCTTGGACGGCCGCGACGGGCCGAATCAACGCATCCAACGGATCGGTCA
Source organism: Acidimicrobiia bacterium (assembly GCA_030066875.1). Taxonomy (GTDB): domain Bacteria; phylum Actinomycetota; class Acidimicrobiia; order Spongiisociales; family UBA5794; genus JAAETI01. The sequence continues at coordinate 45,812 of JASJAS010000002.1, read as the reverse complement.
GAGGGCGACGACCTCAGTCACACCGGGGACACGGTCTTGGAGAATGCGTTCGATACCGGCCGTGAGGGTCATCGTCGAAAGTGGGCATCCCCCGCACGCACCCACAAGCTGCAACGTGACCTTGCCCCCCTGCGTGCCGAGCAGAATCAGATCTCCCCCGTCCGCTTGCAGCGCGGGACGGATGTACTCCAACGTTTCCTCGAGCAAAGCCCGGTCGATCGTCTCGGTGCCGGGCGCGTCGAAGGTCTGGTCGGTGGGCGAGGCCACCTCGATGATCGAACTCTGTGCGTCGTTGCTCATACCTGATTCAATCGCATGCGGGTGCGAACCATTCCCGATTCGCACTATCAGTGTAGGGGAAAATCGATCGCCGAGAGACAACCGGTGTGCCGCCGCCATGATCTCCTCGTCGCTGAGCCGCGACGCCAGCAGCCGCGCCGTCACCTCATTGTGGACCCGGTAGAGGTGGTACCAGTCGGCGCGTGACGCCAGCGGTATTTCGGTTCCCTCTACCGCGACCGAGGTAGCCGGCGACTCGGGGAAGCGAACGAGCACCCCATCGACGAACAGTGCTAGTCCCCCCATGACATCGACGCCTACATCCCCGCCGGGCATAGAAAGCGTCACGCGTAGAAACCAGTCGGTACGCCACGGCTCGCGATGAGGTGGCTCTTCGATCGGCAGGTCGTGCAGAACGCGTTCGACCTCCCCGCGTAGATCGGTGCCGACCACCAGGTCGATGTCGCCGGGCTCGATGTCGTAGCCGTGCAACCGCAGCATCAAGCTCCCCCCAACCTGGAACTCAATTCCGGCGCCCTGCAGCCTGCGCGTGATCTCGAGTAGGCCGCTGCGCAGTGGTTCGTCGAGCCTCCTCATTCGAGCGGACGCCTGGCTAGGACCCGCAACAACTGCGAGTCGTACGTGTGGCCTTCCGGAGTCAACACGATCACCTTCCTCCCGAAGCGACGGAAGACCCACTCCCCGGCTTCCACAGACACGGGCGCGAACTCGTCGGTCACGAGTTCGAAAGGCCCGTCGGCGACAACGGCGATTTCGCGACGCTCAACGGCCAAGCCGATCCGAACACTCTCGGGGAGAGTATCTCCCCCTTCCACAGGATCGAGCCCGTAATACTGGTTCAGAATCGCCTCGTAGCCGGCACCGGCACTTCCCATGGCCATAGCGCCCCACTGGCTCATGCCGACGCCGTGACCCCAACCCTGGCCGGTCACGGTGAGTCGACCCGGGTTGCCGGCATCGGACTCGGGGAGCGGCAATCTGCTGGTGAACGATGGGGCTTCGTAGTCGATGTCGAACGTGTAGGAGAGCACCGTTTGCGGCCAGCGATCTCCGTTGGCGCGCCGTACCGGCATGTGATTCGGGTAAAGCGCAGGTCCGTGCCGATTGAACACCGCCCGGAAATCCGTGACCGGGATCGTGGTCACACCGTGTGCCGTCACAACGTCGATGGTCACCAGGCCGTTGCCCTCACCTGGGTTGCGCAGCACCACGTCAGAAACCTCACCCTCGAACTCATATCCGCCCCTGGCGAAGACTCGACGGAACATCCGAGGCGACACAGTTAGCTCCCACTGCCGGTAAGGAGTGACATCGAGTTCGGGAGAATCCACGGCCTGCAGGTACGGAACCCCGGATCCACCAAAGACGTCCTGCACCGACCTGGTTCTTGCGCCGGCGCTGGAGGAATAGAGGGCTTGCGCCGGCCGACCGTCGTGTAGGAGGATTTGTCCCGCAGTTGTACCAACTGCCCTGGCCCACCGATCGGCTGCGTCACCCGGGCCTCGATAGACCTGGCAGTACTGCGAGGCGCATATGTCGTAGTCGTATCGCTGACCGTTGATCGAGCGACCGCGGTGCAGCGTCCACGCCAGGTAGGTCCGCGCAGCGACCGCCTGGGCCGCAAGAGTCTGGGACGGCCACGATGACGGCACCTCGGTGATGCCGAGCAGGTAGTCCTCGATGGTGGCCGTTTCGACTGCTGCCAGACCCGCTCGGTAGCCACCGATTTCAAGCCTTCCCTCATAGGCGCCCCGACCCATGGCAAGCGTCGTGCCCGGTCCGGGATCGAGGGTCACCGACTCGACGGGCCACGGCGTTGCTGATTGGGCCAGCGCCAGGACTAGCGAGGCGACGACTACGAACACGGGCTAACGATCGATGTCGGCGCCGAGATTCCGCAATGTGTCCACAAAGCCGTCGTATCCCCGGTCGATGTGTTCGGCATCGTGGACGATGGTTTCCCCTTCGGCGGCAAGACCGGCGATCGTGAGCGCAGCCGCTGCCCTGATGTCACATCCGTCGACCTCGCACCCACTCAGTTCCTCCACCCCGCGGACGACAACATGCTGGCCGTCGGTCTGAATGTCGGCGCCCATCCTGTTGAGTTCGCCGATATAGCGGAATCGCGCTGCGTATACGTTTTCGGTGACGAGAGAGGTCCCGGTCGCCCGCGCCAGAAACGCGACCATCTGCGGATGCATGTCGGTATGAAACCCGGGGTACGGCAACGTCGCGATGTCCTGCGGTTCGGGCCTTTCCGGGCCCGTGACGGAGAACCAATCGTCGCCACGCTCGACGTCACACCCCGCTGCTTGCATCTTGCGCAGCTCCATGCGAAGGAAGCCGGGGTCACAGCCCAGGACCGTGATTTCACCGCCGCTCGCCGCGGCAGCGAGCGCGTAGGTCCCAGCGACGAGACGGTCGGCGACGACCTTGTGGTCGGCTGGACTGAGTGAGGGCACGCCCATGACTTCGATTGTGGATGTCCCGGCTCCGTCGACCTTGGCTCCCATCTGGTTGAGAAGCGAAGCCAAATCGGCCAATTCGGGTTCGCGCGCCGCATTTCCGATGGTCGTCTTTCCTGTGGCCAGCACCGCGGCGAGGAGGAGGTTCTCTGTAGCTCCCACACTGGGGAACTCGAGAAAGATGTCGGTACCGGCCAACCCGTTGGGAGCCGATGCCTCGAGCACACCATGGCGCAGCTCGAATACGGCTCCCATTTGCTCGAGACCATCGAGGTGCATGCCTATCGGACGAGATCCGAAGTCGTCACCCCCGGGGAGAGCGACTCGGGCCGAGCCGACTCGAGCCAGCAGAGCCCCGAGGATCAGTATCGAGGCCCGCATCTTGCGGACGAGTTCGAGAGGCGCCTCGGGATTGAGCGATTCAGGCACATCGACCTCGACGACCGACTCGCGGCGGGTGCATGTTGCCCCGACGTGGTCGAGGACCTCGCCCATGATGTCGACGTCGAGAATCCCCGGCACATTCTCGAGCCGGTAACGACCAGGAGCGAGCAGCATCGCCACCATGTGTTTGAGCACCGCGTTCTTTGCCCCATGCACCGCGACTTCCCCGGACAGCGGTCTCCCGCCGATGACCCTGATCGAATCCATGCCGCGATGGTAGAGGCTGCATGGTTTTTCGCGAGCAATAATGTGCTCGAGAACGCCATCAGGGGATGAACCCGCATGCGAATAGCCATCGGTGCCGACCACGCCGGATACGAGCTCAAAGAGGAGCTGAAGCAGCTGATAGCAGGCTCCGGCCACTCGGTCCTCGACCTGGGAACCGACTCAGACGCAGAAAGGGTGGACTACCCGGACTTCGCCGCGGCTGTGGGTCGCGCGGTCATACAGGGGCGCGCCGACCGCGGGATCGTCGTGTGCGGTTCCGGGGCTGGTGCCGCCATCGCGGCCAACAAACTCGACGGCATCAGGTGCGCTCAAGCCGGCGACACGTATACGGCCCATCAGGCGGTGGAGCACGACGATGTCAACGTGCTGGCCCTGGCCGCACGTGTAACCGGCGCCGCCGTAGCTGAGGAGATCGTGCAGGCCTACCTGGGCGCCCAATTCGTTCCGAAGGAACGATACGTACGCCGTCTCAACAAGGTGCTGGAGTTGGAACGTAACCGCTCCTAACCTTCCTTGCCGGATGCGACATAGATCATGCCAACCATCGCTTGACCAGGCCCGGAGGAGCCGTAGCGTGTCGGGAATCCGCGCAATAGCGCCGCCGGGAGGAGTCCACTGATGGCGACGCCACGAGTTCTCGCCGCGGGCGGTGTCGTCTACAGAGAAGGATTCGGTAACACCGGACCGCAGTTCCTACTGGTGCACCGCAACCGCTATCACGATTGGTCCCTGCCAAAGGGAAAGCTGGATCGAGGCGAGTCTTTCGAAGAAGCCGCAGCCCGAGAGGTACGGGAAGAAACCGGGATCAAGTGCAATGTCGGCCCTTTCCTCGGCGGTGTCACCTACCCGACGCAGCGAGGCCGACCCAAGCTCGTGAAATACTGGATGCTGGAGGCGGTGAAAGGCTCTTTCGTTCCGAACCTGGAAGTGGACAATGCGGAGTGGGTGGGTATCAACGGGGCCAAGGCTCTCCTCACCTACAACCGCGACGCCCGCCTCATTGAAAGGGCGCAGGGGCTTCTAGAGAACCCCTCGTCGGCACGCCTCTACGTTGTGCGTAATGGCAACGCCGGAGTTCGCTCCAAGGCGAAGGGCCCAGACAAGAAGCGCCCGCTGACCGGCAAGGGACGGGAACAGGCAAACCAGCTTGCCGAGTTCATGGCTCGCCACCCAGTTTCCAAGATCGTCTCCAGCCCGGCCTTGCGTTGTGTGCAGACGGTGGAGCCGCTTGCAGCCCAGCTCGGCATCGACGTCGAAACGTCCAAGAAGCTCAAAGAGAACATGACCGCTGACGACATCCGCAAGTACCTGAAGTCGATTGGGTCGGGTGCGGTGGTTCTGGCCACCCACGAGAACTGGGTCCGCTCCCTGATAAGGGATCTCGACAGCAGGAAGGTGCCGCTGCGGGGCTCCCGGAAGTGGCCAAGAGCAAGTATCTGGGTACTCGACCTCTTCGATGGCAAGGCTCGAGCCGGGTATTACGCCGGCAAGGGTGTTATCCCATCCACCGAGCTGTAGTCGCCGCCATGCGCCCGATCACCTCGGCGTGGGTCAGACCCGCTGCCTTTGGCACCTTGAAGGAATGATCGCCGCCCTGAATCACTTCGACCTCGGCGGAGGGGAGCCGATTGGCAAGGTCCGTGATCAACTCGGGCGGCCCGAGCCGATCCCTCGATCCCGAGAAGAACAGCTGCGGAACCCCGATCCGGCTCAGGTGGGTGGTTTCCCGGGGCTCACCCCTGCCGAGCGGCACCAGCGGATACCCGTAATAGACCATGGCGGCTGCCGGCCAGCCTTCGTCACCCGCGAGGTGAGACGCCACCCGGCCACCCATCGACTTTCCTGCGAGCACGACCCGGTCACAGTACGTTGCCAGCCGATCAGCCGCCGCCCGATGTACCTCGAGTAGCTTCGGTAGTCGGTCGGGAGCCTTCCGCTCCGCCTCGGTATAGGCGTAATTGAAGGTCAATACGGTGAGTCCTTCACCGACCAAAGCACTGCGCAGGGTCACCATGAAGTCGTGGTCCTGTCCCGCTCCGGCGCCATGGGCGAGGACGATTCCCGCCGCGCTTTCAGACCGGGGTACGGCAAGGCGGGCGGTCACCTTCTCCCCGGCACCCCATGCGAGTCTCAGTCTCCTAGTCATGTGCCGAGCGTAGCCACTAGTTTTGGACGTATGAGCGTCCACATCTACGCCGACGCAGCATCCCTGGCGCGGGCTGCTGCTGATCACATCGCGGCTTGTATCGATGCTTCAGATCGACCGACCACACTCGGACTCGCCGGAGGAAATACTCCTGCGGCCACTTATCGAGAGCTCGCGACGAGAAATGTCGACTGGAATAGGGTGACGATGTGGCTCGGTGATGAGCGCTGGGTTTCGCATGATCACCCGGATTCGAACACCCGCATGGTCCACGAGACGCTGGTCGACATGGTTCTGGCCCGCTTGGTTGCGCCCGACACCGCATTCGGCGAACCGGCTGCAGCTGCGGCCTCCTACGGCGCGACACTCTGTGAGATCTTCTACGAGGATCGACCCGATCTTGTGCTGCTCGGCATCGGTAATGATGGCCACACCGCCTCTCTGTTTCCCGGCTCTGATGCCCTCACAGACGACTCCGGCATCTATTTGGCCAGCTGGGTCGAACAAAAGGAAACCTGGCGATTGACTGCGTCGATGGCGCTGTTGTGGAGCGCTCGCGAGTTGGTTTTCCTGGTTCAAGGCGCGGACAAAGCAGAGGTTCTTTCGCAGATCATCGACGATGGACTGCCGTTCCCGGCACAGCGGGTTGCAGCAGGAGCTGATGCGGCGCGGTGGATGGTGGACGAGGCAGCGGCTTCGAAGCTTCGCTCCGTGCCGCGCTAGTCCTCGGCGACCGTTTTCTCGAATCTGAACTCCGTGTCGGCATTCCCAAGCAGCAGCGAGTTCGCGCTGACCGTGTACTCCCACGCATACATCAAACCGGTGAAGTAGCGGTCCTCCGCGGTGGCATGAACATCGGACGGACACAGCGATTGCGATGTCTCCAACCTCTCGATCTGCCACTCCCCGTCGGCCACTGATCCGAACAAGGAATACTGATTGCAGCCGGCACTGCCCGATGCTGTTCCATCGTCGTTCACAACGAGCGTAATCCTCTGGCCGGGGGCAGGGACGATCGGTTCGCCCAATACCATTCCCTCGACAAAGACCCACTCTCCCGCAGGCACCTCCGGTGCTAGAACCCCGCCCCGCACGGTATCGAGGAACACGCTGGTGATGGGATCGGACGGCTCCAAGCCCTCGGTGGCTGCCACGATGGCTGTGTTCAACTCAGCGAGGTTGCATTCCAGCTCGTCGGCCCGACGGTCTAGATCGGCTCCCCGCGCGTTGAGAGCAATAATCGAGGTGGGCAGCTGCGCTGGATCTCCGAGCGACGCGGCCACGTCGGATTCCTCGATGGTGTAGAAGTAGTCGTTGACCAGTTCGATGCCTATCGGGATCAGCCACTCGCAGGTCTCGACCTCCTCCGGTTCAGCTTCCACCACCACCGTGACCGGATCATCGCAGCTGGTCACAAACAGAAGCAGCGGCAGGAGCCAAAGGGTGGTCTTCCTGCCGCTGCCGTTCATCTGGGGAACTGTAGATCGGTGGTGCTTTACTCGAAGAAGCCTCCGCTCTCGAGTTCCTCGACGAGAAGCCCGCCGAACATACCGTCGGCTTCGAGGTTGCCGACCCGAGCGTTCAACAGCTCCTCCATCTCAGAGTCGCTGCAGCCCAGCTCGTTGGCTTGCGCCTGCAATTCGTCGGCTCGCTTCTCCATGTTCTGGATCACCTCGGGCTCCTCGTCCAGGTTGCCGAGTTCCTCGAGTGTCAGCGAGTCCAGCTCGTCGATTACTTCTTGAATGACCTGGATGGCATCGTCGGCGACGCTCTCACATGAGCCGGCGGAGTCGCCACCGCACGCTGCGGCGACCAGGCCGAGCGCGGCCAGAAGAATGAACAACTTGCGCATACTGGGTGTCTTCCCCTCTGTAGCTTCGGATGAACCGACCGCACGCACACACGCGGTTGCCGGAACCCTACCGACTATCGGCGATATCCCTCGGCATCTTGAGACGCCCCACGCTTCTTGCGGACATGCCGCCGGAATAGCGAAGCTATGTCCGCAAGAACGGTCGGCCTTAGGTTCCGAACTCGACCTCGTCGACGATTCCGACGACGGTTGCCCTGATCGGACCTGTCTCCAGCCCGAATATCTGGCGCGATGAGTTGCCCTCGTCCAACACCAGAACGGTTTCTCCAACACCGGCGTCGACGACATCAACGGCGATGGTGTAGCCCTGCACCTCGCCCTTTGCGTCGAGCACATCACACAGCAGCAACCGCTTCTCGTCGAAGAATGGGAAGCTGATCGTCGAAACCACCGTCCCGGCAACCCTGGCCACCTTCATGGTGACAACGCCACCTGATCGACGATTCCCACGATTGCGTGGTCGACCGGGACGAACCTCTCGGGCATCGCTTCCGCCGCCTCACGCGAGCCGACTACGTACACCAGTTCTCCCGGCGCAGCCATGTGGACGGCATCTGCCGCTACCAGCGGATCGCCTACCGGCTCCTGGTGCTTGTCGAGCGGCTGCACAATCAGAAAGCGCACTCCTTCGAGACCTCCAGACTTGATGGTTGCTACGACCGTTCCGCGGACTCGCCCGAGCTGCACGTCAACCGTCCCGCTCTAAGGGCCGCAACGCCAGCCGGCTGCGGAAGCGCAGGTCGGAACGCAGATTGAACGCCATCTCGTCGTGCAATTGGGCGATGACGTGGGCCTGCAGTACGAAGCCGGATTCCGCGCTCCACTGCTCGGCAGCGTCGACGGCTGCCTCCACTTCGGCAACCTCTCCGGAGAACAACACGTAGCCCTTGCCACCCAGACCGTCGGCCATACGGACCGCGCTGACTTCGACGAAGGCGGCCTTGACCCCCGCGTCGGCGGCCTGAATCACGGTTGCCACGTGCTCGGTCTCGACCATGCCGAGAGCGTCCCCGCTGATCCAGGCGGCCTCCTCATCGGACGCAATTGCCCCCGTCACCGCGGGATGGATGTCGGGAAGGAAGACGGAGTCGAGAACCATTCCGCGCCCGACGGAGAGGCCAACGTCGAACGCCTCGTCGACGCTGGCGGTGTCCCCACTGACCAGAACCAGATACTTGCCGGGGTGAACCGTGCCCGCGTAGATCGATCCGAGCGGAGACGCCTTGATCATGGCATCCCCGGCGACGATCCCGACCGCGATTGAAGAGAACTCGATCATGGCTATCGCCGGATCCACCCCGGGCACTTCGTTCGTGAGCACTTCGTCAGACATAGCGCAGCGCTCCGACAACTGTGACCCGCCGCACCCTGGAGAAGGTGCGCGGCCGGGTGAGCCCTTCTCCAGTAGGAGACGCAATCGAGAACGAGGTAAAGCCTTCTCCACCCTCACCGAGGCCGGCGTAGTTGGGACCGTTGGCCACGAAGATGCTGCAGTTCATGGCCCGTGCCATCTTGGTGATTGAAGCCACGTTCGTGGAATGGATCGACGCAGTGTGCCGGAACTTGTGCTCGGAGCGAACGGCCAGATCGATGGCAACATCGACATCCTTGACCCTGACAACCGGCATTACCGGCATCATCTGTTCGGTCCAGACAAGCGAGTGCTCCCTCGGAACCTCGGCAATCAGCAACCTGATGCTCGGATCCACCATGACCCCGATCGCCCCCAAGATCGCTGATGCATCCTTGCCGATCCATTCCGGATTGATCAGACCAGGTTTCGCAGGCTGACCGAGTTCCTTGAAAATCACCCGCTCCAGTCGTTTCAGCTCGTGTTCCTTGAGCCGGTACGCACCCGCGGCCGTCATGGCTTGGATGAGACGGTCGGCCACCGTGTCGACGACGATGGTTGTCTTCTCGTCTACACAGATGATGTTGTTGTCGAACGAGGCGCCGTTGACGATGTCTCGGCCTGCCTTGCTCACATCAGCCGTCTGATCCACGACCGCGGGCGGGTTGCCCGGACCGGCGGTGATTGACTTCTTCTGGGTCTTCAGCGCTTCCTTGACCACCCCGGGCCCGCCCGTCACCAGCAGGACCCGGACGTCGGGGTGGTACATGACCTCGCGCGCACTCTCCAGCGTCGGGTTCGGGATCGCAGTAATGAGGTCGGTGGGACCGCCCGCCGACACTATGGCGCGGTTGAGTAGCTTTATGTTCTCGACCGAGACCGCCTTGGCGCTGGGGTGCACGTTGAAGACGACTGCGTTGCCGGCCGAAATCATGGCTATCGCGTTGTTGATGATGGTGGAAGTCGGGTTGGTGGTGGGCGAGATCGAACCGATGACGCCATAAGGAGCCCACTCGGTCACCATCATCCCGTCATCGCCGGTGACGGCATGGGGATCGAGGTCCTCGGGTCCGGGTGTGCCCAACGTCACGATGCGGTTCTTGATGGTTTTGTCGTCGGCCCGACCCAAGCCGGTTTCCTCCCGGGCCATGTAGGCAAGCCGCTCACCTTCGCGGAGCATCGACTCCCGCATCGCATCGACAATGGTGCGACGCCCGTCGAGACCCATGTCGCGGAACTCAACAAACGCCCGGCGCGCCGCGGCTACAGCCTTATCGATCGTTGGATAGATGCCCTCTCCCAGCTGGGCCTCGTACGCCGCAAGGTCGTCACTCGCTGCCAGCGCAGGACCGGGGCGACCGGACGATTCGACCGCGGCGACGCGGCCTTTCACCCTCTCGATGATCGTCCTGACATCCTGCTCGCTAAGCATCGCCGGTCCCGAGCCTCACTTCCGGTACTTCACGTCGCCGTCTACTTCCCACGTATCGACGATCGCCATGATCACCGCGTCACAAGGCTTGTCTCTCGTGAGCACGGTCTGGCGCGCCGAGCTGCCTTGGGCGTACATGACCACCTCATCGACCCCAGCACCCACTGCGTCAACCGCAACCACATAGCCACCGGTCTCGTCGTTGTCGACGCCGAGTTGGCGAATGACGAGGAACTTCATGCCCTCGAGCAGTTCCTCCTTGCGGCTCGCAACGAGGGTCCCGACCACCCTTCCCAGATGCATGGATTGCCTCCTTAATCTGGTCCCGCCGCGGCGGGTACAGGTGGCTAGCCGAGTTCGCGCTCGGCCTCTTCGCTGCGACCCAGCGGCAACACCAGATCGATGTTGAGATGGGGACGGGCGATGACGTGGGTAGCGATGACCTCGCCGACCTTCTCTGCGCCGCGGACGCCGGCATCAACTGCGGCCTTCACCGCGGCGACATCACCACGGACGATGGCCGTCACGTAGCCGCCTCCGGTCTTCTCGTAGCTCACCAATTCGACCTTGGCTGCCTTGACCATCGCATCCGAGGCCTCGACCATTGCCGCAAAACCCCGAGCTTCGATCATTCCAAGAGCTTCAGCCATGAGAAGCTCCTCCTTTCATTGCCAAACTCACTTCTTCGTCGGCTCGCGCCCGCTCACACCCTCGAGCGCGGCTACAGCTGCCCGCCAGCCGACATCGATATCCCTCTCTTCCCCGGCAAGGTACATGCGACCCATCGAGCCAAATGACCGTACCTCCAGAATGCTGATCTCCGCGGCTTTTTCCGCCTCGTTGGCTGCCAGCGCCGAGTACACGGCCGGTTCGCATTCGAGAACATAGAGTGTTTGTCCCGGGATGATCATGTGACCGTGCCGATCGCGGTTCACCAACTGGGCATGATGGTCGTCGATCCGGCGGATGATCTGGCTGGAGAGCAGTCGCGGCTTGAGACGGTCTTCTTCGGTCAAGCCGATGGCGTCGAGGATTGCCTGCCCGGCGGCCCGCGTCTCGGCTTGGTCGGGTGAATGCACTTCGAGCACTCCGTAGTACCGCTCGATGATTTGCATTCCCGGCCACACCTTGGTCGCTTTGAGGGCGACGTCCGTCAGCCGATTGATCTCGATACCGGGAGCGACTTCGACCCACAGCGAGGCGTCGTATGCGAGCGGCAAGAACCCCTTGGCGACCGTGCCCAGGAACGCGGCGTACTGGGGCTGGAGACTGTCGAGGAATGTGTATGACCTCAGCTCAATACCGGTCGCCATTTGCCTCTCCTTGGTCTCCGCTCACGATCTGCACACCCGCCGAAGCCCCGATGCGACTTGCTCCCGCGGCGATCATGTCCTCCACATCTTCCAGGGTGCGTACTCCGCCCGACGCCTTGACGCCCATGTCGGGCCCCACCGTCTCCCGCATCAGCGCTACGTCGTACACCGTCGCTCCACCGGAACCGAAACCCGTCGACGTCTTGACGAAGTCGGCCTTTGCCTCCTTTGCGAGGGAAGAGGCGATGACCTTTTCCTCGTCGGTCAGCAAGGCCGTCTCGAGAATGACCTTGCACAGTCCGCCCACCTCGTGTGCAGCTTCGGAAACCTGGGCGATGTCCTCCCGTACCTGCTCATACTCACCCGACTTGAGTGCACCCACGTTGAGAACCATATCGATTTCGCGTGCGCCCTCGCGTAGCGCCCGGCGTGCCTCCATCGCTTTGATGGCCGTTGTGTTGGCCCCCAGCGGGAATCCGATCACCGTGCAGGTGACCACGTTCGATCCGCGCAGGTTGGTGGCGGCCCGCCTCACCCAGGTGGGGTTGATACACACCGATGCAAACTCGTACTCGCGTGCTTCTGCACAAAGCTCGTCGATGTCTTCGGCGGACGCCTCAGGCTTGAGCAGGGTGTGATCGATATAGCGGGCCAGATCCATCGGCACATCAGCCGCATCACCGTGAAAGCTGACTCGATCGGCTCCGTTGGCGACGACGTTGCGCACCGCCTCGGGTGACTCACACACGTCGTAACGCATAGTGAGCGCGGTGAGCACTTCCTGGGTTACCGCCTCGATTAACTTGTCCCGATCCATTTCTCTCCTACATTGTCGAGTAGCGCCGCTCGATCTCGGTGATCTTGCCCACACGACGTGCATGGCGGTCCCCGCCCCAATCGGTGGCGAGCCACTCTTGGACGATCTGCCATGCCAGATTCTCGCCGATCAGGCCGGCTCCCAGTGTCAATACGTTGGCGTGGTTGTGTTCTCTGCTGTTGCGGGCGCTCGACAGGTCATAGCAAAGTGCGGCCCGTACTCCGGGGACCTTGTTGGCGACCATTGAAGACCCGATTCCCGCACCGTCAACGATGATGCCCCATCTGGCCTTTCCCGTGGCGACTGCGCTGGCGACCGCGTGGGCGTAGTCCGGATAATCGACTGCGTCAGGCGAATCCGTTCCGCAGTCGAGGATGCTCTGACCTTGCTCACGAAGCCGGAACACCAGACGTTCTTTCAGCGGATAGCCTCCGTGATCGGCCCCGATGGCGATGCCGTCGGTCTGAGCACGGGCGGCCGGCGGAGGACTGGCTTGCTCTGCGGGTGCCTCTTGCGGATCTTCGAGAACGCCGTCGACGATTCGGGACACCATCTCCCGTACATCGTCGGAACTGGGACGGCCGGGGATTCGACTTTCGGATGGTGGCGGCATGGCGGCTTCCTACGGGCGGTTGCCATCCTAGGTGGGCGAGACCGCGCGCACGCAGTTCCCACCAACCAGGCAGGCAGCCCGCGTGATTAGCGTCGTATGATGACCCGCATGACTGATAGTGACCCTGCGTTCCTTTGGGAGACCGCAGCCCTGCGCGGCTCACCGCAGCGAGTGGCCGAGGCCGAGGTAGACAACGTCGAGTCGAGCAGTTCTCCGGGTCGCTGGGTGACGTTGCGTGAAGCGAGCAGAGCCACAGGGATCCCGGTGGAGACCCTACGCAAATGGGCCCGTCGCTCCACAATCCCGACATACCTGGAGCCGACGCAGATGGGGACCAACATCCGGCTGGTCGACTTGGACGGTGTCGAGGAACGAGCCGCCGAACTGGGAAGAACAGTGGGACCCGCAGCGGAGGCGTACGAGGGCGAGACTCCCCCGACACCGAAATCCGACGGGACAACGTCGGACGCCGCACCCCCAGGGACAATGATCGTTCCGATCGATGCCTGGAACAAGATGCTGAATCAGCTCGGCAATCTCCACGAGGCGGGCCAACAGCTCGCGGCGGCACGGGAGCGAGCAGCCAAGGCCGAGACGGAAGCCCGCTTCCTGCGGGAAAGGCTCGCTGAGATACGCCTTGAGACCGGAACCCGGCCGGCGCCACCCGAGCAAGCCGCAGCCTCTGCCGAAGAACCTCAGGAGCATGCAGTTGCCGCCACCCCGGACGGTCCCCCACCCGAAAAGGTCTGGCACTACCTGGTTCGACGGGTCAGAGCACGAACCGGCCGTGAACGCGCTTCAGGGTAAATCCCGATTCCCGGTCGGGGGTGCCCGGTATTAGCCTCGGCCTATGTCCGCAGCCGCCATCTCTGCCAACAACCTCGGACATGCGTATGGTGATGTGATTGCTCTCCACCACCTCGACCTCGAAGTGCCACCCGGACGCATTGGATTGGTCGGCGCCAACGGAGCCGGCAAGACCACCCTCATAAAGATACTGCTCGGCATCCTCGAGCCAACCGTCGGTGCCGTCAATGTCCTCGGCACCGATCCGGCCGACGACCTCATCACCGTCAGGTCCCGCATCGGCTACATGCCGGAAGGAGAATGCCTCCCTAAGGACCAAACTGCGGCGGACTTCGTCGCCTATGCCGCCGAACTTGCCGGCGTTCCACCGAACGAGTCGAGACAGCGAGCCTCGGACATTCTCACGATGGTGGGTCTCCACGAAGAACGGTTCCGGTACCTGGGGGATTTCTCGACGGGCATGAAGCAGCGGGCAATGCTCGCCCAAGCCATCGTCCACGACCCCGAGATGGTCTTCCTCGACGAGCCGACGGCCGGCCTTGATCCGAGCGGACGCGAAGAGATGCTCGATCTCATCGGCCGTCTCGGTGGTTTCGGGATCAACGTGCTCGTCTCATCACACGTCCTTCCCGATATCGAGCAGACGTGCGACTGGGTCGTGATGCTTGATGGGGGTCAAGTGCTCCGGAACGGACCGTTGTCCGGGCTGACCGAGACAGGAGTTGTCGAACTCGAGGTTGTCGACGGAGCCGAGCTGGTCGCCGCAGAGTTGCGCCGAATGGGGGCAGAGGTCGACGAGGCGGGCCAGACGCTGACCATCACCTCCAGTCCGGATGACCCATTCCTCGCCGCACGAGACGCGCTGGCTGCTACGGGAACCGCCTTGCGCAAGTTGGGTGCCCGGTCGACAACACTGGAGGACATCTTCCTCGGGGAGGCGCCAAGCGATGGTCGATAAGGCAGGCGTCGTCTACGACCTCGGGTACAAGCCCTACGAGGGACAGCGGCTGGGTCGATCCGGCGCCATCAAGGCCATGCTGAAGGACGGGCTGCGCCGGACGTTCGGGATCCGCCGCAAAGCGCGCCGCAAGATCTATCCGTGGGGACTCGTTGTCCTTGCATTCCTTCCTGCCATAGTCTTTGTTGGACTCGCCTTTGCCCTCAGCTCTTTCGCGCCTGATGCGGAAAGCCCTTTCGGTGGACACGCCCAGTACATCAGCCTCGTGGGAACGGTCATCATCCTGTTCGTCGCATCGGCCGCTCCTAACCTCCTCATCCCGGACCGCGAAGAGGGTGTGCTGTCGGTCTACAGCTCGCGCCCGATGACTGCTTGGGATTACATATGGGGACGGGTTGGCGCCCTCGCGCTAGTCGCCTCAGCCTTCTTCCTCTTGCCCAATCTCCTGATGTATGTCGGTTTCGCAGCGCTCGACGAGGCGGGGCTCGCTGCGGCGCTCATCGACAACCTCGACGACCTTCTCAAGGTTCTCGGGACCATGGTTGCCTATGTGATTGGGTACGGCGCCCCGGCATTGCTCATCTCGACGTATGCCAAGCGGGTGGGACCGGCGGCAGGCATCTACCTCGCGGTTGTTTTCATCTCCCCCGGTTTCGCCGAGATGTTCCGGACGTTGGACTTCCCAGGCTCGCGCTTCGGGACGTTGATCGCGGTGCTGCAACACCCTGAGGTGATCCGCAATTGGGTGTTCGATGAGTCACAGGGCAGCGTTCCGATGTCGGCGGTCGGATTCGAGCCGTGGGTCTCGATCCTATTCATCGCCTTGGTTGGCGCCGGAACGATGTATCTGATGGCACGTAGATACAGGCTGGAACTATGAGCGACAACCCTGCACTCGTCTCCAACCCCACAATCGAGGTGACCGGGGTTTCCAAGTGGTTCGGGCAGAAGGTTGCGGTCTCCGACGTGACTTGTTCCTTCGGTCCCGGTCTCACCGGCTTGCTCGGGCCAAACGGTGCAGGGAAGACAACTCTGCTGCGGATGCTCACGGGGCTCACCCTGCCTTCGCAGGGCGAGGTTCTGGTTAAGGGGGCCCTCCCCAGAGCCAGCGTCGACCGCTACCGCGAGCTTGGATTCGTACCCGAGGAGAGTGCTCTGTACAACACCCTCACGGCTCGTCAGTACGTGGCGTATGCGGCCACCTTGAGCGGTATGGGCAATCCGGAGCCGGCGGCGGATCGCGCCCTCGAGCTGGTTGAACTCACAGAGGATGCCGGTCGCGCCATCGGCGGTTTTTCCAAGGGCATGCGGCAGCGTACGAAGGTGGCCGCGGCGCTGGTGCATGACCCGGAGATGCTCGTCCTCGATGAGCCGTTGAACGGCACGGACCCGGTGCAGAGAGCCCATCTAATCAGGCTCCTCGGCAAACTGGCCGGCGAGGGGCGAACCCTCGTCGTCTCGTCACATGTCCTGCAAGAGGTCGAAAGGATGACCGACCGTGTAATTGCGATCGTCGATGGGAAGCTTGCGGCCGCAGGCGACATCAGCGCAATTCGGCGGGCGATGTCTCACATCCCATACCGCGTGCTCGTCGAATGCGATAGGACGCGCGACTTTGCGGCTGCGCTCCTCGACAACGAGGCCGTTTCGAGTGTCAGCATCGACGACTCTCGCATTCATCTCGAAACAACTGATCTCATCGCGCTCGGTACCACCATCTCTAAGCAAGCCCGGGACCTGAACGTTCGCATCTCCCGGTTCGCCCCCGAGGACGAGTCACTCGAGAGCGTGTTCCGCTACCTGGTGGGGGGACGATGAGCGCATTCGTCGCGATCATCACGGTGACCGTTCGACAGACGCTGCGCCTGCGCCGCGCACTAGGGCTGCTGTTGCTCTCCGGCTCGGCAGCGGCCATGTACTTGCTATTCATGGTCGCGACCCGCAACAGCACGAACTCGGCGGCGGCCCAGATCGAAGAAGGTATTGAGGTCTCTATCGGGATGACCATCGGGGTGTTCATGAACATCGTGGTTCCCGTGGTAACGCTGATAATCGCCACCTCCGTGATGGGCGACGAGCGACGCGACAACACCATGTCCTTCCTCGTGCTCCGCCCAATCAGACGGGTAGTAATCGCGGGGGCGAAGGTCGTCGCCGCATTCATCGAAGCACTGATCATCAACGGCATCGGCGCCGCGGCCTTCGGGATTCTCGTTGCGATCAAGACGGAAACGTTCTCGTACTTCGTGCCGCTGTTGGTCGGAACCGCGGTTGCGACGGCGGCTTATGCCGCGTTGTTCGTTCCTTTGGGCTATCTGCTGAAACGGGCAACCCTCATCGGCTTGACCTACGTGCTCGTGTGGGAGAACGGAATCGCTGCCGCGGTGCCGGCGCTATCCAGCCTCTCGCCATGGCGGATCGGCGCAAGTGCAATAGCCGCCCTTGCCCCGCGCGACTTTCAAGAACTCGTCGGCAACGAATTCGGACTGGGCGCCATAGACCCGGGTGCTGGTGGCGCTGTGGCGAAGGCCATGGTGTTGATGGTGGTTTGCTCCGCGCTGATGGCATCGATCCTGCGCCGGCGCGATCTCGCCTCCTGATCCCCGCAAAAGGCGGCTCAACCGCTACCTTGCAGCCGTGAGCACAACCACCTCGCTTGGCAGGCGTATGGGGACGGCGGCGTTGATCGTCTCAGCCGGTGTGCTCATCTCCCGCATTCTTGGACAGTTGCGCGAGATCGTTTTCGCCTCGCTGCTAGGAGCCACCGCTTCCACCGACGAATACGTCGCGGCTTTCGCCATTCCCGACTTCTTGAACTATCTGCTGGCCGGGGGGTTCCTGTCGATCACGTTCATCCCGATCTTCTCCCGCTTCCTCGCCGAAGATGACGAGGGCGGCGGTTGGGAAGCACTCAGTGCCATCATTAGACCGATCGCAGTCGGCATCGTTGGGCTCGTCGCAGTCGGCTGGGTGGCTGCGCCTCACATCATCGATCTCCTGTTCCCTCGATTCAGCCCTGAGCAGATCGAAAACACCGTCCGCTTCACCAGGATCATTCTCCCCGCCCAGGTCTTCTTTGTGCTCGGAGCCCTGTTCACTGCCGTGCAATACACCAAGGGCGTATTCACGATTCCGACGCTTGCGCCAATCATCTACAACCTCGGGATCATCGCCGGGGGAATCGGGTGGGCGGTCGTCACGGATGCCAGCCCCGAAGGGTTCGTGTGGGGAGCGCTAATCGGCGCGTTCATAGGCAACTTCGCTCTGCAGTGGTGGGGAGCACGGCGGGTGGGAATGCGTCTCAGCCTGCGCCTCCCATGGCGGCAACCGGTTCTCAAGGAATACCTGATGATTGCGTTCCCGTTGATGATCGGCCAGTCGATCGTTGTACTGGACGAGACCTTCATGCGGGTCTTCGGCCAGTTCGTCAGCGAAGGGGCCGCTACGGAGCTGAACTACGCCAGACGCACGATGCTGGTTCCGGTTGGTGTTATCGCTCAGGCTGTCGGGGTGGCGGCTTACCCGTTCCTTGCGCGACTCTTTGCCGAGGGTCGCCGACACGAGATGCGGCTTGCGGTCGACAAAGCGTTGCGGTGGGTGATCATTCCATCGCTGGCGGCCGCCGCTCTAGTCGCCGCGATGACGGTTCCCATCGTCAGGGCGCTCTTCGAACGCGGTGAGTTCACCCCGGAGAGCACGATTGGTACCGCACAAGCGCTCTTCTTCTACGCGTTCGCGATTCCGGTTTGGGGCGGCCTCCAGATACTCAATCGGGCCTTCTATGCCCGCCGAGAAATGTGGACGCCGGTGATCGTCGGCACCGCCGCCACAGTCGCCGCGGTGCCCCTGTACGTGATATTGCAGGATGGCTTTGGCATACGGGGGGTGGCCCTGGCATCGACGCTCGCGCTAGGCATCTACACCGCGATTCTGGCTGCCGTCTGGTACGGCGAAGGGGACGGAGCTCGACGCATCACCGCTCTCGCGACCGAGTTGGGAAGGGCTGTGCCACTGGCTGCAATCGGGGGCCTGGCCGCCTTCGGAGTCTCCTGGGGAATCGCCGAATTGCTCGACATCACAGCAATGGCATCGGCGCTACGGACCACGGTGTCGATAGTCATCGTCCTCATCGGAACTGCAGTGTTCACGGGTGTCGCCGTCCTCATCGGTGCCCTCCTCCACGACTTGCTCTACGGCAAGAGAACCAAGGAGACAGAACCGACGGCAACCTGACGCCGTTCTCGCGGGCGATTGCTCGAGTAGGTCGACGTGCGCCAGCCGATTAGAGAGTCGGAATGGCGACAAGTTGGAACAGGCTGGCGGACTGGAATGTTGAGGCTGTATGGGGCAGCGAGCACCTTCGGTCCGGACAGCGATCGCCGGCATTGGTCTTGCGCTATTGGCCGCCGCCTGCTCCGGGGTGGCCCAGGAGAGTGTCGTCGACCGGCCTACCGAAACCGAGCCCCCGACGTCAGCTGTTGAGCCGGCCAACACGGCGGGATCAACCGTCGAGCCCGCCGACCCTGCGGAATCAACCGTCGAGCCGGTCGATCCCGGGGCGGTCTACGACCCGGTTCTTGCCGGCGAGCCTCTTCCCGAGGGATACCGCCAGCTGCTCGACCGCGACCAGATCGCTCCCATCTACAACCCTGAGTTCACCACACCGGACCAAGTCGACTGGCCGGAGGACAGCCTCGTCATCGGACTCGCCGGAGCCGAGACCGCCAAGGCCTACCCGGTGACGCATCTCAACCAACGCGAGATGGTGATCGATTCGCTGGAGGGAATCCCGGTTCTGGTCACCTGGTGACCGATCTGCGCCACGGCGATGGTCCATCGCCGCGATTTGAACGGAGAAGCGATCGTGCTGGGCAACCAGGGAGCGCTGTGGGGCCAAGCGATGACATGGTGGGATCACGAAACCGGATCAATCTGGAGTCAGCCACTGGGTGAAGCCATCTTGGGACCGCTGACAGGAAGCACCCTCACGCTGCTGCCGTCGGCGCTGACCACTTGGGAGGCGTGGCAGACGGCCCACCCCAACACGCTGGCCCTCGACGCCCCCGGCTGGGCAACCGCATTCGACCTCAAAGACATGGCGATAGTTGTCGACCTGGGCACCGAATCTGCCGCCTACGACGTACCTGCGCTGCGTCGCGAGGGCGTCGTCAACGATGTGATCGCAGGAGTGGAGATCGCAGTGGCGATCGACCCGAGAGACCCGGAACGTTGGGCGGTATTCAGCCGGAGGCTGGACAGCACCGTGGTGCAACTCGAGATTGTCGACGATGGTCTGGTCGATGCTGCATCGGGTGCAGTATTCGATCCTTTCACCGGCGCCGGGAGTGACGGTGAATCACTCGACAAGCTGGCCGCCTTCACCTCATTTCCCCGTGACTACTTCACCTTCTTCCCCGACGGACGGCTCTGGCCGTTGGACGACTGAGGCTGGCTGCTAAAGCAGCTCGGAGTTCGAGGCAACCGAACTCCACACCCGACTGCCGACCCGGCTACCTCAAGCAAGCGTCATGACATGATCAGGGCGGAGGAGGAAGGGGGGCAGGTAGGCGGGGATGTTGGAGAAGAGCAGTACGTCGGGGTGCAGGTCGATGCCGAGCGCCTCCCGCATGAAACCCCGTCTGGCGACGATTCGATTCCACGCGTCGGGGTAACGCCGGCTGAACTCGTCGCGTAGTTCCGCATCGGCCAGGGCTATGCCGTCCTCGATGTTCGTCGTGAAGTAGGGCGTACCTGTGGCCGGAATCACGTCGACCTGAAAGGCCATCCCCGAACGCATCTCGATCTCAGAATGGGCAGAGATCGGAGAGTTCACCCATTCCTCGAGATGGATCTGGTGACCGGGGTTGAGGAAAATCCCGAAGAACGGGTCACCGAGATGGCGGGCGATGATCTCGAAGAGGACCCCACCCTTCTGCCCGATGTGCATTGCCTCGTACCACTCCGCGATGGCTGCGAAGTACGGTGCGACGAGCCTGTCGACGTAGTCCGCGATTTCCGGCGGCAACTCATCGGCCGACTCGACGACCCAACCGGCGCGACAGTTGAGGGCTCCCCAGATCCCAAACGCCACCGTGAACCGGTCCCCGCGAGCGATGGGCCGATCACCTGGACTGAGCAATCCGAGGGTGGCCCGCTCCCCCGCCGTGAGCATGAGGTGGCACGACAGCGGCATCCCGTTCCATTGCAGCAGCCGCACGGCTTCCCGCTCGGTCATCCCCGGCACGAGTCCGGTCAAGAGATTGCGGACACCTTGGGAAGTCTGGCAAGCGGCCCACTCGAAGAAGGCCAGCTGCTCGACCTCGTTGATGACACGCAAGCCATCACCGGCGTCGATGAGGAGGCCGGTCGCGTTGCGTACCAGCGCGGCATCCCCTGTGATCGACCGCAACTCATCGATGAGATAAGCGGGACCGTCGAGCATGGTCGGGGTCGAATAGGTCTTCCAGCCGACCACACCCAGATTGCTTCCCACCGCCACGCCTTCGCTCCCAAGGATCTCAGAGAGCGGCCGGGAGCGGTCGCGGCTCTGGCTGGGCAGACTGAAGTCCTGAAACAGCTCGACCCGCATATCGAGCGGAGCAGCTTCGGCCATCCCCACACATTCGTTGCCGACGAGGGAGAGCGGCGGGCCCTCAGGGGCCACAATCAGCATCGCCTCCTCGAATCGGGGATCAAACCCGGTGAGATAGGACATGCTGGCGCTGTGCTCTCGATCTGCGAAGACCAGCACTCGGTCGTAGCCGGCGGCCACCATCCTGTCTTGTAGCTGCCGCAGCCGATGCCGGTAGACGGCTGCTGGGATCTCCGGCATGGCGTCGGGCATCCCGAACTCGGGAAGCGTGACCTGTTCGAGACGTGGTTCGCTCATCGCTGCCTCCTCACGGCGACGGGGGTTCCCAATACTCGGGCGCCGCCAGACGATCGAGCACGAGGAAGGTTCCGGCTGGGACATCATGGGCCGTTGTCGATTCGCCCTGCGGCCAGGTCACGCGAACGGTGGCGACGTCCGACTTGCCGAGGCCAAGATGGATCCACCCAGTCTGGTCGCCAGCGTGGCCTCCCCCCACGCTCACCTCGCGAGAGACGACGTGGTCACCGATCTCCACGGCGACCCAAGCTCCGATGGCGTGCCGGTTGTGACCGGGCTGCGTCAGTTGCAGCGCTATCCAGTTGCCGGCATCACCGCCGTTACGGAACACGTGAACGTTCTCGGTTCGGTTCACTACAACCAGATCTAGCAGGCCATCGAGGTTGAGGTCGGCAAGAGCCGCCCCACGGCTACGGGCAAAGCTGGCGACGCCCGCACTCCCGGCACCTTCCTCGAACGTGCCGTCGGGTTGGCCGAGTAGGAGATTGTTGGGGTCGGCCATGGCGTATTCCGGCATCGCCTCGACATTGCCCTTGGTAACGAAGAGGTCGAGGAATCCGTCATTGTTGACATCCTGGAACTCCGGATGCCACGCCGTCGACGGCAATACGTCGTCACCGGTGAAGGGCCGGTGGGCGGTCACACCCCGCCGGATCGCGATGTCATCGTATGTCGGCTGATCCGGCCCGTTCTCGAGGGTACGCAGCTTGTTGTCCCCCTGGCTGGTGATAAAGAACTCCGGGTATTCATCGCCGGTGACGTCCTGGCTGGCAATGCCCATCCCCCAGATCTGAATCTCCTCCCAGCCCTCGGCCTCCGTGTACAACCGGGGTGCCTCGCCGGCCGCAACTCGCCACAACTGCTCGGAACCATCCCGGTAGTAGTGGCGATCGTTGGCGATCCGCAGGTCCCCGCGCCCAGAGCGATCCCAGTCGGCAAACAGCACTGACAGCGTGCACCAGCCGGGAGACAAGACGGTTGCCTCACCGTAGGCGCTCCCCTGCGGGCGATGCAGCACATTGTCGGCACATTGGGCCACTTGCTCGCGGTCCACGGGCCACTCGAGGTAGTTGCCGAATGCAAGGGTCGGCAACGTGTTGCTTCCCTCCCACTTGGCACTGAACGCGGCGGTCCAGTCGTTCCCCCCGTCGACACCCCAGAGTTCGTTGGCGCGCTGGAAACGGCAACCGCCGAGACCGCGCAGCATGACGTTCTCCCCGACACGAAGCACCGCCAGGTCTAAATGGCCGTCCGAGTCCACATCGAGTGGGTAGGCGCCGGTGACGTCTGTGAGATCGGTATGGGCACTGTCGATGGCTGCAAACCTCAGGCTCCCGCCCGTCTGGCTCCGGTTCTGGTACAGCGCGGCAGGATTCGCCCCACCCGCTAGGTAGAGGTCTTGGCGACCATCGCCATCGCAATCGAAGACCGCAACCCCGCCGCCGACAAAGAACTCGAAATCACCGTCGTACACGTGAACGATTCCCGACGATGCGGTGTCGTCGACGAACACAGGGGGCGGCAATGCCTCGGTCGGCGTGACCGGACCGCCTCTACTGGCGAGAAGGAAACCACCGGCGACTACAACGAGTGCCCCAAGCCCCAACCACATCCAGAAACGCTTGCCGGGGGTCGGAACATCAGCCATTCCCCGGCCGCCCGAAGTGCACCTGAGCCAGCGACCATGCCGTCTGGCCAATCTCCGCACCGAGTAGGCGACCCTTCAGGTCGTCGGCGCTCACGTGGATCCCGCCGTACAGGCGGGAAAGCCCGGCTTGGTCGGCAGCGTCGTAGTAGGTGCCCCACTGCAACACGACATCGGTCGCCGGACCGGCCTCGAATTCGAACGAGTCCTGGGGGATAGTCCAGCTTCCCAAACCCGATGGGAAGAACTCGCTGCCGGTGAACCCGGCGAGCACCTCCGCGGAGGCTCGACTGAACGTGCTGTGACCAGACACATACGCTGCGAAGGACGGCGTCACGAACGTCGGCAGCTGGTACGGGACCCAGTCGACTGCCCTCACCCACGCCACTCCGCCGATTTGGACTTCGGGTTCTTCCGGGGTGCCCGTCCATGCCAGCACCGCTATCTCGCCTTCGTGCCCGGCAAGGTGCTCATGCGGTCCTCCGGTGGCCGTCGTCTCTACGGTGATCACCTCGACCAAGCCGGGTGCCAGCACGAGCCCGTCGGGGTGATACGCCTCTCCATCCGGGTTGCTCGACTGTCCGAGACCACCCATGTAGCGGATCATCGAAATGGGTCGCACATAGTCGTAGTAGCCCTTGGCTCCCCAGGCAGCGATGGCGGCATCGTGGTTCGCCCCGTTGAGAACGAAATACAGCTTCACGTCCCACTCGAGTCGGTCGACCACCGGGCCGGTGCCGCCAATCCGGAGTTCAGTGAGCTGGTCGGAGACCTCGTTGGCCAGAGTGTTCCAATGCCCCGGCGGAGTCTCCGAATTGGGTCCGTCCGCCCAGAACTCGGCGACCGCCCTGCCAAAGTCGGCTTCGTTGACGAGGTTGGGCGCATAGGGCTGACCGGTCACCGGGTTCTGCACATGGCCGGTTCCGTCGTTGACTCCAAGGGCGTTGTCGCCCAGAGTTGCCGGCGAGATATCGACAACGACGTCGGCGGCAGGATCGAGCAAACTGCTGAAGCGAACCACCTCGACCGCAGCATCCTTGAACTCCTGATCGGTGGCCGGATTGCCCAGCAACGGGGGCGGACCGGGGTCGAGCGGCAGCCCGTCACCCGCATCGGCGGGCAAAGCAAACCCGGTTACATGACCCCAGTGTGGACCGATGAACTCCTGGATGCCATCGACGACAGGGATACCGTTTTGCGAGATCATGTTCTCGATCTGCAGCGGCTGCCAACGGTTGGGGTCGATCATTGCGGTGCCCGACGCGGCAACGGTGAGGGCGTCGTTCACGGGAGCATAGGAATCGTCAACGTAGCGATCGGATTCCCGAGAGCCATCAACCAACCCGAGTTCGATGATCATTGCAGCGATTCGATTCCCCAGAGCCGCCGGACTGTCGCCTTCAGTGGTCGTGACGTCAATCGGGTAGCACATCGATTCCATCAGGGAATCGAACTCCGGGATCGAGTCAGAGCCACCGGCGGCGTCGAGGTAGCGGTGCTCGAGTATCCGGTAGGCCGCGTAGCTGATTGCCTCCGCCCTGGCTGCTGTAACGTCGTCGGAGCTGTGGTCCTCGGTGACGAAGTAACCACTGGCGGCGGGTTCGAATGCGGCCCAGGCGTCCCACATGGCCGAGGACATGTGAAAGAGGTTGCGGGCGTGGACGGTGGGAGCCGGGAGATCGCGTCGCACCGCGTTCAGCGCCGCTTCATCCCAGCGACGGGCCACCGACCAATCAGGGTGATCGACCGAGGCCTCACAGGACGAGGAATCCGCCCGCGTCATAAGCAGTCCGGCTGCGAGCACGGCGAGCACACCGAGCGCGCCCGCTCCGATCAAGAACCCCTTGGTTTTGCCGGTCGGCATTAGATTTCCCATCGTAGTTGCGCGTGGGGTTTCGGCGTCAGTCAGCCAGAGTGCAGCACGGCCGCCGGGTCATCGATTACACCCGCCAACACCAGTTCAGCAGCGCCGATCAACGGTGCTCCTAAGCCAATGTTGCTCCGGCTGATCTCTGCCATGCTGCGGGAGACGTCAACCGCTCCACTGGTGCTGCGGATTGCGGAATCGATCAGGTGGTCGAAGAAGCGGTGGTACATGCCGCCGAGAACAACGACTTCCGGGTTGAACAGGTTTATCAACGTTCGAATGCCGATGCCGAGCCAATGACCAGTCTCCTCCATTGCTTCGAGCGCTTGCCTGTCACCGGCGATGGTGCGGTCTTCCAGAAGGTCGAGGGCCTCGAGGCCGACGGCTTCGCCGGCGAGACCGGCCCGCGCCAGCAGAGCCTTCTCGCCGGCTTCGGTCTCCCAGCAGCCAGTGGCCCCGCATCCACATTCGGTTCCGTTCGGATTCACGAGGTTGTGTCCGGCCTCACCGGCGTATCCAGCGGAGCCGAGCAGGGGGCTCCCCCCGGCAATCACGCCGCAACCGATCCCAACCTCACCGGATATGTAGACGAGATGCTCGACATCTGGCCGACCTCCCCGTCGAAACTCCCCGAGTGCACCCAGGTCTGCGTCGTTGGCAACGGCCACAGGCGCCGGCAGCCCCAGCCCGGTGGCCAGCATGTCGCCCAACGGAACATCCCGCCAGCCGAGATTGGGTCCAAAGTGAACGAAACCGTCGCTGCGGCGGGCGATCCCGACGATCGCCGCTGCTGCTCCCAGCACATGACTCCCTTCCGGCAGGGCATCGAGCAGCGGCGCCGACAGCTGTCCTATGTCCGCGATGGTCTGGTCGGGACGGAAGTGGCCGCGATGGCGAGCAACCCGAACCTGGTTGAAGACGTGCCCACCGATGCCGACTGTGGCGACTGCGAGCGAGTCGACCGAGATCTCGACTGCTAAGACGACGGCGCCATGAGGTCGAACATCGACAACCGGTGACGGACGTCCCGGGCCGTTGGCAACGGTCGCCGGCCCTTCGGTCACCAAACCGAGGGCGGCGAGCTCACCGATTAGATCTGCCACGGTTGATCTGTTGAGACCCGTGACGACGGTGAGCTGTGATCTAGTCACCGGACCGGCCAGATGCAGGTGGTCGAGCACCGCACCGAGGTTGTGACGACGCAGCTCATCGGCCGCCACACCGCGCATGGAACCGGCCGATTGTCCGAGCTTTCCGTTGCCGCGACCCAACCTGTCTCCTTGATTTGTTGGAAACCCCACTATATCCCCACAGCCGTGCCCAAGCCTGCAGGTGGAGATCCTACGCTAGCTTTCCGTGCAACCCAAAGCTTTTGTTGCACAATCGAACATATTGGGCGTATGCTGTGCGCTAATCCGCGGTCCACCCATGAGGAACCGGGGAGCGGTCCGGGGTCGGCTCACCCAATGAGCCTCGGCCCCGACCAATTGTGGAGAAGGTAGCTAGGGTACACGGGTCCCAATTTGGGACACCCCTTAGGAGGAGGAAAACAAAGTGTCCTACAGGAAGCTGGTGGCACTGTTCGCTGTACTCGCCATGCTGTTCGCAGCATGTGGCGGGGATGACGACGCAGACGAGACAACTGCCGCCCCATCCGATGAGACCGAAGCCCCCGCGGGTGGCGACGACGAACTGATCGTCGGTGTCTCATGGAACAACTACAACGAAGAGCGCTGGGCAAAGTCCGATGAGCCTGCCATCAAGGCAGCTCTCGACGCGGCCGGCGTGGCGTACATCTCGACCGACGCCGGCTCATCCGCTGAGCAGCAGATCACCGACGTCGAGCAGCTGATCACCGACGGTGCCGATGTCGTGATCATCCTGGCGCAGGACGGTACCGCCATCCTGCCGGCTGTGCAGAGCGCCCTCGACCAGGGAATTCCGGTCATTGCCTATGACCGCCTCATCGAGAACGAGGGTGCGCTGTACATCACCTTCGACAACGTCGAGGTTGGCCGGATGCAGGCTCGTGCTATCTATGACGTGATGCCGGAAGGCCGCTACGTGTTCATCAAGGGCAACCAGGCGGACGCCAATGCAGATTTCCTGCGCGGCGGTCAGCAAGAGGTTCTCCTCGAGGCGACCGGTTGTGCGGAGCTCGATGACTCCTGCGCGATCGTCAACGTTGGCGAGATGTACACCGACAACTGGGATCCGGCGATTGCTCAGACCAACATGGAGCAGATCCTGACGCAGAACAACAATGAGGTCGATGCGGTCGTTGCATCCAACGACGGTACCGCAGGCGGCGTCGTTGAAGCGCTGCGCGCTCAGGGCATGGCCGGTATCACCCCGGTCTCCGGCCAGGACGGCGACGCTGCCGCCCTCAACCGTGTCGCTCTCGGCGAGCAGACGGTGTCGGTGTGGAAGGACGCCCGCGAGTTGGGCAAGGCAGCTGGTGAGGCTGCTGTGGCCCTCGCTCAGGGAACTGCTCTCGGCAGCATCGCAGGTGTCGTCCAGTTCGACTCCCCCGGCGGCAACTCGATGACGTCGATCCTGTTGGCTCCGATTCCGATCACGAACGCCAACCTCCAGGTCGTCCTCGACGCTGGATGGATCGATGAGGCAACTCTTTGCCAGAACGTGCCCTCGGGCTCGGTGGCAGGTTGCCCATAGGTCGAGAACCGTCGTAGTTTGAGAATCGCACGCCGCGCCTCCGTAGTATTCGGGGGCGCGGCGTCGTTCTATCGGTTGGAGGTGAAAACGTGACAAACGCTCCCGTTGAGGCACCGGAGCAAACCGAGTTGATGGATCCCGGCAACGGTCCCGGAGGTTCGTTCGCAGATGCAATACGCGCCATGGAGATCGACACTCGCATGCTGGGGATGATCGGGGCGCTGCTGATCATCTGGATTGGATTCCAGTTCTGGTCCGGCGGGGGTTCGTGGAGCGAAGGTACCTTTCTCTCGGCTCGCAACCTGTGGAATCTCTCCGTACAAACCGCCGCCGTAGGAATCATGGCGACGGGGATGGTGCTCGTCATCGTCACCAGGAACATCGACCTTTCCGTCGGCTCGATGCTTGCAGTTCTGGGCATGGCGATGGCCATGCTCCAGGCCGAGATCTTGCCGGATTATCTCGGTTTCGACAGTCCCTGGATCTGGATCATCTCGCTTGCAGCGGGAATCATCATGGGTGCGGTGCTCGGCGCATTCCAGGGCGCCATCATTGCCTACGTCGGTGTGCCTTCATTCATCGTGACCCTCGGCGGGCTGCTGGTGTGGCGCGGAGCGGCCTGGATGATGGCATCCGGGCGGACCATTGCTCCGATGGACGCGACGTTCCAGCTGCTTGGCGGGGGGGCGCGAGGCACCATCGGCTACACGTGGAGCTGGATAGTGGGCATCCTTGCCTGCGCCGGCATCGTGTTCTTGCTCATAAATGGCCGCCGGCAGCGCATCCGGTTCGGCTTCAAGCTTCGTCCCCGCTGGGCTGACTACACCATCGGCGGAGTCAGCATCGTTGTTGTGCTGGGCGCGATCGCGTATCTCAACAGTTACCTCTTGCCACCGCGTCTCGCCGAGCAGCGTGGCGGTGGCGATATCCCGTTTGGTCTTGCCAACCCGGTCTTGATTGCGATCGGTGTCGTCTTGGTGATGACATTCGTGGCCACCCGGCTCAGATTCGGCCGGTATGTCTACGCGATCGGCGGCAATCCCGAGGCCGCGGAGCTGGCCGGTATCAAAACGCGTGCCACGATCATCAAGACGTTTGCTCTGATGGGCATCCTGGTCGGGATCGGCGCCGCGGTCCAGGTGGCACGTCTCAATGCCGCGGTGAGCGGTCTAGGCCAGCTCACGGAGCTCTATGTCATTGCCGCAGCCGTCATCGGCGGCACGTCGCTCACCGGTGGCGTCGGCACCATCCCGGGCGCGATGCTGGGCGCACTGGTCATGCAGTCGCTGCAATCCGGCATGGCTCTCGTCGGCGTCGAGACTGCCGCCCAGGACATCGCAGTTGGGGTGGTACTGGTCTTGGCGGTCGCCTTGGACACCGTTTACAGGAGGCGGGCATCAGCATGACTACACAAACCACCACTCCCTTGGTCGAGTTGCGCGACATCCGGGTCGCGTTCGGCGGAGTTCACGCTGTCGACGGTGTCACGGTCAATCTCTTCCCCGGTGAGGTCGTTGCTGTCGTCGGCGGCAATGGTGCCGGCAAGACCACGCTGATCAAGACGCTCTCCGGGGCGCACAAGGCCGACTCGGGCAAGATCTTTGTCAACGGCGAACTGGCCCACATCGAAACGCCGCGTGACGCCAAGGAATACAACATCGAGACGATCTACCAGACTCTGGCTCTGGCGGAGAACATCGACGCCCCGGCCAACATGTTCCTGGGACGCGAGCTGCGTACCAACTGGGGAACTCTCGATGACCGGGCGATGGAAAATGCATCACGCACCGTCATGGGAAGGCTCAACCCCAGGTTCGAGAACTTCAAGGTGCCGGTGCAGTCGCTGTCAGGCGGCCAGCGCCAGTCGGTAGCGATCGCCCGGGCCGTTCACTTCAACGCCAAGATCCTCATCATGGACGAGCCGACCGCGGCGCTCGGCCCCGCCGAGACCGAGCAGGTGAACGACCTGATCCAGCAGCTCAAAGCAGAGGGTATCGGGATCTTCCTGATCAGCCACGACATCCACGATGTGTTCGATCTCGCCGATCGCATTTCGGTGATGGCTCAGGGGAAGCTGGTCGGGACCGTCAACAAGGACGAAGTCACCAAGGACGAAGTCCTGGCGATGATCATCATGGGCAAGATGCCCGGTGAGGCAACCCAGGACGAGCTGGAACACTTCCACGACTGAAAGTCACCGGCTGGAAACGGAAGGGGCCCCGTCGGGGCCCCTTCCTATAAGCGTCTCTTGCGACTGCCTAGCTCGGCGGGTAGACCCCGGCCGCTTGAGCGGCCTCGGTCTGCCAGAAGATATCCGAAATCTCCTGGATGAGCGCGATGAGCCCTTCGGAAACTGCAGGGTCCATCGACTTCTTAGCGTCCCCGGCAGCCTTGATTGCCCGCCAGAACAGGTCGTGCAGATTAGGGAACTGCTCTAGATGCGGTGGCTTGAAGAAGTCGGCCCACAGCACGTTCAGGTGATGCTTCACCAGTTCGGCGCGCTCTTCCTTGACCGAGATGCACCGCGCCCGAAACACCTCATCATCAGACGCGTGGTACTTGGTACAGCAGTTGAGCACCGACTTCGCTTCGATCATCGCCTGGGCCGGGTCGTAGACGCCGCAGAACAGGTCGCAATGCGCATGTGCCACCCTTGTGGGTCGGAACAATCCCACCGGTCACCTCCTGGTGTTTGAGATTCCTGTCGCGACCATACACTCCCGTGACAGGGCCCGCGACGTCTCCGTAGACTCAGCAGTGGAAAGGAATCCCGATGTCTCCGCGTCTGAGCAGAGTCGCCCTTGCAGGAGCAGTAGCCGCCGCGGCCGCGATCGGACTCAAGGGCCGGTGGCGCCGCTATGAGGTGCGCGAGTCGTCGATGGAGCCTGGGCTCGCGGCAGGTGACTACATCATCGCGGCTGCCAGACAAGGAGATCTCGTTCGCGGAGAACTGGTCATTCTCCCCCACCCCGAGATTGCAGGCTTTGAACTAGTCAAACGGGTCGTAGGCTTACCCGGAGAGAGCATCGTGCTGAGCAACGGATATGTGCACGTTGACGGCATAGTCCTCGCCGAGCCGTGGGCAGATGGGCCGACACGGCCGGATGGGGAGTGGCCTCTACACGCCGGCGAGGTGTTCGTACTCGGAGACAACCGACCGGCCTCGGCAGCAGACAGCAGAACCATCGGTCCAGTGGAAGAGGACACGATCCGGTGGCGGGTCGTCGCCCGCTATTGGCCACCGGCGAGTGCCGGAAGACTGGGCTAGTCCGCCCCAACGGAGCCGCGCTGGCCCACCCGCCGCGCCATGAAGACAATGTCGATGGCGTCACCTTTCACGCCATCCCGGTCGACATGCCGCAATACCCGGCCGTTCTCGATGACGTCGAGCTCAGCGAAGTCGGCCGCGAGTAACTCCTCATCAAACAAGATCTCCGGCATGGGCGGGCCACCAACTCCGTGATCGAGGTTGTCGCGATGATGTGCGATCACCACAACCTGCCCCCCGGGTGCCAGCGCCCCGATCGCCTTGGCATGGAGTTCCTTGCGCAGGTCCTCCGGCACCTGCACGTACACCAGCAATACCAGATCAAAGGACGCGGCCTCTGGTTCCCAGGCACTGAGGTCCGCCGCGACGAGGTCCACTTCGACTCCTGCACCCGCCGCGAGCTCTCGAGCTTGCTCGATGGCTACATCGGACAGGTCGACGGCGGTGACCCGGTGCCCCTGTTCCGCCAGCCAGATTGCGTTGCGACCTTGCCCCGCTCCCAGATCGAGCACTCGACACGGCTCTAGCCCGCGCAGCCGGTCGACGACAAACTGGTTGGGCGCAGCGCCCCACAGCGCTCCCCTCTCCCGGTACCTCTCATTCCACAATGCCCGCTCGATCATGGGGCGATGATATCCGTCGCCGCGCTCAGATATCTAGGTGCTTGGCCGCCTCGCGGAAGCTCAAACCCGACCAGCGGTCGCGGTGCTCCAACAAGAACCCCGCTACCCGTTCTGGCGCGATCTTGGCGTACTCCCGCAACGTCCAGCCGATGGCTTTGCGAATGAAGAACTCCTTCTCCGCGGCGCGGCGCAAGCAGTGGTCGAATAGCAGTTCGTAGTCGGTCTGCTCCTTGTGTTTGATGTGCGAGATCAGACTGGTGCGTCGCAACCACATGACCTCGTCGTCGACCCATTCCTCGATGACGGTCTCGATGCGGTCCCGGTCGTTGAGGTAGACGATTCCTACGCAATGTATCGCCACCTCATCGACGAAGTCCCACCATGCTCCTTCGACAATGAGCCGCCGGTACAGGTCGAGGTTCTCGAAGGTGAGGAATTGCTTGTACTCCTTGGCTACGGCAATCGCGATGTACTTCTCCTCACGACGCGGCTGAACCCACAGAGCCTCGATGGCGGCACGGTATGTTGCCAGGTCGTCAATGGGGAATAGTCGTTTCATCGCCCTGGCGACTTCGACCCGACCCTGCTTCTGGACACCGTAGAACGGCATATCTGTCTTCATATAGGCGGCCATGCCAGCCGCCTTCTCAGGATTCGCCCGGACGGCCAGCTCGGCTGCAACAAACTCCACGAGTCCCTTCATACAGACGACGGTAGTCGGTCGATTCCTCGGGTTGCCTCCGGGCCGGGTATACACTCCGCCCTCGTGACTATCTCCAAACCCCTCATGGTCTTGGTTGCGTTCGCCCTCACCATTGCTGCCTGCAGCGGAGACGAGACCGAGCCCAGCACGACCACACAGCTGACGACGCTCGCACCCGTCGTCGAAACAACCGCAGACCCGACGACCGTGCCACCCACCTCGGCGCCGGCGACAACGACGACGGTGACCACCCTGCCGCCTTCCCCGCTGAATGGTCTTGGCGTCGCCGACGAAGCCATGCTCGAAAGGCGCGTCATCGCGGTCAAGATCGACAACCACTGGAACGCCCGTCCACAGTCGGGGATCGAACAGGCCGATGCCATCTACGAACTGCTCGTCGAAGGGGGCCTGACACGGTTCATTGCTCTCTTCCACCATTCCGACACCGAGTTCCTTGGCCCGATTCGCTCGGGCCGACCGACCGACCCCACGCTGGTCAAGTATCTCGGTGCTCCTCTGCAGATCTCCGGCGCCCAACCGTGGATCAGCGGCGTCATCGCCGGCTACGGAGTGAAGTTGCTGGGCGACAACGGCAACACGACGTTTCGAATTGGCACTCGGCGGGCACCACACAACCTCTACGGCTCTACTTTGCTGATGAGAGACGAAGCGGATCGGCGTGGTTACCCTGATGAACCGCCGACCCAGCCGATGTTCGACTTCGGTGAACCGACTCTTGGGCTAGCCGGAGCCGACGAGGTGACTCTCGATTGGTCGGATCGACCCGAGGTGCGTTGGGAATGGACCGGCAGCGAATACCTGAGGTTCATCGGATCGACTCCGCACAACTGGCTCGCTCTGCCCAGCGACGACGACATCGACGATTCGTCTGACACCGACGGCTCAGACGACGACGGGAACGAATCCGGCGCGAGCACAACGACCACAACTGAGCCCGAGGTTCTCGAACACCAGATCGCCGCGGACACACTGGTCGTCATCAATGCGACCAGGTACTGGGCGAGCTCATCGAGCGGAGCCGGCTCAGCGGTACCCGCACTCGACACCTTTGGGAGCGGCGACGCTTACGTCTTCTACAGCGGCATGGTGGTCGAAGGAAACTGGGCCCGAGAGTCAGCCGACGAGCGCTTCGAGCTCACCCTGCCCGACGGATCGCCCATCGTGCTTCCTCCGGGGAGACTTTGGGTCTCGATCTTCCCCGATAACCAGCGGGTCAGTTGGGAGTGAGTCAAATGCCGGCCGGTATCGCCGAGATTGCACGTGCGGTGAACGGCGGTGAGTTGTCGGCGGTCGAAGTCGTCGCCGACTACCTGGCACGGGCTGAGGCGACCCAACCGGCCATCAACGCCTTCACCCATATCGACTACGAGCACGCATCACGGGCGGCCGCCGAGGTGGACGCCCGCGTAGCCCGCGGTGGGGGTGGTGGTCGGCTCGCCGGAGTGCCGATTGCCGTCAAGGATCTCATCGACCACGCGGGGCGTCCGAACACGGCCGGCACCAGCCTGCCGCCTCCTATCCCGCAGGAAAGCGCAACCGTGATTACCCGGCTCGAAGGGGCGGGCGCGGTCATCATCGGCCGAACGGGACTACATGAATACGCGTTCGGGTTCTCCAGCGAGAATCACTGGTTCGGCGCGGTCCGCAATCCTTGGGACACTTCGCTTTCGCCCGGCGGCTCTTCGGGCGGGTCAGCGGCAGCTGTTGCAGCCGGCGCCGCGGTCGCGGCATTGGGCACCGACACCGGAGGTTCGGTCCGAGTCCCAGCCGCCATTTGCGGGATCGTCGGCCTCAAGGTCACACACGGCCGGGTTCCACTGACGGGAGTCTTCCCGCTGGCGCCCTCGCTCGACACCGTGGGGCCGCTCACCAGGACCGTTGAGGACGCAGCCTCGGTGTATCTCATCATCGCCGGCCACGACCCGGCGGATCCCTGGTCGGCACCGCAGCCCGTGGTCACCCCACAGGGATCTGCCTCGCTGCGCCAGCTCACTTTGGGCATCCCCCACCCCTGGGTCGACCTCCCGCAAACAGGCGACGTCGCCGACGGATTCGCCAGCATCCGCAAAGCCTTGACGGACCGAGGAGCCAAGCTGATCGATCTAGACCTTCCCGATCTGGTACCGGCAAGCACCTTGGAAGACTCGGTGTACCCCGAGGTAGCGGCCGTGCACAACGATCGATGGCAACACCACCCCGAGTCATACGGACCAGACGTCGCCCAACGGATGGCAGAGGCCTTCGACACAGATCCCATCCGCTACGTTCGTGCCCAAGAGTGGCGCGCTCGGATCCGGCACGTTGCGCAAGCCGCACTGGAAAGCTGTGATGCACTGATGACGCCGACAGTGGCCGCCAACAGGAAGCCGATCGGCGACGAGCTCATCGACGTAGCCGGCAAGATGGTCTCGTTCCGTCCGCAGCTCTCACGATTCACCGCGCTGGTCAACCACACAGGCATGCCGGCGCTAGCCCTACCGCTTCAGCGAGCCGGGAAGCCACCTCCAAGCGTTCAACTCATCGGCCGTCGCTGGGAAGAACACCGCCTGCTCGAGATCGGTCTGGCTCTCGAGGATGCAGGGTTGAGCAGGTGCAACGCGCCGCATGGATCGCAAGATTGAACGGCTCAGACCGTACCAAGCCCAGTCGCTGTAAATGCTCGGCAGAGCGCATAGACTAAGCAACCGGTTCGGTGCGCGACAGCGGTTCGATCCATAGACAGAATAGGCAACAAGGCCGCTTGCGCAGCCACTCATAGGAGCATCCACGATGCAGGAAGAGACTCTCTCTCCCCCCAAGCCACCCGAGCAGCGTGATCAAGTCGTGATCCGATTCGCCGGAGATTCGGGTGACGGAATGCAGCTAGCCGGGACCCGGTTCACCGAGACCTCAGCCGCTTTCGGCAACGACCTGGCCACGTTCCCGAGCTTTCCAGCGGAGATCAGGGCACCTCAGGGCACTCTCGCCGGGGTTTCCTCATTTCAAGTCCACATCGCCGACTGGGACATCCTCACCCATGGAGACGAGGCCGATGTCCTCGTGGCCATGAATCCGGCTGCGCTCAAAACCAACCTCAGAGATGTCAAGCCGGGCGGGCTGATTCTCGCAAACGAAGACGCGTTCGACGAGCGCAACCTCGAGAAGGCGGGATACGAAACCAACCCGCTCCACGACGACAGCCTGAGCGGCTACCACGTCCTCACGGCACCGATGGAGAAGCTGACCAAGATCGCCGTCAAGGACACCGGAGTCACCGGCAGATCAGTGCTGCGATCGAAGAACTTCTTTGCGCTGGGTCTCATCTCGTGGATGTTCAACCGACCCACCGAACCGATCCTCGAGTGGGTCAACAACAAGTTCGGGGCCGAGAACCCGGTCGCCAGGGCGAATGTCGAAGCTCTCCGCGCCGGTTTCAACTTCGGAAACACGACCGAGGAGTTCCACCACACCTTCGAGGTTGCTCCGGCCAAGCTCCCACCCGGCGAGTACGCCAATATCACCGGAAACCAGGCACTAGCTTGGGGGCTCGTCGCCGCAGCCAAGGCCGCCGGCCTCCCGCTGTTCCTCGGGTCATACCCGATCACGCCGGCAACATCGATCCTCGAGGAGATCGCTCGTCTCAAGCACTTTGGGGTGAAGACGTTCCAGGCCGAGGACGAAATCGCCGGCGTAGGTGTGGCGTTGGGAGCCGCCTTCGCCGGCCATCTCGCCGTCACCACGACCTCCGGTCCCGGCGTCTCTCTCAAGAGCGAAACGCTGAGCCTGGCGCTGACGACCGAATTGCCGTTGGTGCTCGTCGACGTACAGCGCGCCGGCCCATCGACGGGTCTGCCGACCAAGGTGGAGCAATCAGACCTGATGATGGCTCTCTACGGTCGCCATGGCGAAGCCCCGCTGCCCGTCATCGCCGCCGCGTCGCCCAGTGACGCGTTCGAGGTCGCCATGGAGGCCGCCCGTCTCGCGCTCAAGTACATGACCCCGGTGATCCTGCTCTCTGATGGATATCTGGCAAACGGCGCAGAACCGTGGCAGATCCCGGATTTCGACAATCTGCCCGAGTTCGACATCAAGTACGCGACCGAGCCGAACGGGCCTGATGGGGAGTATCTGCCGTATGCCCGTGACGAGGTGACCGGAGCCAGGCCGTGGGCAATCCCGGGAACCCCCGGCTTAGAGCATCGCGTCGGCGGGTTGGAGAAGGACGCCTTGACCGGGCTTGTGTCCTACGATCCAGACAACCACGAGCTGATGACCGAGGCCCGGGCCGCCAAGATCGCCGGCATCGCCAATGACATACCCGAAGCGGAGGTGTCCGGTCCCGAGGAAGCCAAGACACTGGTGGTCAGCTGGGGCTCGACGTTTGGTGCTGTCCGCGCCGCGGTCAACAACGCGACAGATGCCGGATACCCGGCGGCGCACCTCCATGTGCGTTATCTGAATCCATTCCCGCGAAATCTCGGGGATTTGCTTGCCGCTTACGAGAAGGTACTCGTCCCGGAACTCAATAGTGGGCAGCTGGCAGCATTGCTGCGGGCTGCCTACCTCGTGCCGACGGTCACGCTCAACAAGGTGCAGGGGGAACCGTTCATGGCCAACGAAATCACAAAGAAGATCATCGACCTAGTTGGGGATCCGTCATGACTACCGACACTCGCTACACGCGGGCCGATTTCCAATCTGGAGGCGAAGTCAAGTGGTGCCCCGGTTGCGGCGACTACACCATCTTGGCCTCGGTGCAGAACTTCCTTGCAGAGCTGGACGTCGACAGAGAGAAGCATGTGTTCGTATCGGGAATCGGTTGTGCATCGCGCTTCCCGTATTACATGAACACATACGGCATGCACTCGATCCACGGACGGGCCGCCGCCATTGCCACCGGAGTGGCGCTTGCCGACCCGAGCCTCACGGTGTGGGTGATCACCGGCGACGGTGACGGGCTGTCCATCGGCGGCAACCACCTGATCCACGCCTTACGACGCAACGTCAATCTCAAGATTCTGCTGTTCAACAACCAGATCTACGGTCTCACGAAGGGGCAGTATTCGCCCACGAGCGAACTCGGAAAGCGGACGAAGACCAGCCCGGCCGGGTCGATCGACCATCCCTTCAACCCGGTGAGCCTTGCGCTGGGGACGGAAGCAACGTTCGTTGCCCGGACCATCGACATGGACCGTCCTCACACCACCGCGATGCTGCGCGCCGCCTACGAGCATCAGGGCACGGCATTCGTCGAGATCTACCAGAACTGCAACGTCTTCAACGACAAGGCTTTCCAGCTACTCACGGGCCGTCAGGAACGGGAAGCCAACCGGATCTACCTCGAAGCCGGCGAGCCGATCGTGTTCGGAGCCGACAACGAGATGGGGGTAACCGTTGGCCTCGACGGAGCCAAGATCGTCGAGGTCGCTGATGTTGGGATGGACGCCATCGCGATTCACGATCCCACCATGCCGAACCCGGGAGTGGCCTTCTTGTTGAGTCGACTTTCGCACGGACCCACCGGACCGACTCCAATCGGGGTATTCCGCCAGGTGCAGCGGGTCACCTACGGTGAGCTCATGACCGAACAGATCGAGGCAGCCAAGGAACGTAACGCTTCCGCCTCGATCTCCGATCTCGTGTCCCAGCACGGAACCTGGCGCGTCGAGTAGCCGAACCTCAGTAGGCTCGACGGTCGGATGAACGACCTCGTGCAGATTGACTTTCGCAAGTGGGACGGGCAACGTCACTGGCAGTTTGCCATGCGTCGTCTTGGTGAGGACGAGCATGGCCTGTGGCTATGGTCGCCCCCGGCGTCTCCCATGCAGCGCGGCGACGAACCAGCGAAGCTGTCACAGACGACAAACGTCAAGTTGATTCCCGACAACAAGTGGTGGACAGCGATCTGGGGACACCAGAGAAGCTACGACCTCTACATCGACATCATTACCCCGCCGCAATGGGACGGAACGCGGGTGACGATGGTGGACATCGACCTCGACATCGTGCGCTGGAGCGATGGACGTGTCGAGATAGCGGATGAAGACGAGTTCGCGGCTCATCAGCTGAGCATGGAGTACCCGCAACGCCTCGTCGATACGGCACGGGCGACGACCGCCAAGCTCTATGTTGCGGTCGAGAACCGTCACGAGCCGTTCGGAGAAGTCGGGGCAGGTTGGATGGAGCAAGCGGTCGCTCTGGCGGAGGAAGTCGATGTCTGACCCGATCAAGCTCGTGTCGGTGATCATCCCGGTCCGCAACGAAGCCGCCAACATCGAGGCCACCATCACTTCGATCCTGCGACAGGACTATGACGGTGAAGTCGAGATCGTCATCGCGGACGGGATGAGCGACGACGGCACTAGAGAGATCCTCGACCGCATCTGTAGGGAGTCTCCTCAGGTTCGATACGTCGACAATCCGTCTGGTCGGACCCCGAGTGGCCTCAACATCGCGACCGCCGCATCCCAAGGCGATGTCATCGTGCGCTGCGATGGCCACGCCGAGTTCGAACCCGACTACATCAGAACGGCGGTCGCCACAATGGAGCACACCGGCGCGGTCAACGTCGGGGGGATCCAGCAGGCCGTCGGCATCACCCCGATGCAGCGCGCCATCGCCTACGCAATGTCCTCACGCGTCGGAGTGGGCGACGCCCGCTTCCACTACGGCGGACCGCCCGGGGCAACGGACACCGTTTACCTCGGCGTGTTCCGACGATCCGCCCTCATCGAGGCAGGTATGTTCGATGAAGACCTCACCCGCAACCAGGACTACGAACTCAACATCCGGCTGCGAGCCAACGGGGGCATTGTCTGGTTCGACCCGAGTTTGCGCGTCATCTACCGGCCGCGCCGCACCCTGGCGGCACTGTGGCGCCAGTTCTTCGAGTACGGGACGTGGAAACGGCGGGTGATCAGGATGCACCCCGAATCGACCCGGCTGCGTCAGTTGGTGGCGCCGTTGTTCATCATTGCACTTCTGATTTCCCTGGTGCTGGCGTTCACCCCATGGCGTCCGCTCGCCCCCGTGGTTCCGCTCCTCTACGTTGTGTTGTTGGCAACGGCGACAATCAGCCAGTTGATCAGAACACGAGACCCTGCAGCCCTGTTGTTCCCTGCTGCAGTGGCCACGATGCACGTTGCGTGGGGCCTCGGCTTTCTGAGCAGCCGCTAGCCAAGCAGCTCGCGGTAGAAGGCCCGCACGTCTTCCTCCGGCCATACGTACGACATCCGGATCGCCTCGGCGCCTGCCCGTGCATCGGCGCGGAGCTTCGGATCGGCCATGGCCTCCCGTATTGCGGTGCGCCAGGCACCAAGATCGCCGGGTGGCACCAGGATCACTCCCGGGGTATCTCCAACGACGCTACGGGTGCCGGGCAAGTCCGAGGCCACCGTCGGTATTCCGACCGCGAGGTACTCGAGGACTTTTGTCGGCAATGAGGCTCGATAGTTGGGGGTATCCAACAGCGGAGACAACCCGAGAATGCCGGCTGCGGTGATGCGCAACGCTTCGTCCGGATCGACAAAGCCGTGGAACTGCAAGTCGAGCTCGTGCCGACGGGCGGTAGCCATCAGCTGTGTCTTGAAGTCGGGCCGGCACCTACCCATGATGGTCATCGTCGACGCCCCGCCCTCTGCTACCGCCTCGACGACCATCGCTAGACCGCGCGCTTCAGTGACATCGCCCAGATAGACGACACCGACGGTGGGGTCCGGGTCGCGTGGCTCAGGTGGCTTTCCGGTCAGGTAGTTGGGGAAGACGGGGTGCTCTTCCGCGAACAACGAGCTGTAGCCGGCCTCCGCCAGAGTCATCGGGAAGCGCTTCTCGGCCAACCGAAGCAGCAAGCTCGAGATCCAGGCGGCGGGACGGCGCAGCAACCGTGGAATCCAGGGCTTGGAGCGCAACTGAGCCGGGACGTTCTCGTGAACATCGAACACGATGGTTCTGCCGAGCAAGCTGGCCAGGAGGGCCGCCGGCAGCATCTCAGGATCATGGAGCGAGACGACGTCGTAGTTCCGTTTCATGAGCAGCCAAGTGGCGTGAGCTCCGCGACGCAACCGGCCACCGGGCAGCTCTACCCATCTCATGCCTTGCTGGTCGACCGGCCCCCTGTCGCGGCCGGCAAACGTCACGGCCCATTCCGCCTGCAGCGTTCGGATCAGCTTGTGCCGGATACGCGGGTCGTCCGGGGGGTGCACCGGAGAGACGACGAGCAGCCTTGGTTTCACAGAGCTTCGACGTTATCGAACTCCAACCCGGCTCGGCGATAGGCGCCGCGGGTGTCGAGAACGATCGGCACTTCGGTCGCAATGCGCTTCAAATCGAGAACGGCGTGATCGGTCAGCAGAACCGCCATCGCGTAATCTTCCAGCGAGCCGTCCGCCGCGACCGGATCGAATCCGTGGACAGCAATGCGGTCCTCACCTACCACCGGATCGAGAACCGCGATCCGGGCACCGCGCCCTTCCAGCTCGCGCAGAACCTCGATCGAAGCCGATTCCCGAT
Source organism: Acidimicrobiia bacterium (assembly GCA_030066875.1). Lineage (GTDB taxonomy): Bacteria > Actinomycetota > Acidimicrobiia > Spongiisociales > UBA5794 > JAAETI01. The sequence goes on along the minus strand of JASJAS010000002.1, from coordinate 4,886 downwards.
CGTCGGCGACGTTCGGCTTGTAAGCGATCCCGACGCCGAGGACCTTGGTGCCGTATACGGGTAACCCGGCGCGATTGAGCAGATCACTTACTCGCCTTGCGGCATAGGCCGGCATCTTGATGTTGACCTGCTCGGCGAGGTCGATGAATCGGGTGGCGAAATTGGCTTCCTTGGCCCGCCACGCCAGGAACTGTGGATCGAGCGGAATGCAATGCCCGCCAACACCCGGCCCCGGGTAGAAGGGCTGAAAACCGAACGGCTTTGTTGCCGCCGCGTCGACGACCTCCCAGATCGAAATGTCGAGCTCGTGGGCGAGTTGCGCCATCTCGTTGATCAGGCCGATATTCACTGCCCGGTAAGTGTTCTCCAGCAGCTTGGCCATCTCTGCGGCCCGGGCAGAGGAAACCGGGTGAACCGAGGCGACGATCCTGGCGTAGGCCGCGCTGGCGACTTCGGTCGACCGTGGAGTGATGCCGCCGACGACTTTGGGTATATCGCCGGTCTTCATTTCGGCGCCCGGAGATACCCGTTCGGGAGAGAATGCAACGAACACGTCCTCGTCGGGGACGAAGCCGGCCTCTTCAACCGCGGGGACGAGGATGTCCTCGGTGGTCCCGGGGTAGGTGGTCGATTCGAGCGAAACCAACATGCCTGAGCCCACAACGCCTTTGACTGTTTCCGCGGCGGATCGGATGAACGAGAGGTCGGGTTCGCGGTTGCGGCCCAGCGGGCTCGGCACGCAAATAAAGATTGCGTCGCTCTCGGCGAGGCGGGCTTCGTCCGATGTGACTTCGAGACCGTCGGCTAGCGCAGCCGTGAGCTCGTCATCGGATACGTCCTCGACAGGGGATACGCCACGATTGAGCAGGTCGACCCGCTCTTGGGATCGATCGAAACCGATGGCTCGCATCCCGTGCTCGACCATGGTCACCGCAAGCGGCAGACCCACATATCCCATGCCGATGACACCGCCGGTCCACCGCTCTTCGGCGAAGAAACGGACGCGCTCACTTTGCATTCAAGACCTCTTTGCTACGGATCGCGACGCAAGTGTAGATGGGTTGCTACGCCTGGCCGCGAAGCGCCCGCGCTAGGAACGACGCCATCTGGTCACGTCGCACGGGGTCTTCCGGGCAGTACTTGTCGTTGTCCGGAGGGTTGCAGCCGAAGGTCACGCCGGCGACCCGCAGCTTGTCGATGTCGGACTCAAAGATCGACCCATCGTCGTCGGTGAACCAATTGCCTGCTCCCGGATCGGAGTAGCCGAAAGCTCTGACGAGAAAGGCCGCCATCTGAGCGCGCGACACCGTGTCATTGGGGCAGAACCTCGTGCCGTCTTCGTTGCATCCGAAGGTGATGCCAGCGGTTGCCAGCCGGTTGATGTCGCCCTCGAAGGTGATCCCGTCGTCATCTCCAAACCAATCCTGACCGCCGTCATCGCTCAGGCCCAGGGCTCTGACCAGGAAAGCGGCCATCTGCCCGCGGGTAACGAAGCCACCGGGGCAGAATTCGGTGTTGTAGGGCGGATTGCAGCCGGCGGTGATCCCGGCGTCGGCGATGTAAACGATGTCGTCGTAGTGGACGGAACCGATGATGTCCGTGAAGGGAGACGCGGTGCCGTACACAACATCGAAGTAGATCGAGTAGAGGCCGAACACCGACCTTACATCCTGGCTTGTCCAGGTCCTCGTGGCCGCGGCACCATCGTCGATGCCGACGAACTCGACTGTGCGGGCGCTGCCGGACGTGTTGCGATCAGTGACCGCCACCGACTCCAGCGTGTCCAACCCAACCTTGCCGGCCACGAAGTCTGCGGAGAACTCGAAGCTCCAATCGGCGCGGAAGTTCAGGCTCGGATCCAGCGACCACGGGTCGGGAACCGAGGAGTAGTAGGGCTTGGGGACCGTGCCACCGACGCCCACCTCGTGCCCGTATTCGGTGGCTCCCCCGCTCGAGGAGGAGTAGTAGCCGCGCACGATGTTCTCGGTGTCGTTGGCCGCCACCGGGCTGGTTGTCGCATCGGGGTGGGTCATCACCTCCCCGGCCGTCGACTCCACAGCCGCCGTCCAGGTGGTCCAGCCGTGACCCCAGCCCACATACCGCTGATCGTAGGTGTCGTCGCGCACATGGCACCACGCTCCACACGAGTTGTTGCCCGGGGTACCCCGATAGAGCTGCAGCTCCCTGGCATAGGAGCGAGCCGCGATCGCTTGAGCCTTCAGCGCTTCCATGCCACGTGCCTGCGCATGACCCCACCAGTACGGCATCTCGGAGATGCCAAGTAGGTAATCCTCCATCCCCATGACCATCGACATGTCGAAGGGACCGGTGGCAATCGAACCCGGCGGTCCCGGCGCCCGGATCACCAGATAACCTCGGCCGTATTGACAAGGCCGCATGATCGAAGGTCCGCCGGGGGGGTATTGGCTCTCCGCTCCGTTCCAGTCGATGAACTCACACCCATCGACCTCGATCTTGCGCGTCGGCATCTCGGCATCACCGTCCCAAGTGACATCGAGATCGCAGGAGCCACCAAGCGACTCCTCGGCGAAAGAACCCGAGAAGATGAGGTCGCACTTCCGCTCGCCGGGGACCCGATTGATCTCCACGCGATCATCAACGGCGAGCTCCCAACTCATCCCGTCGGCGGGGCGGGTCAGCGTCATCGGAGCTGGCGTGACCGGCGATCCGGGATAGATGACCTGGCGCGCAATCAACGTCACCGAATCCAGGTCCCGCTTCAGCCCAACCCAGATATCGTCGGGCACCGACAGATCGCCTTCCCCTAAGACCTCGATGCTTGTGCCCTGGTAGAAATAGTTCGTGATCTCTTCGTCCGACCAACCGTCGCGCGACGCTCCATAGGCACCGTATTGGCTCAACCCGACGGCGTGACCCCAGCCCGCGCCTTCGAAAGTGACGGTCGCTTCTTCGTCCGCGGCTGCAGTGCCGGCGGGCACGATGAGGGCTGCGATGGTGAGCGCGACGACCGCGGTGCGCGCCAAACGGGAAATCCTTCTCGAGCGGTGCATCTTCAGAGTATCGACTCCTCGAGATCCCGCTTGAGGCGGGATCGCCAGCCCCGATCTTGGTCCATATCGCGACCTTTGCCCAACGCCCATCCAGGTTCTGGAAGGTTTCGCCGCCTCGCTATGCGGTGAGTGACCCGAGCGCCCTCGCAAGGAAGCTCGCCATCTGGTCACGTCTGACGGGCTCGGTTGGGCAGAACCGGTCGTAGACGGGCGGGTTGCAGCCGAGGGTTATCCCCGCGATCGCCAGCTTGTCGATGTCTGCTTCGAACACCGATCCGTCGTCATCGACGAACAGATCTCCCCCACCGTTGTCCTCGAGCCCGAGCGCGCGCACCAGAAACGCTGCCATGGCTGCCCGGCTGACGGTCTCGTCTGGGCAAAACTCATCGAGATCAGGCGAGTTGCAGCCTGTGGTAATCCCGGCAGCCGCCAGCTTGTTGATGTCCGATTGGAACACCGACTCGTCATCATCAACGAACCAGTCTTCGCCCCCGTCGTCCGTCAAACCGAAGGTTCGCACTAGGAAGGCAGCTATCTCGCCACGTGATACTTCGCGGTCGGGACAGTACTCGTCGTTGAACGGCGGGTTGCAGCCTTGGGAAATCCCAGCCGCACCAATCGTGTCGATGTCTTGCTCGTGGATGTTGCCGTCGTCGTCACGGAACAGCCCTGAGAAGACGTAGGGAGGACTGTCCTCGTCGCATTCCCAACCGGGGTTGTTGTGCCATGAGGAAGGCGACACGCCGGGGAGCCGGATGTTGCCCAGCCGGACACGGAGGGTGCCCGATGTGTCCCAGAGCCAAAGGTCGCCGCGACCGTCGCCGTCGTAGTCGTTCACCCGCACGTCGATCAGCTCCCCCTCCACATCGAGCGAGTAGGTCGCAGTGACGGTGCTATAGCCGTTGGGCAAGATGGCAACGGTCTTGGTATCACCGTCCCTGGTCACGGCAAACAGGTCAGGCAGCTCGTCGAGGTTGGTATCACCCAGAGTGAAGAGACTGCCGGTCGTGTCACCGAGCCCGGTGTCGGTGGCAAGCAGCTGCGTGGTGAAGTCCTCGCCGCCGTCGTACACCGTGACCGACGTCGCGGATTCTCCATGGTGAATCACGTAGAGGTCGATGTTGCCGTCACGGTCGTGATCGCCGAAGAGGTAGTCGTCGCCGACGACGCTGGGGATGAGGGTCGGCACGGTGATCGACTCCTCAAAGCTCGTCGGCTTGAGCGATACCTGGATCGACAGGTATTCATCCGAGTTGTCGATCAGGAGCAGGTCGTTGCGCCCGACCCGGGAGTAGTCACCCATCAACGCAATCCGGTCGCCGACCTCGATGTCGAGGGCATGATCCCTCCCGACGGCGCACCATTCATGCCTGCGATCGGTCTGCGAGTACTCCAGCCTGGTGCCGTTGGAGCGGGGCACCAACTGGAACACATCCGCCAGCCCATTCCCGTCGCCGTCGGCAATGACGTATTGGTAATCCGGGTTCGGCTGACCGAACGGCGTCTGCGTCACCAGAACTTCATCAGCGAAAGCTGCCGGGGACGTATCGACCGGGTAGGCCAACGGGGTTGGGCCGTATGCCTGCGTAGCCGCCGGACCCATCCACGAGAAGTGTTGCGGGTCTTTGATGAACATCCAGTCACCGCCCCAGCAGAACCCGGCATCGGTCCAGGCTGCGACAAACCACTCCGGCATGTCGGTGATCAGCTTGTTGTCGCCCCGATACGGATTGGTCAGCGCGTTGATGTCGATCGCCGCTCCGTGGCCGTGGAGTGACACCCGGTATGAGCCGGCGATGGTCCGGGCGGAATAGCCAAACGTCTGGCTCGGCTTGATGGCGTAGTAGTTGCCCT
>JASJAS010000102.1 GCA_030066875.1 Acidimicrobiia bacterium | reverse complement strand
CAGAGCAGGTGTTCCTGCCGGGCATGGTCGGAATGGACGCCTTCATCCTCTCCCACACAGCGGAGCCGCTCATCGTTCACGATCAGGAGGCAGTCGACGAATACCTCCCAAAGTTCGAGCCGCTGTACGACCTCGATCCTGCCCAACCACGCGCTTACGGCGGACTGGTCAATCGGGATCACTACTTCGAGCTGCGTTACAAGATCTACGAGAACATGGAGCGTGCCGGGCAGCTCCTGATCGATGCCGGCGCAGAGTTCGGCGAGGTGCTCGGGCACACCTACACCCCGCTCGAAGGCTTCATGCTCGACGACGCGGACTACGTGATGGTCTCGGCAGGAGCGATGACCTCAAACGTGCGGCAAGCCGTTCGCGATCTGCGGGAAGCGGGGGTCAAAGCTGGTTTGTTGCGGGTGATCGCCTTCCGGCCGTTCCCGGTGAAGCAGATCCGCAAGATTCTCGCCGGCCGCGAGAAGGTGGCGGTGCTCGATCGCAACATGAGCGCCGGCCATTCGGGGATCTTCGCCCAGGAGATCCGCTCGGCCTTGCTCGACCAGCCCGACGCTCCCCCGGTCTATGGGTACATCGTCGGCATCGGCGGCCGGGATGTCCGCGTCGAAACTGCACATGAGGTCATGGACGACCTGCTGGTACGCGACGAGCCCGAGATGGCTCTGTTTGTGGGCGTCAAGGGGCTGCCGATCGGCCCGCTGCGAACCGACTACCAGATCAGACCCCTGAAACCGCTGGAGGTGATGCGATGAGGTGGGTCGTACCCGAAGCGGAGCACATGGCCGAAGGCACGCTGGGGTGCCAGGGATGCGGCGGGGCCCTGTCGATGCGGCTCGTCCTCAAGGAGCTCGGCCAGGACGCGGTGGCGGTACTACCGGCGTGTTGTTGGTCGATCATCGATGGTCCCTGGCCGGTACACGCCCTCGACATTCCCGTCCTGCACACTGCTTTCGAGACCGCCGCAGTCGTCGCCACCGGCGTCAAGGCTGCCAAGACGGTGCAGGGAAAGGACACCACTGTTGTTGCATGGGCCGGCGACGGCGGCACCTTTGACATCGGCCTGCAAGCGCTATCAGGTGCAGCAGAGCGCAACGAGGACATCCTGTTCATTTGCTACGACAACGAGGCGTACATGAACACCGGGATCCAGCGGTCGTCGTCGACACCAACCGGTACGTGGACCACGACGACTCCAGATCAGCGGCCCGAAGCCCGCCCGAAGAAGGACATCATGGGCATCATCGCTGCTCACCGGATCCCATACGCAGCTACAGCCACCGCCGCCTACCCGGAGGATCTGGAGCGCAAGGTACGGACTGCAGTCGGTATCAAGGGCGGCATGCGATTCCTACACCTGCTCTCGGTATGTCCTCCGGGATGGAAGATGGAGGCCGATCAAGCGATCGAAGTAATGCGGCGTGCAGTTCGCAGCAAGGTCTTTCCGCTATACGAGGTCCGAGACGGGCGGGAGTACACCATCACGCATTGGCCGGATGATCTGCCTATAGAGGACTACTTCTCGTTGCAGGGCCGCTTCAAGCCTCTACTCGGCGACGACAGCATGCTCGAGTTGGTTCGCGGCAATGTCGAAGAGCGCTGGCAGACTCTGTTGGCTCGCCACGAGGCATCGCACCCGGCTTCCATTGGCGCAAACTGAGCTGAGATAGCGGAGCCGGTCCCCTCCTCGGACCGCATAGTGGCCGAAGTGCAAAGGGCCCTGGTCTGAAGCCTCGAACCGTTCTCCGGGGCATCCGACGGTGAGATGCCGAACGGCCCTTAATATGTGCTACGGCCATGTGAATCAGCTCGACGAAATGCCTCACGGCCAGCCGCTGCTGCGCTCGCAAACGAACGTCACAGCCAGACCGGTTGTTTGCCTCAAGAGCTCGCTTCGCCTTGTTGAGTGGCGTCCGGGAGAGCCTTCGAGATCGATGTGTATTCCGGAGAGAGGTGGATGAGATGAAGTACACGCATGAGAATGACGTTGAAGCGATCCGGGCGCCCGAGCCGAATCCAAGGACCCTGAAGCACCTGGCGGCGCCTTGGACGATCGGCTCGAAGAACCTCTGGGTTGGTCTCTCCGAGGTAGATCCGGGATCCGAGTCGAATGCCCATAGTCACGAGAGGACCGAGGAGGTCTTCTACGTTGTCTCGGGAGAGGGCTATATCGCAGTGGGTGGGGAGCGTCAGGCGGTATCCGCCGGCAGCGTTGTCGTTGCGCCTCCTGGGAAAAGCCACCAACTCCAGAACCCGGGAAGCGAAACACTGAAGGTCATCTGTTCGGCCGCGCCCGCGTTTGCCAAGGAGGACTTCGACCTTGCCCACAACCTCGACGAGGATAACTAGGCGACACAGCGTAGCCTTCCATCCAAGGACCCTGCGAAGGCCGGGGAGCCAAGCCGGGGAGCCAGTCCCGGCCCATGCGGATGTAGTGTGATCCTCGCAGGAGTCGCTAGGACAAGAGGCACATGCCGGATCTGACTGACAGGGTTGTACTCGTAACTGGGGGGAGCCGGGGAATCGGTGCGGCCACCGCCATCGCCGCCGCTACCGCTGGCGCCGATGTCGCTATCGGGTACCGAGAGCAGGCGGTGGCTGCCGACTCGGTTGTTGCCGGAATCCGCGACCTCGGGCGCCAGGCTGTGGCGGTACAGGCCGACGTCTCCGACCCACATGGCGCCGAGCAAATTGTCCGCGAGGTCGAAGACACCTTCGGAAGCATCGACGGTCTCGTCAACAACGCCGGGATCATGCCCTCGAGCCCACTCACAGATATGAGCAACGACGAGTGGACGGCCGTGTTGCAGACCAACCTGTCTGGACCGTTCTACTGCTCGCGGGCCGCGCTACCCGGAATGTTGCGGCGCGGCCGCGGCTCCATCGTGATGATCTCATCCCGCCTCGCCCAAGTTGGATGGCCGGAACTTGCCCACTACGCGGCATCGAAAGCCGGGCTGCTCGGACTGACCAAATCGATGGCGCGCGAGTATGGCTCTGCAGGGATCCGCGTCAACGCGGTCGCTCCGGGCTTCACGATCACGGACATGACACGCCACATCGTCGACACGGACGCCGGCCGCCGCCGGCTCGCCGAGCTCCCCGCTCCCCGTTTCCCCGAGCCGGAGGACGTGGCGGCAGCCGTCGTCTTCTTGCTCTCCGACCAAGCCACCGCGTTCCACGGACAGACTCTCAACCCGAACGGCGGCGGGTTCATGCAATGAACGGATTCGCAGCTTGAAGCTTGTCTCGGCAGAGGACGCAGTCCGGCTGGTACCCGACGGTGCGACCGTCATCATCGGCGGATCCGGAGCCGGCCATGCGGTGCCCCAGCGCTTCATCGATGCGCTTGAGACGGTCTACCACGAGCAGGGCCACCCGCGCGACCTCACCACCGTACGGGTCGTCGGAATCGGCGATTTTGCAGATCGCGGCTTCTCCCAGCTGGCGATTCCCGGGCTCATGCGGCGCACCATCGGATCCAATATCGGGAACGAGCCCCGCCTCGCCGAGTTGGTGGCAGGCGGCAATGTCGAGGCTTACTCGTTCCCGCAAGGAGTGCTCTCCCAGCTGTGTCGCGAGATCGCTGCGGGTCGGCCGGGGGTGATCAGCAAGGTAGGACTCCATACGTACGTCGATCCACGCCAGACCGGCGGCAAGCAGGGATCCGCCACCGAGGATCTTGTCGAGGTTGTTGAACTCGCCGGTGAAGAGTGGCTGCTGTATCGCTCCTTCCCGATCGACGTCGCCGTCATCAGGGGATCATCGATAGACCGAGACGGCAACCTCACCCTGGAAGAGGAAGCGATCAACGGCGAGATGCTGGCGATGGCGATGGCGGCGCACAACAGCGGCGGGATCGCTATCGCACAAGCCAAGACCCTCGTCGACAGCAGAAGCATCGCCCCCCGCCGGGTGCATGTGCCTGCGGCGCTGATCGACGTCGCATTCATCGACCCGGAACAGACCCAGACCTATCTGACCGAATACTCACCGCACTATGCGGGCGTGCAATGGCGTGAGGATCAACCCGGCGCAGATCTGGTGCCGCTGGACGTGCGCAAGGTGATCGCTCGCCGGTCGCTGCTGGAGTTTCAGCCGGGCCAGATCGCCAACCTCGGGTTCGGTATCAGCCAGCTGATCGGTGCGATCGCACAGGAGGAAGGCGTTGCGGATCGAGTCGTTCTCACGGTCGAGCAAGGAGTCTTTGGTGGTGTACCCGCTTCCGGGAACGACGGAGGCGCCGGCTACAACTACCAGGCGCTCATCGATCAGCCCTACATGTTCGATTTCTACGACGGCGGAGGGCTCGACATCGCAAGTCTCTCCTTTGCCGAGGTTGATGAGAGAGGCAACGTCAATGTGCACGCGTTCGGCAATCGTCTGCGTGGCCCCGGCGGCTTTCCGAACATAAGCGGGGGAGCACGCAAAGTGTGCTTCGTCGGCACGTTGACGACAGGAGGTCTCGATGTCTCTATCCAGGATGGAGGGCTCGTGGTCCGCACCGAGGGCAGAGTCAGAAGGTTCGTCGAACAGGTCCGCGAGGTCAGTTTCAGCGGCTTCGAAGCTGCGACCGGCGGGCAGAAGGTTCGCTACATAACCGAGCGTGCCGTCTTTGCGCTCATCGACGGAAGAGTGACCATGATCGAGATCGCCGCAGGCCTGGACCCGGAGAGCGACGTGATTGCCCATATGGGTTTCCGACCCGCAATCTCCCCACAGCTTGCCACTATCGACCCGAGGATGTACGCCGACGGCACAATGGGTCTCCATGACCGATTCGCAGAGGAGGAGCTGTGACCGACCTCGTCGCCGTCGAGTCCGGTGTCATCACAACGATCCGGCTCGTCAACCCCCCGCTCAACCTGATCTCCGCAGAGGTCACCGGTGCGATGCAACAAGCCCTCGACCGCATTGAGAGCGATCCGCAGGTTCGGGTGGTTGTCCTGTGCGGCTCCGGAGACCGGGCCTTCTGCGCCGGCTCCGATGTCAAGGAGTTTCCATCGTTACGCGGCCTTGTCGGCGAAGGGAAGCTGATCGCCGAGAATGCCATGTACGACCGTTTCGCGGCTCTTCCGATGCCAACCATCGCCGCTATCGAAGGGGATGCGCTCGGCGGCGGCCTGGAACTCGCGCTGTGCTGCGACTTGAGGGTTGCCGCCCGAACCGCCCGGCTCGGCATGCCGGAGGCTCGGCTCGGCGTGATCCCCGGGTCCGGTGGTACCCAGCGTCTCCCCCGACTCATCGGGCTGGCGCGCGCCAAGGAGTTGATCCTGCTGGGAGAGCTCATCGATGCCGATACGGCGTTCGGGTTTGGGCTCGTCAACCGGGTGGTGGCCACGGGTGAAGCAGAGCAAGCGGCGCTCGGGCTCGCGCAAATGCTGGCACGGCGAGGTCCTGTTGCCCTGCGAGAAGCGAAGCGGTTGCTCGATACGACGCTCGACGGCTCGCTCCGGGAGGGTCAGGCAGCAGAACTCGAGGCAAGCGAGCGGGTGTTCGCATCCGATGACATGCTCGAGGGCGCTGCCGCTTTCTTCGAGAGACGCCCCGCCGAGTTCGAGGGCCGGTAGGGGCGTCGTATGGCGAAACGTGTAGCTCTCATCGGAAAGCCGCTGAAGCGGCGGCACTCGGAGATCATGCACAACGCAGCGTTCGAGCACTTCTCGATAGACGCGTCGTACGAACTTCGCGAGATAGAGAAAGCTGGTATACGAGGTTTCGTGGCCGAGACCCGTGATGAGGAGTGGCTCGGATTCCAGGTCACCGCTCCCTACAAGCTCGACGTGGTCGAGTTCCTCGATGAGATCGAAGAGGGGGCCGAGAGGATCGGTGCCGTGAACAGCGTCGCACGCCAACAGGATGGAAGATTGGTCGGGTTCAACACCGACTCCCCTGGTTTCCGCCGCGGCGCCGAGTCCGAGTTCGGCATCAGCCTTGCGGGAATTTCCGCATCGGTGGCCGGCGCTGGTGGCGCCGCCCGTGCGGTTGTGGACGCGCTGGTCTCGGCCGGGGCCTCCCGGGTCACCATCTGTGACGTCGTGCCAGAGCGGGCCGGCACCCTTGCCGCTCGGTACGCAGGCTCCGTTCAGGCTGTTGCTGTCGGAGCACCTTTCGAGGACGCGCTGCGAACCGCCGAGCTGGCTGTGAACGCCACCACCGTCGGCATGATCCAGCAAGGCACGTCGTTCGATGTTGCCGTGCTGCCCGCTACGTGCGCGGTGTTCGATGTGGTGTACAACCCTCCCGAGACAGAGCTCCTCCGCAAGGCGCGAACACGGGGCCTCCGTGCCACCAACGGATTAGGCATGCTGGTATCCCAGGCCGAAATCGCCTTCGAGCGCTGGACCGGAGTCACCGACGCCGGGCCGGTCATGCGCCGAGCCTTGAATCAGGCGCTTGGCCCCACGGATTGAGGACTCTACGGGGACCTCGGCTCGGAGACCACAGGTACAATCGGTTGTAGTACGCCCTAGGAAAGGGAGGCAGCCGTGTCCGTGGCACCCGAGTTCCCGGTAGCTACAACGCCATCACCGGGGACAATGTCGGTCGACTGGGAAGAACGGGTCGACTTCAACCGTCTCCGCGACTACCGGCTGGCTCGAGTCCGAGAGCAACTTGAGCAGTCTGAACTCGGGGCGTTACTGCTGTTCGAAACGTCGAACATACGCTACGCGACATCCACCAACATCGGGTATTGGGGCTTCAACAAGACGGAGCGTTATGCCCTCGTGACCCGCACCGGAGGCCCATACATATGGGACTTCGGCTCGGCGGCCAAAGCGCATCGCCTCCAGCTCCCGTCGTTCTATGACCACGACAACTCCAGAGCCGGCAACCTCGGACTACAAGGTGCCATCGCCCCCGCTTCCGGGCTGCCGGAACGGGCGGTCAGGGAACTGCAAGAGGTCCTGCAGGACGAGGGCGTTGCTGGGATGCCGATTGGTGTCGACGTCGCCGAAGCAATGTTCTTCCTCCAACTCCAATCCGCCGGCCTGGACGTGCGCGACGGCCAGGCATTGATGATGTTGGCGCGTGAGATCAAGAACCAAGACGAGATCATGCTGCTCACCCAGGCCTGTGCAATGGTGGACGGGGTGTACCAGGACATCTTCGAGGCTCTCAAGCCGGGTATCCGCGAAAGCGACGTTGTCGCCCTCGCCCACAAGCGCCTCTTCGAGATGGGCTCGGAGTTCGTCGAAGCGATCAACTCGATTGCCGGTGAGCGCTGCAGCCCGCATCCCCATGTGTTCTCGGACAGGCTCATCCGACCCGGTGATCAGGCCTACTTCGACATTATCCATGCCTTCAACGGATACCGCACCTGCTACTACCGAACATTCGTCGTGGGTCGCGCCAGCCAGGCACATCGTGATGCGTTCAAGCAGTCACGGGAGTGGATGGATGCCGCCATCGAACTGGTCAAGCCGGGCGTGACAACTGATCAGATTGCCCGGGTCTGGCCGGAGGCACACGAGTTCGGCTTTGAAGACGAGATGGATGCGTTCGGGCTCCAGTTTGGGCACGGGCTGGGGGTCGGTCTGCACGAGCGGCCGATCATCAGCCGGCTCAACTCTCTCGATGACCCGGTCGAGATCAAGGAAGGCATGGTGTTCGCCCTGGAGACCTACGCCCCGGCCGACGACGGCCGATCGGCCGCCCGCATCGAGGAGGAAGTCGTTGTGACCGCCGACGGGCCGAAGATCATCACGCTGTTCCCCTGCGAGGAGTTGATGGTCGCCAATGAGTATTGAGCCGGGCGCTGCCACCCGGGAATGTGCTGGGAGTGCACTAGCCGGCCATCTCGTGTCGACCGAGTGGCTCGAGGACCACCTCGACGATCCATCGGTCGTGGTTCTCGAGATCGGCATCGAGCCGGCCGGCCATCCCAGATACGCGGCCGGGCACATCCCGGGTGCGTTCTTTGTCTACTGGAAGGACCTCCTCTGGCACGAGTTCGACCGGGAGTTCCCCTCGCCGGAGACGATGGCGCAACGCCTCGCCGACCTCGGCGTCGGAGAAGAGAGCACGGTGGCGCTGGTCGGCGAGCCGTTCCAATTCGGCGCCTACGCCTACTGGGTGATGACGATGACCGGCCAGGGAGACCGTGCCCGGCTGGTGAACGGGGGCCGCAAGTCCTGGATCAACCAGGCGAGGCCGCTGGTCGAAGACTCGGCGGAGCCGGCGGCGTCGCGCCTCGCGCCCGGCAGTCGCGACTGGAGCTCACGGGTCGGCAGAGACGAGGTTCTAGCCGGTCTCAACGCGCCAGGCCGGGTCCTCCTCGACATGCGATCGCCCGAGGAGTACCGCGGAGAGCGGGTGTCCCCGTCCTGGGTGGAATTCGATAACGGTGCCGAGAGGAAGGGCCACATACCCGGAGCCCGTCATCTCTTTTTCGAGGATCTACTCGACGAGGAGGGAGCCCTGCTTCCCGCGGACCAGTTGCGCGCCCGGTTCGAGGCTGCGGGAGCGGCGGATGCCGACGAGATCATCACCTACTGCCGTCTCAGCCATCGCGGCTCACTGGCGTGGTTCATTCTGACCCGGCTTCTCGGCTACACGAATGTCCGGGTCTATGACGGCAGTTGGACGGAGTGGGGCAGTATCGTCGGCTTTCCGGTAGCCCGCCCATGAAGGCGCAGTGAATAGAGCGCTCCGATCAATCCGAGCACGAGGGTGAAATGGCAAGACACGCAAGACTCGAAGTACTCAACACCATGGTCGAGATCGGCCTCGTGCCCGTCTTTCACCATGGCGATCTCGAGACCGCCCGATCTATAGTCGCTGCCCTGAGCGGCGGTGGCGCTCGCGTCATCGAATTCACGAACCGCGGGGACCATGCGTTCGAGATCTTCTCGGAGTTGGAACGCCTCTGCGCCGCCGAATATCCCGATGTGATGCTTGGCGCCGGCACCATCATCGACGAGGCAACCGCAGCAACCTATCTCAACCTAGGCGCCAGTTTCGTCGTCGGACCGTCCATCGACGATGGCGTCGCCAGGGTGTGCAACCGGCGCAAGGTCGCGTATCTGCCGGGAACAGCCACGCCGACGGAGATTGCCCGAGCTCACGAACTCGGCAGCGAGATCGTCAAAGTCTTCCCGGGCGGTCAGGTTGGCGGCCC
>JASJAS010000101.1 GCA_030066875.1 Acidimicrobiia bacterium | reverse complement strand
GTTATGGAGGATCGTGCCCTTCAGGTTGTGATCGGTGGGCAGGTGGACACAGTGGCTGATGAGCCAGTTGTCCTCGGTGAGGCCCTCGAGCCGATTCGGGGCATCGATGTCGCCGACGCCCTCACAAACGTGGATGTGCACGCCGACGCCGAGATCCCTCGCCAGTCCCGCCGCGGCCTCGAGCGATTCATCGGTACACGTGAACGCGGCGTGAATGCCGACGAGTGCCTTACCGCCCTCCTTGACGAAACGCTCATTCTCGGCGAGTCCGCGGCGTGCACCGTCGGCGCCGTGGCGGTCGGTGATCCCGTACGCCCCCACAACCCGCACGCCGACCTCCGCGCAGGCATCGGCTATCACCGACAGTGACCCCTCAATTGCGTTGGGCGTCTCGTTGTGGTCGACAATGGCAGTTGTTCCAGCCTCGAGAGCCTCGAGCGCTCCGAGTTGGGCAGACGCGTAGAGCATGTCCAGATCTAGTGCTGCATCGAGGCGCCACCAAATCTGTTCGAGTATCTCCTGGAAGTTCGTTGCCACCTTTGGCGGGGGCGGCATACCACGAGCCAGCTCGGAATACAGGTGGTGGTGGGCGCAAACGAGCCCCGGCGTTGTGGCGGTCATACGATCCTCCCGTTTGTCTCAGCCCTCAGTCAACTACTCACTCTCAACCGGCTGGTGGACCTTGATGGGCAGCTGGGTTCTCCACTTCCCGTCGACTTCGTGTAGCGCCGCAGCAACCGCTCCGGCAGTCGGGACCAAGCCTATCTCGCCAACGCCCTTGATGCCGTATGGCGATCGGGGCTGGGGAACCTCGACCACGATCGACTCGACGGGGGGCATGTCCTTGGCGCGGAGGATTCCGAGGCTACGTAGCGTGGTCTTGGTCGGCCGCGCCTCGTCATCCGTCGGAAACTCCTCTGTTAGCGCGTAGCCGAGGCCCATGTGGACCGCTCCCTCGATCTGGCCCTCTACCAGCGTCGGGTTCACCGCTTTGCCGACATCGTGGGCGGCGACAACCTTCTCTATCTCTCCGGTCGCGCTATCGGCAATGACAAGCTGGGCTGCGTAGCCAAAGGCGGAATGAATGATCGGGTTGGGCACGTCATCGTCGAGCGAGTTGGTCCAATCCACGACATATTCGCCCTCGTAGTCGACGCCCGGCACGCGACCGCCTTCGTTGGCGACACGGCAGGCGTCCTTCACCCCGCCTGCCGCCATGAGCGTCCCTCTCGAACCGGTGGTCTGTCCGGCCCCGAGCTCTCGCTTCGTGTCGGCGACTATGCGGATCCGTTCCGGAGCGACGCCGAGCTCTTCTGCGGCAACCTGGAGGGCAACCGTGTGAACACCCTGCCCCATCTCCGTCCAACAGTGTTGCACCTCGACCGATCCGTCTTCGTCGAACCGCACCACAGCTTTCGAGACCTCGCGGAAACCATTGCCGAGCCCGGAGTTCTTGATACCAACACCTACGCCGACTGCCTTGCCCTCGCTCTTGGCCGCCTCATATGCGGGTTTGAGCGCGTCGAGACATTCACGAGCACCCCGACAACCGTCGTCCATGATCTGCCCCGGTCCCCAGACTGCGCCCGGACTCACCACGTTCCGGGAGCGCATCTCCCATCCGTTGATTCCGGCTGCAGCGGCCAGGCGGTCCATGACCCCCTCCATGGCGAACTGGGCTTGATTGGCACCAAAGCCGCGAAAGGCGCCGCCGACCGGGTTGTTGGTACGCACCGCAAGAGCCTCGACGTCGATGTTGTCGACGACATACGGGCCGCTCATGTGGCCGGCTGCCCGCTCGAGTACCTTGCCTCCGACCGACGCGTAGGGTCCAGTGTCGCCAATCATTCGCGACCTCAAGGCAGTCAGCTTGCCGTTCTCATCGCAGCCCGCCCAGACCTCGATCTCGATCGCGTGGCGCTTGTCGTGGATCCGGAAGGACTCCTCCCGGGATAGCGTGCACTTGACGGGACGCTTCAGGAGATGCGCCGCCAGCGCGGTCTGTCCTTGATTGGACATATCCTCCTTGCCACCGAACGCACCACCGTTTGATACCAGCTCCACGGTGACTTCGCTCGTGTCGACCCCCAATACCGACGCGATCTGGTCGCGGTCGTCCCAGATCCCCTGACCACCCGAATAGACGTGGAGGTGCCCGGATTCATCAGGAACTGCCAGGGTCGACTCGGGCTCGAGGAATGCATGTTCGACACGCTGGGTCTTGAAGACTTCGTGCAGCGTGTGAGCGGACGCCTCGAGCGCGGCGTCTACGTCTCCGCGCTTGTACTTCGAAGTCGAGAGGACGTTCCCTTCGAGGCCCCACACGGCGTCCTCGTCAGAGGCCAAGGCCGACTTGGCATCGGCAAAGGGCTGCAAGACGTCGTATTCGACTTCGATCAGGGTTGCCGCGGCACGCGCCTGCCGCCTGGTCTCGGCGACAACGATCGCAAGCACATCGCCGTAGTACGACGTTCGCCCGCCCTCGGGGATGAACACCGGCCAATCCTTGTAGATCAGGCCGACTTTCAGCTCGCCCGGTACGTCCGCCGCTGTGAAGATCGCAACTACACCATCTGCGGCTTCCGCCCTCGAAGTGTCAATCCGAAGGACATCCGCCCTCGAGTGATCGGTCAGGCGAAGGGCGCCGTGGAGGAGCCCTTCGGGTCGCAGATCGTCGACATAGCCGCGGTCTCCAAGAGCAAGCTCGATTGCTTCGTACTTCACGCCGTCCTTGCCGACACCGGAAGGAATGTCCAATGGAGCAACCGAACCCGAGGCCAACATCTCTACGGCGTCGAGGATCTTGGTGTAGCCGGTGCAGCGACAGAGGTGCGCACCGAGCCGACCTGCCGCAACCTGCGATGTCACCCCAGCCGGGCCCTTCTGGTCAAACAGTGCCTTGGTGCGAACGAGGATCCCCGGTGTGCAGAAGCCACACTGCAAAGCGCCGGTGACTGCGAAGGCAGAAGCCAATCGATCCCGCTCGGCCGGGTCAAACCCCTCGAGCGTCGTCACCTCAGCCCCGGTCGCCTTCTCCATCGACACCAGGCAGCTCTGAATCGCTTTGCCGTTGACGAGGACCGTGCAAGCTCCGCACTGGCCCGAGGGAGAACACCCATCCTTAGGGGACGTGATATCGAGTTCGTCCCGCAACGCTGAAAGAAGGTGTGGATGGTCGTCGGAAGCCGAGACCTCGTTCCCGTTCACGGTCAATTGAACCTGCGCCATTTTTGACCCTCCCGAGCGAAGAATATTGATCTGCTCAATGATGCGCCGTGGTTAACATATTGTCAAATCTAGCCCCTCGGACACCGCAACGGCACCGCTTCACCAACCCTAATCATCCAGGGGGTGAGCTAGAGTCCGGCAAGACGGAGGGAGCCCGGGTGAATACTTGCAGCGCTGAGTTTCTCGTTGAGCCTTTCGAGGTTGGCAAGCCGGGGCCACACGTGATGGCGGCTGTCGATGCCGTTCGGGAAATGGGCTTCGATCCAGTTGTCGGGCCGTTTGGTACGACGATCGAGGGCTCCCCCGAACGTGTCATCGCCGCCGTCAAGCAATTGCTGGACGCCGCTACGGCAGCGGGTGCGTCCCGGGTTTCTCTCCAGATCGACACCTGCGGCAGATGAGTGATATCACTGCCGACCTCTTCAAGGCGATTGGCCCCCTGCTGGAGGCCATCGGTGGCGACACAGTCGAGGTCCACGAACTCGAGAGCGGCGATATCCCCATCGAGTGGGAAGGCGTTGTGATCGGCGGGGTTCGGCTTCCACCGTTGTCACAGGCACTTGTCCACCTCGTGGCGCGAATCGAGGCCGAGTTGGGCGCACCCCTCGGGGACCTCGATCGCGTCGGCAAGCAGATCGCGGTGCGGGCGCTGGACGAACAGGGCGCGTTCCAGCTCCGGAAGTCGATCGAGTATGTAGCGGATGTCATGGGAGTCAGCAGGATCACTATCTACAACTACCTGAACGCGATCCGGGGAACCGGATCCGAGTGAGCCCTGTACGAGACAGCGTTTGACGGCTCGATCCGCTCCCGGCTACGCCGATGCTGTCGCTTTTGTCGACTCGCGAGCCGGTAGCGGGAATCGACCGGGGGTCGATCGGATGCGACAGGTTCTAGCCGCGATGGACGATCCGCATCTGCGATTCGACACCGTGCACATCGGCGGGACGAACGGCAAGACCACCGTCACCTGGCTCGTGGAGAATCTGTTGGCGGCACATGACTGCCGGACCGGCAGCTACACCTCGCCGCACCTCGAGCAATTGCAGGATCGCTATCGACTCGGCGGCAAGACGATTGCGCCTGAGGTTTTCACCTCCCTGGTGTCACGGACGAGCAAACAGATCACAGCCTGGGAAAAGGACAACGCGGATCAACTCACATACTTCGAAACGACTGTTGCGCTCGCAATGCGACTCTTCAAGGACTCGAACGTCGACATTGCCGTGATCGAAGTGGGTCTGGGAGGCCGGCTCGACGCCACCAATGTGCTCGAGTCGAAGACGGCCGTGATCACCGGTGTCACCCACGACCACATCGATCTACTGGGTGGATCTCTGGCGGCAATCGCCGAGGAGAAGGCCGGCATCGTGCACCCGGGTTGTCGTCTGGTCACCGGGAAGCTGCCGGAGGAGGCGATTCCGAGCATCGCCCGACGCGTAGCCGAGACCGGTGCCGACTGGCTTCGAGCGAGCGTCGATTACGGAGTGCGGTTCGCCCAGGTGCGGGCCGAGGGTTGGACTGTGAGCATCGACGGGATACGCGCCCGCTACCAAGACCTAACCCTTCCGTTGCGCGGCCGGCACCAGGTCGAGCATCTCGCCACGGCGGTAGCCGCATGCGAAGTCTCGCTGGGCCACCCTCTCGACAGCGAGTCGACGCAGCGCGCTCTTGCGACACTTTCGATCCCGGGGCGAATCGAGGCTCTGTCAACCGCGCCCGTCATAGTTGCGGACGGCGCCCACAATGCCGAAGGTCTCACCGGCCTGGGGCGCGCCCTCGGCGAAGAGTTCCCTCAAGAGCATCGGATTCTCGTCGTTGGTTTCACCGGCAGTAGAGATCCCGGATCGCTCTTGTCACCGCTGGCCGGTCTCTTCTCCGCGGTCATAGTCACCCAGCCCGAGGGTGGAATCCCGGCGGAGACTGTCGCCGCGGCAGCGCGGACCGTATTCGCCGAGACAGCGGTAGAAGTTGCTGTCCCGCCTTCGGAGGCTCTCGAGACGGCAACGCGTCTGGCAGGGAGCGACGGAATGGTCGTTGTCACCGGTTCCCTCTACCTCGTCGGAGAGCTCAGGGCCATCATCTCTGATGCTGCTGAAGGCCACACCGACTCATCCCCGGATTGAGCAATGCCACACCCAGAATTGGGTTGTGTCGAACCGAGATTCGTGCCACACTCGCGTATTGATAGGGTCAATACGTCCTCTGAAGGGAGTTGACAATGACGGCCAAGGTGCTCTCCGGTCGCGAGGTGGCAGCCGTCGTACGAGGCGAGGTAGCGGAGAGGGTCGCCGCCTTGGCGGACGACGGCAAGACCGTCGGCCTGGCTACCGTTCTCGTAGGAGACGACCCCGCTTCGAAGATCTACGTCCGCAACAAGCACAAGGCTGCCGAACGCGCTGGGATGCTCTCGTTTGACTACACACTTCCAGCCGATGCATCTCAAGAGCAGGTCGAATCGCTGATCGAGCAGCTGAATCGAGATGATCAGATCGATGGGATGATCGTTCAGCTTCCCCTGCCGGGTCATCTGGACGGGAGCCGGGCCGTTCTTGCTATCGACCCGGCTAAGGATGCCGACGGCCTACACCCCTACAACCTAGGTCTTCTCGTGCTTGACGAGCCGGGCCCTCAACCTGCGACTCCGAGCGGGATCATGCGAATCCTCAGCTACTACGAGATCGCAACTTCAGGGAAGAGCGCGGTCGTCGTTGGTCGATCCTTTCTGGTCGGTCGGCCGATTGCCATGATGCTGGCCAAGAAGGGCGTCGACGCGACGGTGACCCAGGCCCACTCGCGAACGCCCGAGTTGGGCAGCCTCCTTGCAACCGCGGATATCGTTGTAGTTGCGGCTGGACGACCCGGACTGGTCAACGCCGGCGACGTCAAGCCGGGTGCGGTGGTCATCGATGTCGGCACCAATCGGACCGACGATGGTTTGGTCGGAGATGTCGACTTCGCAGCGGTCGCCGAGGTGGCAGGTGCCATCACTCCGGTGCCCGGAGGTGTCGGACCGATGACCATTGCCTCTCTGCTGGCCAACACGGTCGCCGCCGCCGAACGTTCGCACATGAGGGAGGGGTAGGCATGGCCGAATCTGTCGCAGCAATAATGGACAGGGTTGCAGAGCGTAGCCCGCACGAGCCCGAGTTCCTTCAGGCTGTTCGCGAAGTTGTGGAGTCGATCTATCCGGTTCTCGACGTGTATCCGAAGATCCGCAAGTTCA
The DNA here is from genome assembly GCA_030066875.1 of Acidimicrobiia bacterium. Taxonomy (GTDB): domain Bacteria; phylum Actinomycetota; class Acidimicrobiia; order Spongiisociales; family UBA5794; genus JAAETI01. The sequence continues at coordinate 2,505 of JASJAS010000101.1, read as the reverse complement.
AGCTCATAGACCGCATGGTCGAGCCCGAGCGGGTGATCATGTTCCGGGTACCTTGGGTCGACCAATCCGGCGAAACTCACGTGAACCGCGGGTTCCGAGTCGAAATGAACTCGGCGATCGGCCCCTACAAGGGCGGTCTGCGATTCCACCCGAGCGTGAACCTGGGAATCTTGAAGTTCCTTGCGTTCGAGCAGGTATTCAAGAACGCGCTCACGACGCTGCCAATGGGTGGCGGCAAGGGCGGATCGGATTTCGACCCAAAGGGCAAGAGCGAACTGGAGATCATGCGGTTCTGCCAATCGTTCATGAACGAGCTGTGGCGCCATATCGGTGACCGTACCGATATCCCGGCGGGTGATATCGGCGTCAGCAGTAGGGAGATCGGGTACCTGTTCGGTCAATACAAGAAGCTTGCCAACGAATTCTCTGGTGTATTGACGGGGAAGGGCCAAGGCTGGGGTGGCAGCCTGATCCGTCCCGAAGCAACCGGCTACGGCACGATTTACTTCGCCGAAGAAATGCTACGGATTCGAGATGACAGCATCTACCAGAAGACTTGTTTGGTTTCCGGCTCGGGCAATGTGGCTCAGTATGCCGTGGAGAACATCAACCGGATCGGTGGCAAAGCCGTAACCCTTTCCGACTCAGGCGGCTTCATCTACGACAAGGACGGAATCGACGACGAGAAACTCGCCTGGGTCATGAACCTGAAGAACGTGCGGCGGGGTCGCATCTCGGAATATGCCGAGCACTTTGGTGTCGACTATTACGCGGGGCGGCGTCCCTGGGCGGTTGAGGGTGCCGACTGTGCCTTCCCGTGCGCAACCCAGAACGAACTCGATCTCGAGGACGCCAAGACCCTCACGTCGAACGACGTGTTCCTGATCGCCGAAGGTGCCAACATGCCCACTGTGCCCGACGGGGTCAGACTGTTCCAGGACAAGGGCACTCTGTTCGGACCCGGCAAGGCAGCAAACGCCGGTGGTGTCGCCACCAGCGGGCTAGAAATGTCTCAGAACGCCGGCCACACCTCATGGGACCGCAACACAGTGGACCGCAGGCTGCGCGAGATCATGGTCGGCATCCACGAGGACTGCCACCAGGCGGCTGAGGCCCACGGAACCCCAGGCAACTACGTCAACGGCGCCAATATTGCAGGCTTTCTCAAGGTAGCCGATGCGATGATCGCCCAAGGCGTCGTCTAGACCCATCAGAAGGATTGACCGCGATAGCTGAATGGCGGAGGCAGGTATGACAAGAAAGTCAGTTGGATATTTCGAAGGTACGGACTCGGCCCTACTCACGAGCTTCATCTGCAGTGGGTACGACACGCTCCCGGTGTCAAACGGTGTCGACAGCCACGGGAGGTCGGTCTACCGGATCAACGCCAAAGAGAAGTACGACCTGCTCGTTGGCTATGTACACAAGCTGTACCACCCCGAGCGGCTGAATCTGCCGCCACAGAAGCTGTTCCACATCTGCAGTACGTACGCCATACCCCTCCTCATCGAAGTTCCTCGACACCTCCAGGAGCGGGCGAAGGCACTCTTCCCTGAGACGCCCGATGTGGTCGAGTTCCTGGACCCGAGCGAGATTCTCGACCGCGCGCTCGAGCTGTTGGCTTAGGCCCGCCGGTTCGATGAAGGTCCTTCTCAGCTGTGCGGTTCTCGACCCTTACCTGAGCCCGTTGCTCGATGAGGAGACGGCGGCAACGTTCTTCGACCTCGGCCTACACGACGAACCCTCGCTCATGCGACCGACGTTGCAGGAGAAGATCGACAGCCTTTCTGCTCCGTCGACGGTGATGATCGGCTACGGACTTTGTGGCAACGGAGTCGTTGGACTGGAGGCAGGTCCTCACACGCTGATCCTTCCCAAAGCTCACGACTGCATCGGCATGGCCTATGGCTCCGCCGAGGCACACATGGCAGCGCAGCAGGCAAACCCCGGGACGTATTACCTGACACGTGGGTGGCTGGGAACCGGCAACGACCCGCTCGAACAGTACCAGCGCTACGTCGAGCAGTACGGCCAGGAGCGAGCCGACCGCGTCGTGGAAGCGTTCTATGGTCACTACACGACGGTGTGCTTGATGGCCTTCTCAGAGGAAGAGCTAGAGCAAGTCCGACCGCTGGCTGCACCGGTGGTCGAGTTCTTCCAGGACCGCTGGCAACTCGAATACGTCGAGCGGGTAGGTAATCCGGAGTTCGTCGAGCGGCTCGTGACCACAGAGAACACGAACCCGGAAGACTTCGTCGTCGTCGAACCCGGCGGCACGGTGACGATGGAGATGTTTCTCTAGAGCGCGTAGCGCATTGCCCGGAACCGGCTTCGCATCTCCACAACCTGATCACGCCAGTGACCTTCAGGCTTGGCTCCGCCTTCCGTAGCTATGGCGGCGATCAGCCTTGCCAGGTCGGCGAAGTCTGCCTCTCTCATGCCGTAGCGAGTCATCTCCTGGGCCCCCATCCGGATCCCGCTGGCTGCAGTGAAGCTCGCATCGTC
>JASJAS010000011.1 GCA_030066875.1 Acidimicrobiia bacterium | reverse complement strand
CACGCCTCGACGCACATGGCGCAGAAGATGCAGCGCAGCATGTTGATCTCGTAGATGAACCCGTAGCGTTCCCCCGGGCTCACCGGGTCGTCCGGCGGGTTGTCGGCGCCGCGTACATAGATGCAGCGAGCGGGGCACACGCCCGCACACAGCTCGCAGCCGATGCACTTCTCCATCCCGTCCGGATAGCGGTTGAGGACATGCCGGCCGTGGAACCGCTGCGGCTTGACTCGCTTCTCCTTCGGGTAGGAGGTGGTAACCCGGGGCCGGGTCATCTGCCGCAGCGTCACGGCAAAGCCCCGGAATGGCCCCAGCAGTTCTGCAAACCAACCCATCGCTACCTCACGTCCACGGCAGGCCCAAGCGCCGCACGGCGATGGCCACGGTCGACAACACAATCCATAGCAAGCTGATCGGAATCAGCCGCTTCCATCCGAAACTCATCAGCTGGTCGTAGCGCATCCGCGGCAACGACGCCCGGATCCACACGAACAGGAATACCAAAGCGAACGACTTCAGCATGAACCAGAAGATCGGCAACGCCCAGGCGATCCACTGCGGTGCACCGAAGTCGGGTCCGTGCCAGCCGCCCAAGAACAGGGTCACGGTGATCGCCGAGATATTGAAGATGTTGGCGTACTCCGCCAGGAAGAACAGGGCGAAACGGAAACCGGAATACTCCGTGTGATAGCCACCGACTATCTCGTTCTCGGCTTCGACCAAGTCGAACGGGGCCCGGTTGGTCTCCGCGACCCCGGAGATGAAGAAGATGACAAACGACGGGATGAGGATGATGTTCCAAATCCCGAGGAAGCCGAGGAAGTCACCCGCCTGAGCGTCGACGATGGCCGTCAGCGACGTGGTCCCGGTGAACATCACCACCGGCACCAGGGCCAGTCCCATAGCGGCCTCGTAAGAGATCATCTGGGCACTGGCTCGCACCGAGCCGAGCAACGGGTACTTGGACCCGGAGGACCAGCCGGCCAGCACAACGGCGTACACCGCGATCGACGACATGGCGAGGATGTAGAGCAGGCCGATGTTGAGATCGGTTCCGGCGAGGTTGATCTCGCGATCGCCGATGAAGAACGGCTGCCCAATGGGTATGACCATGAAGATGAGGATCGCCGGCACCAACGCTGCGATCGGAGCCACCATGTACAGGCCGTACTCGACCTTGCGAGGCACTACCGGTTCCTTGACGAGGAGCTTGACCCCATCGGCCACGGTCTGCAGCACCCCGTAAGGACCGGCCCGCATCGGGCCGAGCCGGTTCTGCATGTCGGCGACGATCTTGCGCTCGAACCAGACGAGGACGATCACAGTCACCAACACCAGGGCAAACACCGCGACCGCCTTGATGCCGGCCTCGAAGAACAGCTCCCAGCCGCTCATGAGGCCTCCCCCTTGGAGACGACCACGGCGACTGCAGCTCCGAGCTCTGCCGTGGCGGCGAGGTTCGCCGGCACATAGACCGTCGTCCTGCCAAGCGACTCGTCGATGGCCACCGGCAACTCCGCGCTGCCGTAGGCACTCTCGACGGTTGCGACCGCGCCCTCCTCTAGACCGAGAACCTTGGCGTCGGTGGAGTTGAGATACACCTTCGCCTCCGGGGCCAGAGCCGCCAGCGATGGGCTCATGCGGGTACGCACGCCGTCGTCGTAGAGCACCCTGCCCAGGTGGAGCCCGTAGCGGGCGTTCACCGGGGCAAGCCCGTCGTCGACCGGGATGTACTCGAGGTGTTGCACCCCATCTTCGATCGGCAGCAGCAGGCCCTCACGACCTTCGCCCCAATCGAGAGCGTCCCAGGTGACGCCGTGATAGACCGGGGCGACCCGCTCGATCTCCTTGGCGAGCGCCGCTGCCGACGGGGCACCCAAGTCGCCGCCCATCCGCCTGGCCAGGTCGTCGAGCGCCGACCACACCGGCCTGGTCTGGCCAGGGCCAGGAACGAGCCGGTTGACCTTCTGCACCCGCCCCTCGATGTTGGTGACTGTTCCCTCGACCTCCGCAAAGCCCTCCACCGGCAGCACTACATCGGCGAGTTGTGTCGAATCGGAAAGGAAATGGTCGAACGCCACCACCAACTGCGCCGACTCCAGGGCACTGCGGGCCAGCTGCGGTTCCGGATGATCCCGTACCGGGTCGACTCCGAGCATGATCAGGGCTTCGAGTTCCCCATCGCGCAACCCTTCGAGGATGCCGGTGGCATCCAGGGCCCTGCTTTCAGGGAGAGGGCCCCATTCGGCTTCGAGTAGATCGTGGGCAGATGTCTCCGACACCCGGCCGGGCAGCAGGGTCGGGGCCAGACCCATGTCGAGGGCTCCGACGATGTTGCCGCGCCGCGCCAAGGGCAGGATCTTCCCGCCCGGCAGATCACGGACGAAGGCGGCAACACCTTCCGCCAGCCGCGGGTTCTCGGCGAGGCCGGTGCGACCGACGATTGCAACCACCGGACCTTCGTCGAGTGCGGACCGGGCCTCGGCATAGTCCTCTGCCCCACCTCGAAGCTCGCGCAGGACGTCGGGACCGCGCCCGGGCCGGTAGCGGATCTTGTGGGCGGCGACGTCGTCGAGTCCGGTGGCCCGGGGATGGACGACGATGAGCTTGGCTCCGAGTTCCGCGGCGGCCCGGCGTACCCGCAGATAGAGCACCGGGTACTCCTCTTTGAGGTCGCCGGCCCACAGCAGAATCGTCTTGGCGGTCTCCAGGTCGGGAATGGCGGCCCGGGGAGTGACTCCGACCAGGAAGTGCGGGTCGAGCCCATCGTCGAGCTGAGCGTCGATATGGGGAGTGACCACGATGGTGCGCAGGAACTTGCCGAACGCAAATGCCTCTTCGTTCGTGTTGTTGGCCCCACCGAGCCCGGCCACCACCTCCCCGGTCATATCGGACAACTTCTCAGCGACATAGTCGAGGGCTTCACCCCAGCCGGTCTCGACGAACTTGCCGTCCTGCTTGATGAGCGGGGTGGTCAGCCGGTTGTCGCTGTGGATGGACTCGAAGATGAACCGATCCTTGTCGGAAAGCCAGCCTTGATTGGTGGGTTCGTTGTCGATGCCGTCGATGCGGACCACGCTGTTCTGGCTCGACTGCACGGAAACCTTGGATCCGACCGAATCAACCAACGACACGCTCTCAACGGCCTCGAGATCCCAGGGCCGGGCTTTGAAGCGATACGGCGTCGCCGTGAGAGCCCCGACCGGGCAGATCTGCACGGTATTCCCGGAGAAGTACGACGCGAACGGTTCGTCGGGGAAGGTGATCACCTGCACCGCGTTGCCCCGATCCTTGAACTCGATGAGCGGGTCGCCGGAGATCTCCTCCGAGAACCGGGTGCAGCGAGCGCACAAGATGCAGCGCTCCCGATCGAGCAGAACCAGCTCCGAGATCGGGATCGGTTTCTCGTAGTGTCGCTTCTCCTCGACGAAGCGGCTCTCCCCCGGGCCGTAGGCCATGGTGTGATCCTGCAGCGGACATTCGCCGCCCTTGTCGCAGATAGGGCAGTCGAGCGGATGGTTGATCAGCAGATACTCGAGCACGCCTTCCTGGGCCTTCTTGACGACGGTCGACTGGGTATCGACCTCCATGCCGTCGGTGACCCGGGTAGTGCAGGAAGGCAGCAGCATCGGCCCGCGCGGACCGATCACCTCGACCAGGCACATGCGGCACATCCCGACCGGCTTCATGCGGGGGTGCCAGCAGAACCGGGGTATGAAGTTGCCGTTGTCCTCGGCGACTTTGATGAGGACCTCGCCGGCGGGCCCTTGCATTTCGACGCCGTCGATGGTGATGGTGACGAGTTCGCGGTCAGCCATCGTCATCCCCGATCATCGCCTCAACCTCATGGCGGAAGTACTGCATGAGCGACACCACGGGGGCCGTCGCCGATGGACCGAGAGGGCAGATGGTGGTCATCAGCGGTGGCCATGTCAGGCCCGGGCTGATGCCGTCGGAGATGTCGAGCAGCAGTTCGATGTCGGCGTGGCGTCCTTGTCCGGAGACGATTCGGTACAGGATCCGCTCCAGCCAGGTGGTGCCCTCCCGGCAAGGGGTACATTGCCCGCAGGATTCGTGGGAGTAGAAACGGACTATGCGGTGGGCGGCCTTCACCATGTCCGTCGAGTCGTCCATGACGATGATGGCTCCGGACCCCATCATCGAGCCGTTGCTGTCGGTGTCATCGATCGTGGCAGGCACGTCGAGATGCTCGGCGGGGACGAACCAGGGGGCCGAGGAGCCGCCCGGGATCCAGGCTTTCAGCTCGCGCCCTCCGGGGATGCCACCGCCGAGGCCATAGATGATTTCTCGCCACGGCATGCCCATGACGATCTCGTAGTTGCCGGGATTCTCCACATGACCGGAGAGCGAAATCATCCTGGTGCCCGCCGAGGTGTCCGGCCCGATGCGGGCGTATGCGACCCCTCCGTTGTTGACGATCCACGGCACGTTTGACAGCGTCTCGACGTTGTTGACGATGGTGGGCTTGGAGTAGAGGCCCTCAATTGCCGGAAACGGCGGCTTGATCCGCGGCTCGCCGCGACGGCCTTCGAGGCTGTTGAGCAACGCCGACTCCTCGCCGCAGATGTAGGCACCCCCGCCGAGGTGGATGGTCACGTCGAGGTCGAAACCGGACCCGAGAATGTCGCTACCCAGGTATCCCTTCTCATACGCCTCGTCGACGGCATCCTGCAATCGACGTGCCGGCTTGGGATACTCGCCACGGATGTAGATGAATGCGTGGTGCACGTCGAGGGCAAACGAGCTGAGGATGACACCCTCCACGAGCTGGTGAGGATCGCGCTCCAACAACTGACGGTCCTTGAACGTGCCGGGTTCAGATTCGTCACCGTTCACTACGAGATAGGCGGGCTTGGCTGGTGCGAGAAAACCCCATTTGACCCCGGCCGGGAAGTTGGCCCCACCCCGGCCTCTCAGGTTGGAAGCCTTGACTTCGGCCGCGACCGCTTCGGCGCCGAGTTCAAGCAGACCCTTACGGAGCGCCGTGTATCCACCAGTGGCTTCGTAGCGCTCGATGGTGTGGCTGTCGGTGCGGTGGGCTTCCATCCGCTCGGTGAGGATCTTCATGGTTGTCCCACCTCTCGGGGGGCGATGAGCGTCATCATGTCGCCTCCCCTCCAACCGATCCGTAGGGTCCGAACGCAGGAACCGGGAGAATCGCACCGACAGGTTCCTTGACCCCCCAGTCGAAAGCGCGTTTGCCCCCAAAGAGCCGCTGCATCTCCTCGGTGTTGACCACGTCGGGGCGGCCGTCGCGCAACCAGCGCACCAGCTCCCTGGCCTTCTCCGGAGTGACCCCTTCGATCATCTCCCAGTTGACGAGCACGACCGGGGCCCCGCCGCAGGCGCCGTTGCACTCGACATGCTCGATGCTGAAGGTACCGTCACCGCCGGACTCGCCATCGGGTACTCCCGACTCGTCCTCGATGGCGGCCAACACATCGTCGGCCCCGAGCAGGAAACACGAGATCGAGGTGCACACCCCGACCAGGTAGTCGCCAATGGGCTCCCTCTTGTACATCGTGTAGAAGCTCGCCACCGACTGCACCTGGGCCGGGGACAGTCCGGTGAGTAAACCGACCTGGCGCATGCCGTCTTCGGTGACGTAGCCGTTTTCGATCATTGATATGTAGAGGAGTGGCATCACCGCCGACCGCTTGTCCGGGTATCGTGAGAGGATCTCGACAGACCGCTGTTGCGACGGCTTGCTCCAACCTTCGATGGCGGTGGCTTCCTTCGCGGTGAGCACGACCTCTTTCATCGATCGACGTCCCCCAGCACCGGGTCGCAGGAAGCGATGGTGGCAACGATGTCGGCGACCAGGGAGTCGGTCATCATCGTCGGCAGCGCCTGCACATGATTGAACGACGGGGTCCGGGCGTGCATCCGCCACGGCCGCTCCCGGCCATCGGAAACGATGTACATGCCCAGTTCCCCGCGGGGGGACTCGACCGCTTGGTAGGTCTCGCCGGCAGGAACCTTGAAGCCGCTGGTGAACAGCTTGAAGTGGTGGATGAGTGCTTCCATCGACTCGTCGATACGTTTCCGTGGTGGCGGCGTGACCTTGCGATCGAGGGTGCGGTAGTCACCGGCCGGCATGGTCTCGAGCACCTGACGGACGATGCCAAGCGACTGCTTGACCTCCTCTATTCGAACCAGATAGCGGTCCCACACATCGCCGTGTTTGCCGGTCGGCACCTCGAACTCGTATTTGTCGATGCCGCTGTAGGGGAACGCTTTGCGCAGATCCCACTTGATTCCGGAGGCGCGGGCGATGGGCCCGCTCACCCCGAGCGCCTTACACTCCTCCGGGGTGATCACGCCCACGCCGATCGTGCGGTCGCGGAATATGGGGTTGCCGTTGAACAGCTCCTCGTATTCGGAGACGCCTCGGGAGACCTTCTCGATGATCTCATCGACATCTTCCTCCCAGCCGTCCGGAAGGTCGGCGGCAACTCCGCCGGGACGGATGAAGTTGTGGTTCATCCGCAACCCGGTCACCTTCTCGAAGAACTGCAGGATGTACTCCCGATCCCGGAAGCCGTAGATCATCATCGACACCGCACCGAGGTCGGTTCCCTGGGTGGCCGCCCAAACCAGATGACTCGACACCCGGTTTAGTTCGGTGAGCAGCACCCGAATGGCCTGGCCCCGTTCCGGAATCTCAGCGCCGAGCAATGACTCCACGGCCAGCGAAAACGCAAGCTCCATGTGGAACGGCGACAGATAGTCCATCCGGGTGACATTGGTGGAGCCCTGCATGTAGGTCAGGGTCTCGGCGGTCTTCTCCATGCCCGTATGGAGATACCCGATGATCGGTTTCACCCGGCGGATGGTCTCGCCGTCCAGTTCGAGATGCAGCCGAAGCACGCCGTGCGTCGACGGGTGCTGCGGTCCCATATTGAGAATCTGCAGCTCGTCGTCGTCGGCGGGTTCCTCGACGATGAAGTCGTCAGTCACCGTCGTGCCGCGGTGGATCTCGAGCGCCGGATCGCTCTCCGCCTCGAGCATCTCCTGGGCGCCCTCGTTGGTGTAGCTGCGCATCCACGCCGGCTCCTCGGTGCCGGCCACCCACATGTCGTGGATCTCGCGGCGAGCCTCGGCCGCCGCCGAGTCTGCGGTCTCCGGCTGACTGGGAGGCTCGGTGGTGGGAGCTTCGAAGTCTCCGGTCACGACGTTGGGGGTATCACTCATTGCGCCTTGGGAGACTCCTTGAAGCGGACCGGTACCGAGCCAACCGAGTAGTCCTTTCGCAGGGGATGGCCTTCCCAGTCGTCGGGGAGCACGATCCGGGTGAGATCGGGATGGCCGGCGAAGACGATACCGAACAGATCGAATGCTTCACGCTCGTAGAAGTTTGCCCCGGGAAAGGTCTCGGTGAGTGTCGGCAGTACGGGGTCGTCCGCGGCAACTCCGACCCGGATTCGCAAGCGAGCGGGCGGGTCGTACGACAGCAGGTTGACGACTACCTCGAAGCGGGGATCACGGCGGAGATAATCGACGCCACACAAGTCGACGAAGACATCGAAGCCCGCTGCTCTCGCGTTGGCGACAAAGTCGAGGTATGCGTCCGCCGGGACATGGGCAACGCTCTGCGGTGGATCGAGCACGTGCTCGAACACCAGATCCGGATAAGCATCGGCAAGCGACTCGAGTGCGCTCATCGGGTGATCTCCCCAGACATGACCTTGTCCTGCAGCGTGAGGATCCCGTGCAGCAGCGACTGCGGACCCGGTGGGCAGCCCGGCACGTACACGTCGACCGGGACTACCTCATCGACGCCTTGCACGAGCGCGTAGTTGTTGAACATGCCACCCGAAGACGCACAGGCGCCCATCGAGATGACCCACTTGGGCTCCGACATCTGGTCGTAGACCTGGCGCAGCACCGGAGCCATCTTCTGCGACACGCGACCTGCGACCACCATGAGGTCCGCCTGGCGGGGCGAAGCACGGAACACCTCCATGCCAAACCGGGCCAGGTCGTTGTGGGCGGCACCGGTGGCCATCATCTCAATGGCGCAGCAAGCCAGTCCAAAAGTGGCCGCCCACATCGAGCGGGTTCGGGTCCAGTTGATGGCGCTCTCGTACGTCGTGAGCAGGAATCCAGATGGCCCGGAGCGGTGCGCCATCAGGCTGCTTCCTCTTGGGCATCGGGCAGAACGGATTCATCCGGAGCGACCACTCGTCGGTAGCGCTCGCGTCTGGCGACGTTCCAGTCGAGGGCGCCACGTTTCCAGACGTAGAACAGCGTCTCGGCGATGAGCAGAACGAAGATCCCCATCATCAGCACCCCGGCCCAGCCGAAGGTATCCCACCGCACTGCCCAAGCGAAGAGGAAGATGATCTCGACGTCGAAGATGACAAACAGCATCGCCACCAGATAGAACTTCACCGGGAATCGCTGCACCGGCTCTTGGAGCGGGACGATGCCGCACTCGTAAGGTGCCAGTTTCTCCGGAGTGGGCTTCTTGGGGGCAAGGAGACGAGACAAAGTCAAACTGACCACAGCGAAGCCGACGGCAAGAATGATGGCGAGAGCAATCGGCAGATAAGCAGACAACGTCATCGGTGGAGGGCTCCTTCTGTGACGCAAGATTAGGAACGTCTTCACATGGGTCCAAAGCCATTCTGGCCTGAAACTGCCACGTTGGATGACGGGTGATTTGGTGAACCACCGGTACGATCGAAGTCATGGACGGTGCTGTTCCCCACATAGGTACGCTGCGCGAGGGCCCGCTGCACGCATCGCTGAAGCGATGGTGCACAGAGGACGGAGACCGCCTCGAGGCTGAGGTAGACGGCTACGTGGTTGACATTGTGCGGGACGGACTCCTCATCGAGGTTCAGACCGGCAGTTTCTCGAAGGTGAAACGGAAGCTGGCCCACCTGCTGGACGCCGGCCACCGCCTCCGGGTGGTCTACCCGGTCCCGGCCCGAAAGTCGATCGTGCGGATCGATGCCGCCGGCGAAGTGCTGGGGCGGCGCCGATCACCGCGGAAGGGAAGCAGACTCGATGTGTTCGGTGAGCTGGTCGCCATCCCGGAGCTGCTCCCTCACCCCGCTCTGCAGCTGCAGGTGGTCATGACGGTCGTGGACGAATACCGCAAACACCATCCGAACAAAGCGTGGCGGCGCAAAGGCTGGGTCGTAGAGGAACGGCGTTTAGTCGGCATCGAAGAAGTGGTCACCCTGGACGGCCCATCCGACCTGGCCGGGCTACTGCCCACCGGGTTGCCCGATCCGTTCACCACGGCCGACATCGCGGCAGCCGCCGGATGTCCCCGCCGCTTGGCCCAAGCAACGACCTACTGCCTCCGTCACGCCGGCGCGATCGAACCCGTCGGCAAACGCGGCAACACCATCGAATACCGCCTCCCCTAGCGGTTCCTGCGGATATGTCTACGGCATGCCGAAGGTATGTCCGCAAGAACGGATGAGCCGGCAACCCCAGCGGTTCCTGCGGACATGTCTACGACATACGGAAGGTATGTCCGCAAGAACGGGAAGAGTGCTAGTCGGTGGTGTGGACGAGGACGTCGATCGGTTCCTCGACGCCGCCGTGCGCAGCGAACCTGCTGGCGCGCTCGAGGTGAGCCGCCGTCAGCTCCGTGCCCGTCGCCAAGAGCATCAAGCCGGCAAGCGTCTTGAGATCTGCGTCGAGGAGCATCCCCGGCTCCAGATCGGTGAGGCTGAGCTCACGGTGCACATAACGGGCTGTGTCCCGGCCCAGCTCATCCAGCGCGTTGACCGCCGCGACCCGGAACGGAGGCCCGCTTCCGTCGCGCAGGCGAACGACCGCGTCGGCCGGGGTCAGGCCTTGAGCCAGCATCTTCTCGTAGCGCAAGGACACATCAAGCAGATGCGCCCCGATGGCGACGATGTCTTCGTCGCCGGGGTCGTCAGTGTTGAGCGGCCGGGTGCCGGGAGGCTCATTCTGCAACAGCACCATCTGGGCGACCCGTTCCAGCCGAGGGATCCGAACCAGCAGGTTGTGGGCCGACTGGGGATGGGTGTTCATCATCTTCTGGTCGGCTTTGCCAAGAGCCTCGCCACGGCGAAAGCGATCGACGACAACACTCGGCAGAGCAATGGCGCCCAACTGGCTCAATGTCGCAGCAAGCGTGTACTCCCAGGACCGCTCCAGACCAAGCGCATCGCACAGGCCGGACACTCGCTGGCTTATGCGAACGCTGTGGCGATGCGTGTCGGCATCGATCAACCCGATGATGTCGATGAGCACCTGAACCGTCTGCCGGAGCGTCTTCTCCAGGAGTTCGCGTTCGGCCTCGATCAGCCGGTATTGGTCGATGCCTTCGCGCAGGGCTGCCGCCAGAGCCTCAGGCGGACATGGCTTTGTGAGGAAGCGGAAGATCCGACCGTCGTTGATTGCGGCGATTGTGGCTTGCATGTCTGCCTGCCCGGTCAACATCATGCGAACCGTGTTGGGGGCTGCCTCGGCAACCCGCGACAGGAAATCGACTCCGTGCATCTCGGCCATCCGATAGTCGGAGACGACCACCGCGAACGGGCCGGCGGATTCGATCTGAGCCAGCCCCTCTTGCCCTGAGTTGGCGGTCACCACATCGAACTGCCTGCGCAGGTTGCGACGGAATCCGTCGAGCACCCGCTGTTCATCGTCGACGAGGAGGACTCGCTTGTTCACGCGTTCTCCCGCTCGTAGGCCACATCTTCGGCAACCTGAAGCCATGCTTCTACGCGGTCGGCCAGCCCGGCCGGTTCGAGGTAGGCCTGATCAAAGGCAGGAGGCTCGCCGTTCTGCCTCGTTTCGAGGGCGTGGGCAACGTGGACCGCAGTGAGCACTGGAGAATCGACAGTTGCGACCAGCGACGGTTCATGGTGATACGCGACTGCTTCGACGATCACATCCGGCAAACCCCACATGGCCAGAAGATATGCACCAACGAGCGCGTGATCGGAACCGAACGCCTCCCGTTCCGACTCGACATCGGCGTCGGCCAGCTCGGAGATTCTGTCCGGCCAGTTCATCGTAAGGACGACCTTGCCCGCGTCGTGCAACATTCCCGCGAGGAAAGCCTCCTGGGCTACGGCGTGGTTATTGCCATCGGCTGTGCAGATCGCCTTGGCCAGCGTGGCGACTGCGAGCGCCCGGGTCCAGACCTTCTCCACGACCAGCTTCTGCTGGGCGTTCATCTCGCCCTGGCTGAAAAGGTGCATCGTCAGCGCCAGCGCCATGATCGTGTCTGTCCCCAACATGGTCACGGCCTGCTCGATGTCGGCGACCTCTCGTCGCAGTGCAAAGAAAGCGGAGTTCACTATCTGCAGGATCTTGGCCGTGAGCGCGGGATCTTGGGCAACGATCGAGGCGATGCCCGCCAGAGAAGCGCTGCCCGACGTGAGCTCCTCAGTGAGCTGCTGGTAGAGGGCCGGAACGCTGGGAAGGCTCTTCGTTGCGGCGATGGCAGCCAGCAGCTCCGGATCGCTGAGATCGTGACGGAGCGCGGTCGAGCGGGCCACAGTAGAGCGGATGACGTCGGCCTCGCACGGCTTGGCCAGGTATTGATGGGCAACCGCAGTGGAGCGCAGCGTGTCGACCTGATCACTGTGACCGGAGAGGATGACGCGGATGAGGTCCGGATGGGTCTCGCGGATTCGGTCGAGGAGCTCGATTCCGTCCATGCCCGGCATGCGCACATCGGACACGACCAGGTCGTACTCGTCCTGCTGGAGTGCTACGAGCGCGTCATTGCCCGAGGTCACGAATTCCATGTCCCATTCCTTGTGGAGGGGCCGCAACATGCGACGCAGGCCGGCAAGGACAAGCTGCTCGTCATCTACAAAGAGAATCCGCATCGATCTCACGGAACGACCTCCTCGCTCAAGGGAAGACGTATTACAAAGGTGGCGCCGGGGCCGGCGTCGTCGTATCCCAGCTCGCCGCGGTGCTGCTCGACGATGACCGACCGGGCAATCGAGAGCCCTTGTCCGGAGCCCTTACCGACATCCTTGGTTGTGAAGAACGGGTCATAGATACGATCGAGGATTCCCGCCGGAACACCGGGACCCGTGTCGCTGATCCGAATCTCGACCCAGTCGCCATCCCTTCGGCTAACGATGTCAATGCGACCTTTCTCCGGCTCGGATCCGTTCCCGGTCTCCGATGTCGCACCCTCGATGGCCTGTGCGGCGTTGACGATCATGATCAGGAACACTTGGTTCAGCGGACCGGCCAGCGCCGGGACCAGCGGAAGGCTTTCGTCCAGGTCGAACTCGATGTCGGCGACGTACTTCCACTCGCTACGCGACACCTTGGCGGTTGTTCGAAGTGACCTGTTCAGGTCCACGCTCACCATGCTCTTGCTCCCCGGATGGGCAAACTCCTTCATGGCGCGCACGATGTCCGCGACCCGGTCGACACCTTCGAGCGTCTGCTGCAACGCCATTGGGATCTCTTCGACGAGGAATTCGAAGTCCGCCTCCTCTTTGACTGCCTCGAGGGAACGCAGGGCCGCGGCGGTGTCGCCGCCGGATTCGACCGCGGCGACCAACTGATCGACTGCGGTCTGCACAGAACCGTTGGCGGTGGCGGCTTCGATGAGGAAACGGGTGTTGTCGGCGACGTACTGGATCGGCGTGTTGATCTCGTGAGCGATTCCGGCCGCCAATGATCCAATGGATTCGAGCTTCTGGGCTTGCAGCAGCTGCGCCTGAGTCTCCTGGAGCTCGGTATGGGCGACCCGGATGTCCTCGTATAGCCGGGCGTTCTGAATGGCAACAGCCGCCTGGGCAGCCAGAGTCATGATCATGGAGAGGTCGGCTTCAGTCACCGGCTTGGATGAAGAGTTGTTGAGTGCAGTCAGCGTCCCGATGACCACGCCGTCGGCGACTATCGGCGCCACACCGACCGAGGTCCCGGGGACACACTGCACACCGGGGGCATCTCCCCGTCGCGCTCGTTCGTCGGTAGCAATGTCTTGGGAGATCGCCGCGCGGCCGTGTTCAACCACCCAGCTGCTGATCCCATCCAGGACTTCTCGACAGGTGCGGGTTGCCCCCTCGTCGGACGAATGGCTGTGCGACACCGCCTGATTCAAGCTATGGGTTTCTCTATCGAGGAGAAGAATCAGGCTTTCGTCGGCTCCTATCAGTTCGACGGCCGCGTCGACGATGCGCTGCAGGATCGTGCCGAGGTCGAGGCTCGAGGAGATCTGGCGTCCTACTTCGAGCAGGACTTCCAGCTGCTCGGCCTGCTCGTGTATCTGACGTTCGGCCTGGACCTTGTCGGTAACGTCGCGAATCACGACAACGACCCTGGAGTAGTCGGGCACGCCGTCCACGAGTGACGCCGCCCAATGCAGGGTGCAATCCATACGCGTGCCCGAGAACTGGGCTCCGGTCAGCTCCAACTCGTGAATCGCCCTCCCCTCCCAGACCGCCATGATCTGCTCGATGAATGAGGGATGCGACTCATCGTTGATCAGCTCCGCAGGCAACGGACCTATGAGGTCCTCCTTGCTGTCTGCCCCGACCAATCGCAACACCGCCTCGTTGACATCGACAACGACGATCCGCCCGATAGCATCGAGCAGCAAGTCCCGGTCGGCAAGCAAACGGCTGTAGAGGTCGTGCACGCCGCGATCGCGCAACTCGTCGCACAGCTGTGCTACCCCGGAGAAGTCCTCCTGCCACATGGCGATAGGGGCGGTCTCAAACGCGGTTCGATCCCGATCCGAGATCGGTGTGTCATCGATCCGCAATAGGTCGGTCATCGGCACCCCTCGAGAGCATTTGGGTACACATTTGCCGTCGGCCACGCCCGTCTGGAATTAACCGGCACCACCACCTCCGGTCCTTGCGGGAGGAGCCGCCCGCACTGGAGAATGCGAGCCCACGTATGGAATCGCGCGTGTAGCTTCGAACGCAATGCCGGCCGAGCAAAGGGACACCAGGTGCTGCCCGTGACCATCGACGAGGCAAAGGATTGGCTCGATAGGTACTACGCGGCATGGCGCACGGCCGATGCCCAAGCAGCCTCTTTGCTGTTCGCGCCGGATGCCCTCTACGTGGTCACCCCGTATGAGGAACCGTGGCCGGCAGGAGAACGGATGAAGGGTCGCGCCCAGATCGCGGAGTTCTGGCATTGGGTTTTGACAGAGCGAATACGGTTTCTCGACGGCGGACACGACTTGTGGGCAGTCAACCGAAATGAGGCCTACGCCCGGTGGTGGGCTGACATAGAGCTCAGGGGTGAAGGATGCTGGGTTCCCGCCGAGGGCGTGTTCAAGCTGTCCTTCTCAAACCGCATCGACGGGCACCTCGTCTGCGACCAGCTCCAGGAGTGGAATCCCATCGAGCCTGAATCAGCCCGCCACTACGAGCCCCATCCGAAGGACCGCAGCGGATGACCGTGGCGTCGCGAATCGTGGAGCTGGACTCCGAGGGAACCACGGTGCGCGGGTGGCTCTTTGAGCCCGAGCCATCCGATGAGCTCGCTCCCGCGATCGTCATGCTCCACGGCTTCACTGCGACCGCGACTGGAATGGTCGCAGATCGTTATGCCGAGGCGTTCGCCGAAATGGGAGTCGTTGCGCTCCTGTTTGATCCCCGTGGCTTCGGACTCAGCGACGGGGAACCGCGCTTGGCTGTGAACGAGTGGAAACAGGCACGCGACCTCCAGTCGGGGATCGGCTACGTCGCGGGGCTTGGAGACATCGTGGATCCCGATCGCATCGCTGTTTGGGGTGACAGCATCGGCGGCGGTATCGCTCTCGTCGTGGCCGCAGTCGACGACCGAGTCGCGGCAGTCATAGCCCAGGTTCCCGCTTTTGGTGAGGAGATCCTGCCGGCCGACGCCGACGGTGAATGGTTTGCAATGATGCAAGAGGTCCTACGTTCGGGCGATCTCGACGCATACGACCGCGAGGTCATCGGGCCGCTTCCAGTGGTATCGGTCGACCAGGAGGCAGCTCCGTCACATCTTCCGACTCTCACATCGTTCCACTGGTTCATCAACTACGGGGCTAGGTATGGCACGAAGTGGCAGAACAGGGCCACATTCGAGCTGCTCGAGACGTTCCGACCTTTCGAATCGCAACCGTGCATAGCCCACGTTGATGTGCCGCTGCAGCTCGTGATTGCCGAGGAAGACGAGATGGCGGGGGCGAACAGCGATGTCGCCCGCCACAGCTTCGAACTCGCCAGCGAACCCAAGGAACTCGTTCAGATCGATGGCGGTCACTTCGGGCTGCTCTACCACGATTCGCCGGAGTTCCATGCCTCGCTAGAAGCACAAAGAGGTTTCCTGCACCGCTACGTGATTGATCGCCGAGTTACTTGATAAGCGGGTCGGGGGTCACCTTGACGATGCTCTCGATGGCTCCGTAGATCCGTTCCGAGAGCCCACGCTCCTCGGGTTCCAGCAGGTTGGCCATGACCTTGAAGGCCCACTCCATCAACGGCCGCGATCGCATCCCAAGGTGAGTGAGTCGCCGAATCACCGCCGGGTAGCCGATGACCATCGCAAAGCGGCGGGCTACCCGCAGATAGTCGGAATAGATGTCGTCGATTGCCGCCGAGTACCCGCGCAGCAGGCCGGGGTTGTCGGTCGCTATCGCATCGGCGATGTAGTCGGTGGCGAGCCGAGCCGTCTCGTACGCGTAGTCGATGCCCTCCCCATTGAACGGGTTGACCGCACCCATGGAATCTCCGACCGCCACCCAGTTGCGTCCAAAACGAGGCCCGACGGACATGGCCATCGGCAGCTTGCCCCCAATCGGTTCCCGTGTCACCGAGGCCTCGGTAACTCCCCAATACGCGGGAAGCTGTTCCACATATGCCTCGATCAGGCGTGAGGTGTTGAGGTCCTTCCAGCCCTTGAAAGTCGACAGCGCACCGGCACCGATGTTGATCTCGCCGTCACCCAGCGGAAACACCCAGCCGTAGCCGGGCATCGCCCGCCCTTCCCGATCCCGGATGTCGAGCTGGCTCTCCAAGTACTGATCCCCCGAGTTGTCGCTCTCCCAGTAGCCACGCACAGCAAGGGCGAAGGGGTAGTCCTTCCGACGCTGCATACCGAGCTTGCGGCCGAAACGCGACAACGACCCATCGGCTACGACAACCATTCTCGGGACGACGGTCTCGGACTCAGAGCCGTCACGCTTCAAGGCCACGCCTCTGAGGTCGCCAGCATCTACCACCGGGACGGCCTCAGTCCCGGTCAACACCACCGCACCTTGCTTCTCGGCGAGGGCGGCAACCTCCATGTCGAGGTCGGCGCGTCGAATAACCGCACCCCAGTTGGGATACATCGAGTGCTCGGGCCAAGGCATCTCCAAACGGGTGTCACCGGCATACGCGCGCAACCCGACGATGCGGTGGTGGCCGTCGAAGTCGAACCCCATGTCGACTAGTTGCTTGATGGCCCGCGGAGTCAGACCGTCGCCGCAGGCCTTCTCACGCGGATAATGCTTCTTCTCGACCACGGCGACCTCCAGCCCGCGCCGGGCGAGCCAGTAACCGGCTGCTGCGCCACCGGGGCCGCCGCCGACGACGAGGACATCGGGATTCATCATGAAGACGCGAGGCTACCGGTTCTTGCGTACCTCGGGTGCGTCTAGGGCAGCGGATGTCCGCAAGAACGGCAGATCGACCGATCTAAGCGACGAAATAGAGCATGAGTACCTCGGCGATCATTGCCGGCTTCTCCTCACCCTCGATTTCGACGGTTACAGCTTCCTTGAGCAGCCACTGCCCGGGACGGCGTTCTTCGGCAGCCGCCAATGTTGCACGTGCTCGGATGCGCGAGCCGACCCGGACCGGTTGCAGAAACCGCACCTTGTCCGTGCCGTAGTTGATCACCATCTGGGTGCCTTCGAGGGGGACCGCGGCGGCCTCGAGGAAGTGGGGCAACAGCGACAAGGTCAGATAGCCGTGCGCGATCGTTCCCCCAAACGGCGTCATCGCCGCCTTCTCCAGATCGACGTGAATGAACTGATGGTCGAGAGTCGCATCGGCGAACCCGTTGACCCGCTCTTGATCGATCATCAGCCAGTCGGAGACGCCCAACTCGGTGCCGATCAATGTCGACAATTCAGATACGTTCACCGTGAACCCTCCTACTCGCCATTGTCGCTCTCGAGTCCACTATATGACTCAGTGGTGCGCCACTCTCGAGAAACGCGTTGAGGGCCCGTCCCGTGGGACGGGCCCTCAGGTGCGACTAGTTGACTATTCCCAAGCCGTCTCCGGCCCTGACATGACTGGTGGCAGCTCGATGTCGGGAGCAATCCCGCCAGCCTCGTATACAACTCCGACCTGGAATGACAATGCATTGACGTCGTTTGCCTCAACGCTTCCACAGTAAGTCAGCGTATGAGCGCCGGCCGTGACGTTGAAGGGTATTACGCCAGCGACGTTGTCGTACTCATGCCCCGTTTCGACATGACCGTAGGCCGCAATTGCGAACTCCATGGCTCCGCAAGTACCAAGCGTCGGCGCCATTGCGTATGCGGTATCGCCGGCATGGAGCCCTACCGAGGTCGCATGCGTGACGAGGATCGAACCATCAACCGGCACCTCGAAGTCGAGTGTCATCACCGGCCCTATCCCCGGGCCCGGGATGACCCCTGTGCCCGGCGCTACGTCGACGGCAGCGAAGGTGAGTGTCATCAAGTTGGGGGTATACGACATAGGCACGAAGTCAGTGCTGTCCATGCCATCAAGCATCCCGGCATCAACTACCTGGTTCTCTGCCGCTCTCCTCATGAAGGCCGCCATTTGCTGCCGGGTTACGTTGTCGCCCGGACAGAACATGTCGTTTGCCGGCGGATTGCAGCCCTTCGTGATCTCGTTTTCTCCCATCCAACTGATGTCGCCGTGAAAGACATTCGAGTCGGGAACATCCTTGTAGTCGTGTGATCCGATAGCCACCGTCGGTACAAGTACCAATGCGACTACCGCCGCTATCAGGAAGGTCTTGGCCAAGCGTTGAAGCATGAGCACTCCGCTTCTTTGCGCGGCGCCATCTCGGCACCGCTCGTGGCTACAGGTCTACCCGCGTGAAAAACGGAATGGGACCGCAACCGCCTATGGAGCGCTCAGCCTGCTTCGCCCTCGACGAGACCGCAGGAGATCTCCGCTTCGACGATGTCCTCCCCACCGAAGGCAACCCGCTCGTAGAGCGAAACCGATGCGATCTCCTCTTCGCTGAGCGAGTTCTGATATCCGGGCATCACCCCGACGCCGCCAACCGGTTTTGCCGTGTCGCCGTAGGTGGCCTCCGGCCAGTCGTTGCTGCCGATGGCAATCCACTCGATGTGGTCGTTGCAGCCGGAGAATGTCGCCAGGATGGCCCCGCCGGTGAACGCAGGACCAACTCCACCACCACCGCCGGCCCCGTGGCAGGCCGTGCACTGCGCGTTGTAGATGGCTTGACCCAGGCTGAAGAACGGGCTGGCGTCGCCCTCACAAGCCTGGGCTTCGCCGGTCAAGGGGTTGACCGCAAGCTGACCGGACTGTCCGCAGTCCGGACCGTGCGGTGCCAAGCCTGCGTACAGCAGCGCAACCATCGGGATGATGATGAAAGAAGCGGCCAGCCATCGAGGGAACCCGGCGAAAACCGGTTGCGGCTCCTCCTCCACGGCGGGTTCCTCGATGGCCGGCTCCTCCTCCTCCGCTTCCTCTGGTTGAGCGGGCGCCTGGGCCGCCGGTGCCGGTTCGGCAGCCGGCGGCGCAGACGTATCTCCCTCGGGACTCAGTCCCATCTCCACCAAGACCTCATCGAGCGGGCGACCCTCGCGCTTGGCCCGGGCGGCTGCACTGCGGCGGAGCAATGCTTCGGGCAGCTGGCCGGCACCACCGGGCGGCTCAGGGGCCGCAGCAGGTTCCGGCGCGCTGTCCTCAGCGGGAGCGGGCGTTGGCGCTTCGCCGCCCGCCCAACCCGATACGAGTGCGGTTACCTCGACACCTTGGACACTGGCTCGGGCGCGAGCCGCGCGTTCCAAGAGATCGGCGGGTACCCCGGTGTCTGCTGCGACCTGATCGAGTAGTTCGTCCATCAGCTCACCTCAAACCGTTCAAGTAGGAAACCAGCGCCGCGAGGTCGGCCTCGGAAAGGTACTCGTAAGAGGGCATCGTCGACCACGGCCGATCCGCCCGCGGCTCGGTGAGTTGCTCCACAAATACTGCACCGCGGCCGGCAACGTGCATGAGATCGGGCCCCATCCGAGCTACCCCCAGAAGCACCGGCTGCTCATGGGCATAATCACCTGGCTGACTCACCGGGCCAAGACCCACATCGGTGACGATGGGCCGCACCACTTGAGTGTGGCAATACGAGCATCCTTCGCTCAGGTAGATGTCACGGCCGATCGCGGCGTCGCTCTCCTCCACAAAGAGCCTCGATTCATCCGCGAGGATCGTGGGCTGGGCCGACTCCGCTTCCTGTGCAGGCAGCAGCACGACCATCAAGAAGACGCCGATCCCGGCAACAAGTGCCAGGCTGCCTATGCGCAGCCAGCCCGGCTCGGCGGCCGCAGCCACCTCGAGCTCTTCGTTGACTTCTTGGCCGCCGGCGTCGAGAACCGGGTCGATAGTCAAGACCGTGTCGCGATCCTCCGCGAGGAACCAAGCAACCGTTGCGTAGGCAAAGAGCAGAGCCTGCGCAACTGCCAAGAGCATCAGGCCGACCATCCGGGCAATGGCAAACCCGTAGTTCCACATCGCGTCCGCAGTCGATTCGAACCCGTCTCCGACGGAGGCAAGCCCGTCGGCACCGCCGCCCGCCCAGGTGGCACCGACAACCAGACCGCCGGTGATCATCGCCAGGACTGCGATCGCAAGACCGTCAATCGTGAGCCACAGGTGCCACAGCTGCACACGGCGGGCATCTCTGGTGACCATCGGAGGAGCGACGTGATAGATGTAGGCGAAGAGCCATGCGCTGAAGGCGCCGAGTAGTACCAGCACCTCCATGGCGTAAACCCAATCCGTGAAGCCCACCAGCCCGCCGGAGGCACGCAGTGCTTGCATCAGATTGAGGACCGGCATCGCCCCGAAGAGCACCAGCCCCAAATAGACGAACCGAAGCGAGGCGCGATCTTTGTCTGCAACGACACCGAGCCGGCCCCGCGCAGCGTTGTGAATGTCGACGATGATCGTGGCGACCGGGAGCAGCAATGCCATGGAGAACATGACGCCGATGGTCTCCAGCCAGTCCGGAACCGGGGTGAAGGTCAGCTCGGCCGTGGCGGTGAAGGCCCAGGCAATACCCAGGCCCCAGAAACCGACAACTGACATACGAGTCGCCCTGAAGCGGGTGAGCCCCACAAGCCGGGGCACGACGAAGTAAACGACGCCGACACCGGCGGTGGCAAGCCACATGCCGATGATCCCAGCCCGATAGAAGCCGGCGAGAAGGGCGGTATTGATTCCGTGAAGTACCGGCGGTTGGCTCCAGACGAGGGTGGCAAGCAACGAAAGCATCGAGAGATTGCCGATGAAATGGAGACCGACCAGCCAGATGATCGCTGCCAGCATGAACCACTCCGCCGGGCTGCGTTGCCGGTCGTTGCGGCGAGCCAGTGTCCGGGCCACCGAATGCAACATTGCCACCATTCCCAGCAGCACGATGATGTCGGCAAGCGGCGGCGCCTCCAGATAGCGGATCCCCTCGCTCAGCCCGGCGAGGATGGCGATACCACCCAACGCGTAACCGATCGACATCAGGATGAATCCGATCCGGGCGATCAACGGATCGGTCAGGTTCTCACCGGTGAGGCGAGGCACCGCGTAGTAGATGGCGCCGATCAAACCCAGAGTGAGCCATCCGTATAGAAGGAAGTGGACCGCTGCCGGACGCAGCCGTCCGTAAGAAATCGGACCCCAGCCGCTCAACAGATCAGGCGATACATACTGGACGCTGGCCAGAGCCAGCATCGTCACGCCGACTATGAGAAACCCGAGG
This sequence comes from Acidimicrobiia bacterium, assembly GCA_030066875.1. Taxonomy (GTDB): domain Bacteria; phylum Actinomycetota; class Acidimicrobiia; order Spongiisociales; family UBA5794; genus JAAETI01. The sequence goes on along the minus strand of JASJAS010000011.1, from coordinate 4,245 downwards.
GAAGCGGCAAGGTGGTGGCGGGCGACGCTCTGCGATGAGGCCGCCGGTTGAGCCATCTGGTTGTCCTGAGAAACCTCGGCAGTCACCCTTGCCTAGTCCCTTTCTCGGTGTGCGTCTCGGATGGTCGCCCCGGCAGAATAGCCAGCTGCACCGAAGATTCCCGAACTCGCTCAACACCCGCAGAATGAGCCGGCAACCGAGGCGCCTGCACGGGCAGCGAATCGGCGCGGCGTGGTCGTCGGGTAGCGCACCGGCACCGGTTGCAGAGCCACCCGATGCGGGCCTGGCAGAGTGATTCCCCCGCTATTGAAGGATGCAACTATGGTGGCTGCCGTCGGCGCCATGCGGGGGGCTCGCAACAGTGTATGCGTGGCTTAGAATGACGCCACCTTGAGAGTATTCGAACCGGGACGATCGATGGCTGAAGGCAGAGACAGAAACTTCGACCTCGGCATTGCCGCCATGGTCGTCGGTCTGGTTCTCGCGATTGCCGGTGCCCTCTGGGCCCATTTCACCGGACTACCCGAGGTGGATGACGTTGGCCGGAAGCTCTATCCGAACCTGCCTCGAGGATGGGGCTGGGTGCTGATCGGGCAGCTGGTTTCGCTAGGCGGCGTGCTCATCCTGATGGGAGGCACTGCGCTCGCATTCCTCTACGAGAAGCCGATGACCTGGGCCAGATCGGCGCTGGGCGGGCTGCTGTTCACGGGGCTGATGATCATCCTCTTCGGTGTCATCCCCAACGAGTGGCTCACCTATACACAAGCCGTGTGGGAATGGACCGATCAGAAGCTCTGGGTGCAGATCCCTGCCGATCTGATCGGCGGCAACGAGGTGAACATCTCGGCGGCCGCGGTCAAGGACATCGTGTCCGGAACGTACTCGCTCGTGGTCACGGGCGGGATTGCGGCGGCGATGATCGCCTGGCAGAGGCGCGACGAGATTCGCGCCAAGCGCGAGAAGAAGAAGGCGGAGAAGAAGTCGGTATCGACTTACGGGCGTCCGCTGCAGAAGGCCGGGAAGTAGACGATGGCGAACGAAGCCTGGACCGAGCTCATTGACACCCGAGACGACTACCAGCTCGCGGTGGTCGACGAGTCCTACCTCAAGGCCGCTGTCAAGCCCAAGCAATTTCTACATATCAACCAATCCGAGTGCATTCTCTGCGAGGGCTGTGTCGACATCTGCCCGTGGAAGTGCATCCACTACCTCTCGATGGACGCGATCAGCGAAGCGAGCAACGTCGACGATCCCAAGGACTCGCCGGAGAACCTGGGCTTCTTCGTAGTCGACGAGGACGCCTGCACCCGCTGCGCTCTCTGTATCGATCGCTGCCCAACGGGGGTCATCTCGCTGGGCAAGTTCACCGGCTCGGTGGCAGACCAAAACGCAGAATTCGCCGACAAACCTTGGGAGTACGACACTGGCGATCGGGATTTCAAGAACGGCTATATGTACGGCATCCGCTGGTAAGGATTGAGGAGAAGAGTTGGCAAACGGAAACGGAAGAGTCGGGCTGAGGGAGCGTCTCACCCAGGCCGGCGATCACATTCGCACCAGCCAGGTCTGGTCGAGCATCTTCCGCCCCGGATCCCCTTTCCGGGCCGGCTACACCGACTCGCCGCGTAACCGCTCCTACGTGATCATGAACAACGTGCTGTATCACCTGCATCCGGTGAAGGTGAAACGACACGCCGTCCGCCTCTCCTACACGTTGTGTCTCGGCGGCCTCAGTTTCTTCTTGTTCATCCTGCTAACGATCACCGGCATCTTCCTGATGTTCTACTACCGGCCGACTTCACCCCAGGCATACCTGGACATTCAGGCTCTCGCCACCGACGTTGCTTTTGGACAACTGGTGCGCAACCTGCATCGCTGGGGGGCTCACCTCATGGTGCTGACCGTCTTCCTCCACATGGCTCGGGTGTTCTACCACGGCGCATACAAGCCACCACGTGAGTTCAACTGGGTGGTCGGCATTGTGCTGCTCACACTGACCCTGCTGCTGTCGTTCACCGGCTACCTGCTCCCCTGGGACCAGCTGGCACTGTGGGCTGTGACCGTCGGCAGCAACATGGGGGCTTATGCGCCTGTCGTCGGGGACCAAGTGTCCTTTGCCTTGATCGGCGGCGTGCAGATCACCCCGGATACGCTGTTGCGCTGGTACGTCTTACACGTCCTATTCCTACCCTTCATCATCGTTGTCTTCATGGCCGTCCACTTCTGGCGGGTCCGCAAAGATGGCGGAATCTCGGGGCCGCTCTAAATGGCCGGCCTACCCGAACACCTGCTGCGCCGCTCGGCCGAGGCCCGTGCCAAGGCCGAAGGCCGCGATGTCGAAGAGGTGTTGGCTGAACTGAAGGGCGAGGCCCCGCCGCCTCCACAGGAATCGGCGGCACCGGCACCGGCGGCAGCAGATCCCGAACCTGCCCAAGGCGATACCGCGCCCGTTGAAGCACCTGCTCCTGCCGCGGCTGCCTCCGGCCCCGTCAGAGACCTGGAAGCCGAGTCGGCCGCCCTCGGTGTTCCGGTTTCGCTATTGCAGCGGGCCATGGAAGGCCGGGCTCGCACGGAAGGCAAGCCGATCCCCGCCATGGCGAGCGCACCGGCAGCGGCTCCTGCTGCTGCTGCCCCGGCGGCCGCAGCAGCTCCGGCGGCGGCACCCGCGGCCCCGGCCATTCCTGAGGGCGTAACCACCCAGCGCCTCCTCACCGTCGTCAAAGCGGGCGCGATCCAACAGGTGAAGAGTTCACCTCAGGACAAAGTGAGCGTGTGGCCCCATCTGCTGGCGATCGAGTTCGTTGCCTTGATGGTCGTCACCGCGGGGCTGATTGTCTTTTCGGTGTTTGTCGACGCCCCGTTGCTCGAGTTCGCCAACTTCAACGAACAGCCCAACCCTTCGAAGGCGCCCTGGTATTTCCTCGGCCTGCAGGAGCTGCTGTCCTACTTCGATCCGCAGGTCGCCGGCGTCATCATCCCGACGTTTGGCTTGATCGGTCTTGCCCTCATCCCGTATGTGGACAAGAACCCCGCGGTGAAACCCTCAGACCGCAAGCTCGCCATCATGATCTTCAGCTTCTTCGTTTTCGCCTCTGCAGTACTGACGACATACGGCTCGTTCTTCCGGGGCCCGGGATTCAACTTCTCGTTCCCCTGGGTAGACGGCATCTTCTTCGATTTCTGATGGACAAGGACCCGGCCAGACCATGAGTGCAACAGCGATATTTGTCACAGCATTGATCGGGATCGGCATCCTCGTGGCGGCCGGAGTGTTTGCGGTCGCGTGGCGGCGCGGGCCCAGCGCCGGACCCATCGTCGGCGAGTTCGACAAAGATGCAGCCAAGCGGGACGTGTCGCGCAAGCCCGAGCCGGAAACAACCGTGCCGCCACCCGAGGCGGGCGATGACGCCGAGCTTCCCGCCGCGCTCGAAGATGCGCGCGAACCGGTTTCGGCGGACGACCTAGGGGTTACCCGGCGCATGTTCCTCAATCGGGCCGCGCTCGGCCTGTTCGGCGGCGGATTCCTGGGAACGCTCAGCATCAGCATGCTCGCGTTCTTCTGGCCGAAGCTGAAAGGCGGCTTCGGCAGCAAGATCAACGCCGGTCCTTTGGCAGATCTTCGAGCCCAAGTTGTGCCCGGCGACGGCAGCATCCAGCCGGTCTTCTTCCCCGAAGCGCAGGCATGGCTCGTGCCAATGGGCGCTGCCGAGCTCCCGGGGAGCTCATTCGAAGGCCTTCCCGTCGTGGCCGGGGCCGAGGGCGGCGAACAGGGCCTGATGGCGCTCTGGCAGAAGTGTGTTCACCTGGGATGCCGCGTCCCGGAGTGCCTGTCATCACAAGGTTTCGAGTGCCCCTGCCACGGCTCCAAGTACAACTTCCACGGTGAATACGACAGTGGACCTGCCCCGCGCAACATGGATCGGTTCGCGCTCGAGATCGACAGCCAGGGCAACCTGATCATCGACACCGGCGCGGTGCTCGAAACGCCGCGCGCCGTTGTGAAGACGATCGCCTACCCGCAAGGACCTTCTTGCCTGTGATTGCTTCCGTCCTCCCCATAGTTGCCACTGCCGAAAGCAGTGAACCGGTCGGGCCGAGCAATGTCGGTTTAGGCAGCGTGGTCCTGACCATCGCGGTTGGAGTCTTCCTCGTCTGGATCGGCTACCTCATCATCAACAGCCGGCGACGCACCCGGGCTCCGGAACGGGAGGCACCCAACCAAGAGTTCTTCATGGACAATGAAGA